>JALOOJ010000009.1 GCA_025454475.1 Anaerolineae bacterium
GGCGGCTGGTCCGTCTCCGGTCCACTACCCGATCCGCACCGCCGCCATCGAGATCGAGCCCCCATCGAATCCCTCGACCGGGAAACTCACTGCCTCGTCCTCGTGTTGCAGGGCGATCACGTAGAGCAAGGGCAGGTAGTGGTCCGGCGTTGGGATCGACAACTGCGCGTCGCGACCCAACGTCTGGTACGCGATAAGCGGTGCGTGATCAGCCGCACCGAGCAGCGCCCGAGCCTGTTGGTCGAACCGGGCCGCCCAGTCATAGGGCTCAACACGCTGCTGGCCCCAAGCGTACGAATGCAGGTTGTGCACGAGGTTGCCACTGCCCACGATAAGGACGCCCTCATCCCGCAGCGGCGCGAGGCGCCTCGCGAGCTCATAGTGGAAGGCTGCGGGCTGCGTCTCATCGATGCTCAACTGCACGACCGGGATATCCGCACTCGGGAAGACGTGGCACAGGACAGACCAGGTCCCGTGGTCAAGGCCCCAACGCTCATCCAGGCCGATCTGTGTCGGTGACAGCAACGCCTGCACCCGCCGGGCAAGATCGGGCGAACCTGGTGCGGGATACTCGACCTCAAAGAGCTGCCGGGGAAAACCGCCAAAATCGTGGATGGTCCGCGGTACGGGCATCGCCGTCACCAGCGTTGCGGGCAAATACCAGTGGGCCGAGATGCAGAGCACGGCCTCCGGTCGTCCCACCGAGGCGCCGACCGCCGCCCATCCGCGTGAATAGGCGTTATCCGAGATCGCGTTCATCGGGTTGCCGTGCCCGAAGAAGATCGCAGGCATTCGTGTGGTCATTCCCCGGCACCTCCTTGCGTTCCCAGCACATACCGGATAAACGCGAGCGTCTCGCGCACCGCGTCGGGCGCCGGCGGCCCATCGGGTCCGCGCCGCCCTTCCCAGGCATTGTCGATCAGACGCGCCCAGCGAGCCCCCACCGTCTCGCGGGCCCACTCCACCGCGGTGGCCTTGGATACCACGTCTCCGTGCGCCACCGTATACAGAATCCGGCACAGCGTGAGGACGATGTATGACTGGTAACCCCTGGATGCCATCTGACCAGGGTTGTCACGAAGTCCCCCCAGCCAGTCCGCGAACATCGTAACGGCCTGTCGTAGCTCATCGGGCGTGACCGGTTCGACAAGCTTGCGCGGATCGGGTCCCACCACCGTGATCCCGTGCTCGTGCAGGACGTGCCGGTGGATCGTCCAGCCGAGGTCAAGGTCCACCCACTTGAGCCGCTCGCCCAAGCCCCGCTCCAGGTTCGGGCAGCGGGTGCGCGACGGGTCGCCGCGCCTGAGAGCTGAGGCAGGAACGTAGAACCCCTCTAGTTGGATCGCGAGGGGGACGTCGATCGTGGATATCCGGTCGTGCAACGCCCGAAGGGCCACGAAGTCATCCTCCGCCGCAGCGCGATCGACTACAACGACGAAGTCGATGTCGCTGGCCTCGTCGAAGCCACCCGCCGCCAATGACCCGTCGAGATACATCCCGATCAGGCGCTCGCCGAGTATCGCCTGCGCGCCGGCCAGCACCTCGGCGACCAGCATATTCACTTCAGGCAGAGGGGTCAGGTTCTCGAGCATGACGAGCATACTATCGCGCCCAAGGCTATTAGGCAAGCCTTGGGCGCAGCAGAGGCCGGTTGTTTGCCGCGCCTGCTGCTGGCGCTATACTGCGCACGCACCATTCGGATCTTGAGGTGATCCGTGGCCGTGGACGCACACCCCATACTCGCGCTTCGCCAGACCGTCCGCGCCGACGACGGGCGTATGACCGACGCCGCCTTCCGGGCAACGACGCACCTCTTCGCCGAAGCCCAGCGCGATCCGAAGCTCCTGGAGGCGTTCGGCGCAGAGTACGAACGCGTGGAAGCGCTGCTGTGCGTTGACCGGACCGGCGAGCCGGTCGCCGTCAATGCTACGACGCTCGCGGACTTGCGCCGGGCTGTCCAGAAAGCGCCTGAACTGGGCCGCTGGTTCCGCGAGGCGACGCTGCCTGACGGGCGCCGAGCCGTCCTCATCTCGCGCTGGCTCTGCCACGCCGCGGGCTTCCGCCACCGTACGGTCCACCTCCTCCTCGACCACCCGACGCTGCTCGACCACACCGTGTTGCAGGTCCGCGGCCTCAATAGGCCCGAGGCGCCCGGCCTCTTCGACCTTCCCGCCGCGGGTCACGTGGCGGGCCTCGAAACCGTTGAGGATGCGCTGCGCAAGGAGCTCAGAGAGGAGCTCAACGTGAGTCTGAACGCGGTCGAGGATCTGACGTGCCTGGGCAGCTATACCTATGCCGACCTAGACGGAGTTAACGTCGAGTATCGCACGGTCTTTCGCGGACGCCTGAGCGAAGTCGATTGGATGCGGCTTGGCGCGAGCGACGAAGAGCTGTTGGCGATCGTCTTCCTCCCCGTTCACAAGCTGGCGGCGCTGATCACGGCGCACCCCGAGCGCGTCGCGTCAGGCCTGAGCGGCTCGTTGGGGCGGTACCTGCTCGCCCGGAACGGTGAACGGAGCGCCTCAGACCCCGCGCCGCTGGGCGCCGACGGCCTGGCTGACCGCTGAAACGTGCCTTGTCGCCACATACGCGTGCCTATCGCTCGAATCCTGACATCATCCCAGCGTCGGACTGTGCCACTTTACCACTCACTGATAGTGAGGAATGATTGACCACACATGCGAAGGAACGCGCCGGACTGGGTGCGGGCCTCGTAGCGCTCCTCTACGCCTACTCGTGCAAGCAATGGCCCGCATTCCGGCGGGCCTCTCGTCACGCGATGTACTCGCTGCTTGCGCGTTTCGCGCCGCGCCAGGACTGGACGTTCATGAACTACGGGTACGCCCCGGTCGACCCAACCGAGCCGGTTCCCATACTTGATCCCAGCGATGAGCCGAACCGCTACTGCATCCAGCTCTATCGCCACGTCGTCGGCGCTAACAACCTATCTGGACGAAAGGTACTGGAGGTGGGCAGCGGGCGCGGCGGTGGCTCAGAGTACCTCTTACGAGCGATGCAGCCGGCGGAGATGGTGGGCCTGGACTACTCCGAGCCAGCCGTGGCGCTGTGCCAACGGATCCACACCGGCGCCGGGCTGCGCTTCGTGCACGGCGATGCTGAACAGTTACCGTTCGACGATGCCAGCTACGACGCAGTGGTGAACGTAGAATCCTCCCACTGCTACGGATCGATACGGAGCTTTTTGCTGGAGGTCGTGCGCGTTCTGCGTCCCGGTGGGCACCTGCTGTTCGCGGACTTCCGGAGGCGTAGGGATCTGGACGCGCTGCTCGCAGCGTTCGACGCAGCAGGCCTGCAGTGCCTCAGTCAGACCGACATCACGCACAACATCATTGCCGCGCTGGTGTTGGACAACGCGCACAAGCTCGCGCAGATTCGCGCGTCGGCCCCACGTTGGCTCACGAGAATGCTGGGTGAGTTCGCGGGTGTGCCGGGCTCTCGAATCCACGAGCAGTTCACGAGCGGCAGCACCGTATACCTGAGCTGCGTGCTCCGTAAGGCCGTGTAGCCCGGCTCGGTTGGACCGTGGCGCTAGGGACCACTGGTGAATCGTGCGCTCTGTTCTGCCAGGTCAGAGCGCTGACAAGCGACGATCCGGTCTACATCCTCGCCGGAGCGTGCCGGCTGTCCGCATTACACCGGTGCTGTGTTATACTTGGCAGCTATGGACGAACAGACACACACCTACCACACGCTGATCACCGGCGGCGCCGGGTTCATCGGATCGCACCTCGCCGAAGCACTGCTGGCTCGCGGTGGGACGGTCACGGTCATCGACGACCTGTCGACCGGACGCTTCGGGAATATCGCCCCCCTCACCGACCATCCCCGTTTCCGCTTCGCGATCGATACCATCACGCACGCGCTGGTGATGGATCGCCTGGCAAGCGAGTGCGACGTCATCATCCACCTGGCAGCGGCGGTGGGCGTTGAGCTGATCGTCCACGACCCCGTCCGCACGATCGAGACCAATGTGCTGGGAAGCCACAGCGTGTACCAGGCCGCAGCGCGCTATCGCCGGAAGGTGTTGATCGCCTCGACCTCCGAGGTCTACGGAAAAGGCGTGAGGGTCCCTTTCGCCGAAGATGACGACCGGCTATTGGGGCCGACGACGAAGGCGCGCTGGAGCTACTCCGACTCAAAGGCCATCGACGAGTTTCTGGCCTTTGCCCATCACAAGCAGCACGGGCTGCCTGTGGTGATTGCTCGGCTCTTCAACACGGTAGGCCCGCGACAGTCGGGGCAGTACGGCATGGTGATCCCACGCCTGGTGGCCCAGGCACTCGCGGGCAAGCCGCTCACCGTTTACGGTGACGGACAACAGACGCGCTGCTTCTGCAATGTCCGCGACGTAGTCGCGGCACTCATCGGCCTGGTCGAGAGCCCCGAGGCGGTGGGTGAGGTGTTCAACGTGGGCTCGACCGACGAGGTGAGCATCTTCGCCCTCGCGCAGCGCATCCTGGCCCTCACAGGTCGCTCCCCTGAAGACATCACCCTTATTCCCTATGCCGAGGCCTACGAGCCCGGTTTCGAAGACATGCAGCGTCGCGTCCCGGATATCACGAAGATCCGGCAAACAACCGGCTGGGCGCCGGGCATCCCATTAGATGAGACGCTGCAGCAGGTGATCGCGGATCAGCGCGCGAGACTGTAGGGACGGAGCATCCTGCGCCCTACGAGCCGATGCCGCAGAACCAGCGCTCCTGTGAGGCCCGCAGCGCTGCCGCCTCGGAAGCCTCCTCGGCATAGGGCATATGGCCCGCGCTGAGGAGGAAGAGCTCGCGGTGACGCAGCGCGTTCGCGACGGCGAACTGACCCGGCGGAGGCACAGCGGGGTCGGCCAGTGCCGGGGCGACCAGGACCGGGATGTCTATGAACGACGCCGCTGTCGCCGCGTCGTAGTAGGTGAGAACCCACTCGATCTCAGGATGCGCCGCGTGGTAGCGGCGCACCGCCTCCCCGCTTCCCACGCTCGAACACTGCAGCCGGATCGGATGATGCCCAAAGGTGGGCACGACCAGATGCCCCCGTACGAAGCGCCGGTTCCACGGCAGCGCCAGCGCTCCAAGTCCGCCGCCGAAGCTCCCGCCGATATAGACAAGTCCCTCCTCCACGCCAGGATAGAGCGTGAGTAGCGCCGTGGCAGCTGACCAGAGCGCGGCGACCGAGGGCCGCAGAATATAGGTGTCGCGCGAGGCAATGCCGTGTGTAACGTGACGGTCGGACGTGGCGGGCAGGTCGGGCCGCGCCGAGAGGTTGAACCCGGGCGCGCACGGGAAGATCGCGGCGACACGGTCGAGCGGCAGGTCGAAGTCCGGCGCATCGCGCCCACCATAGCCGTGCCCTACAACAGCGCCGCAGAGCGGCTCACCCTCTGCGGGTGAGACAAGCCAGGCGCCGATCCGGTAACCACCCCACGTGTCGAAGTCAACCCGCTGCAGGCGCTGCCGTGCATCGGAGCCCTCCAGCGACGTCACATCCAGGCGCAGCGGGACACGCGCCGTCTGCTCAGCCGTGTCCCGCCAGAACTCCTCGAAGTCTCTGGGCCGTGGCGGAAGGCCGACCGCTAGCAGCGCATCCCGATCGTAGCCGTAGGTCGGGTCGAAGCCATAGGTCGCCGCAGCGTCCACCCTACTCCCCGCGAATCTGCAGGTAGCGAGCGTAGACGTCGTCCCACCGCGCCGTGTCGCGCGGCTCGAACGTCTTCAGCTCAAACGACGCCTTCACCACCTCGCGTCCCTCGGCGATCGAGCCGATGTGGCCCAGCGCCTTGGCCTGGACGAGCACATTGCCCAGCGCCGTCGCCTCGATTGGCCCGGTCACCACGGTGCGCCCGGTTGCGTCGGCTGCCAGTTGGTCAAGCAGCTCGTTCTGCGCGCCGCCGCCGATGATGTGGATCGTGCCGAGGCGCTTGCCTGTGAGCTCATCGAGCCGCTCGGCGACCCAGCGGTACTCCAGCGCCAGGCTCTCCAACGCACAGCGCAGGATTGCGCCCTTTGACTCGGGAGGCGCCTGGCCCACATCCCGGCATGCCGCCCGGATGCGCGAGGTCATGTCGCCCGGGGCGAGGAATCGCGAGTCGCTTGGTGACACGATCGGGCCAAAAGCCGGCGCCGCCGCCGCCATCTCGACCATCTCTCCATAGTCATAGTCCTCGCCGGTACGCTGCCACTCACGACGGCACTCCTGCACCAACCACAGGCCCATGATGTTCTTGAGGATGCGGAACGTGCCATCCACGCCGCCCTCGTTGGTCAAGTTCCAGGTGAGCATCCGGTCGTCGATGATCGGGGCCTTCGACTCGACCCCCATCAGCGACCAGGTACCCGAGCTGAGGTAGATGGCGTTGTCGGGGTCCATCGGCACAGCCGCCACCGCGGAGCCGGTGTCGTGCGTCGCCGGCGCAATCACGGGCACTGCGCCCAACCCCGTCTCCGCCGCCACCGACGCCTGCAGCGGACCTAGCACCGTGCCCGGCGGCACAATGGCGCCGAACAATCGCGTGGGAATCCCCAGCTTCTCCAGCATCCCATAGGCCCAATCGCCGGCCCGCGGGTCGTAGCACTGCGTCGTTGTCGCGATGGTGAACTCGTTGGCCCTGCGACCTGTGAGCCAGTAGTTGATCAGGTCGGGCATCGTCAGCAGCGTCTCGGCAACGTCGAGGACCGACGACCCGGCCTCTACCATCGCCACGAGCTGAAACAGCGTGTTGAGCTGCATGAACTGGATGCCCGTCCGTGCAAAGACCTCACCGCGGGGCACTCTGCGGAACGCCGCTTCCATCATCCCATCGGTGCGACTGTCGCGGTAGTGATACGGGTTTCCGAGGAGCGTGCCGTCGCGCCCCAGGAGCCCATAGTCCACGCCCCAGGTATCGAGACCGATGCCCACGATGCGGTCGCCGTACTCCGCCGCGGCCTTACCCAGGCCAATCTTGATGTCACTCCAGAGCCGCAAGACGTCCCAGAACAGCGTCCCCTGCACATCAACAGGCCCATTCGGGAAGCGATGCAGAGGCTCGAGAGCGATGCGCTTGCCGTCGAAATGCCCCGCGACGACGCGCCCACTCTCGGCGCCGAGATCGACGGCCAAGTAGACGTTACCCGCACTGATCATAGATTCCTCCTTGTGAGTCAGCGATTAGAAGTAGGCCTCGTACCCCAGCACATTGAGCTTGTCGCGCAGGAAAACCAGCTCTTTGCGGAGGTTTGGATTCATAGGCACGCCCTTCTCGCGAACCGCGATCTCACGCTCGTATTCCTTCTCGCCGGCGACGTAGATGCGCTCCGCACCCGGTGCCTTGCGCGAATCATGGAGCGAGCGCGCCATATTCCCCACGATCGCCTTGAAAAGCTCTAGCGGTACGAAGTGCGTTACGTCGATCGCCAGGAAGAACTGACCCAGCATATGCGGACGCTGCGACCCATCCTCGTTGATGCCCGTCAGCCCTTTCATGAACGGTCCGCCCGATAGCCCCGCCGACAGAATCTCGACGATGACTGCCAGGCCATAGCCCTTGTACCCCGCAAGCAGCTCGCCCATCCCGCCCAACGGCAGCATCGACGCGAGATCATCGGGCAATGCCGCGAGGATCGCCGCAGGATCCGTCATCGGGTTCGCCTTATCGTCAATCACCCAACCCGCGGGAACGGGCTTTTCCGCCCGCGCAGCCACTTCGATCTTGCCACGCTGGGCGATGGTCGTCGCTCCGTCATAGCAGAACGGAAAGGCCATATCGGAGGGCGCCGCGAAGGCGATAGGATTGGTTCCGAGCATCGGCTCGACGCCAAACGTCGGCGCCATCGAGGGTCGGGCATTGGTGAAGGCCATCCCAACCATCCCCTCCTTAGCCGCCATCAGCGGGTAGAAACCAGCAATGCCGAAGTGCGTCGCATTGCGCACCGCCACACCGGCTATCCCAAAAGCACGCGCCTTGCGGATTGCCAGCTCCATCGACCGGTAGGCGGTCGGGTGCCCCATCCCGTGGTGTGCATCCACCAACGCCGTCGTCTCGGTCTCCTTCACGATCTCCATCTGCGCCGCCGGAAACTGAATCCCCGCCTGGATGCGGTCGTAGTAGTACTTGAGCCGGCCAATGCCGTGAGACTCGATGCCGCGGAGGTCCGATGTGATCAGCACCTCGGCGCAGATCGCCGCATCCTCCTCGCCCACGCCCTGCGCCCTGAACACATCAGTCATAAACCGCTGAAGAACCGCCACCGGAACCCGACTCACCTCGTTTGCCATAGCTCTATCCTTTCCTGGCTTGACTCACCTCACGCAAGGCCGCAGAGGCACGGAACTGCACATCGTGTGTACACCTCGGCCCGATTCCCTTGTCCCGACTCTGTCCTCACACAACGAACGCACCTTCGTTGAACCCGCCCATCGGGTCCCACTGCGCCTTGATCGCGCGCATCAGATCCAGTCCATCCGGCGCATCGCCCCACACATCCACGCCAAGCTGCGCCGCGCCCAGCACCACGGCATATCCTCCCAAAGCCCGCGCCGCCGCTCGGACGCGCGTGAGGTCGAACCCACCACGCAGGTAAAGGTGCCCGTTGGGCGTATCTGCCAACATACACGCCCGCCCGAGCTCGGGTAGGATCGCCCGCGCAGCGGTGGTGAAGTCCTTTGGCGCGACGCCAACGCGCATAAGCAGATCTTCGGGCCCGAAAAAGCCCGCCCCCACCCACCTCGCCCACAGTGCGTTGCCGTCGGTCGATATCATGTCCGGCTCCGGCGCTCCAGCCCGTTGCAGTATCGCCCTCACGCCGGCCAGCTCCGCCTCGACGTCCTCCGGCAGACCTTCAGCCGTGTACCATAGGCTGAGCCCATCGCGGGCATCCGGCTTCTGACCCACCAGGACCGCCGAGGCCACCAGAGCAGCCTCTGAGAGCATTCCAGCCCACCGCAGCCCCTCAACCCACGACGGGACCACCACAGACAGGGTCTGCGACTGCCTGGGCCGCGCCATCAGCTTGAACGTCACATCCGTGAGCATCCCCAGTGATCCATGAGACCCGACGAAGAGTTTCACCAGATCATAGCCGGCCACGTTCTTCATCACCGGGCGGCCCACGTAGAGCGCACGTCCATCAGGTAGCACAACGTGGAGCGCCTGGACGAGATCGCGAATCCCCCCGTAACGCATCCGAAGCGGCGCATTAAGGGCGGTGGACACGATCCCGCCGATTGTCGCCTCGGGCCACGGGGAGACGAGCGGCACCCACATGCCATCGGGCGCCAGCGCAGCTTGCAGATCCGCAAGCCGCGTACCGGCGCCCACTGTCACATACAGATCGTCGCGCGCGTATGTCCGGATACCCGCGAGCGCCGCCGAGCTCAGCACGACGCCATCCACGGGCAAGTCGAGCGACTTCGCGCCACTTCCACGGACGCGAATCCGTCGTCCCGCCGCGCTCAGTCCGCATATCGCGGCGGATACCTCCTCAGCGCTCGCAGGCGTCACAACGTGCGAGGTCACGTCGAGCGGATGCGCCTCATCAATGAGCGTGCATGCACCGTAGGTCTGCCCTTTGGGAAACACCTTATCCGGGTTGAGCTGCTGAGTCGGGTCGAAGAGCGCCTTGATCTCGTGCATCGCGGCGAGCTCCTCCTCGCCATACATCAGCGCCATAAATTCCTGCTTCTCGATACCGACGCCGTGCTCGCCCGTGATCGTCCCCCCGAGCGACACGAAGAGGGCCGCCATGCGGCGCCCGCCCTCGTGCAGCCGCGCCAGAAACTCCGCATCGTTCGGGTCCTGTACCAATACCATGGGATGCAGATTGCCGTCACCCGCGTGGACCAGGAACACGACCGGCAGATCGAGGTCATCGCAGATCTTGATCACCTCGCGCAGCGTCTCACCCAGCTTGCTGCGCGGCACCGACCCATCCACGGTGTAGTGGTCGAGAGCGACGCGGGCCAGGGCGCCCGCTGCGCTCTTCCGCGCGTACCAGATCTGCGTGCGCTCCGCCTCGGACTTGGCCACGCGGAGCTCCACCGCGCGGTGCGCACTCAGTACGGCGACGACCTCATCGATCTGAGCGCCCAGGCTCTCGGGATACCCGTCCATATCGATGATCAGCACGGCCCCCGCCTCGACGGGCAGTCCCGGATGCGTGTAGTCCTCGACGAGGCGCATCATCTTCTGGCACATCATCTCCATCGTCGCGGGCACCAGCCCTGCGGCGATGACTGCCGACACCGCCTCCCCGGCTTGCTCGACCGAGTCAAAGGCCGCCAGGAGCGTCTTCGTCGCGGGTGGGTTCCGCACCAGCCGCACTTCCGCCTCGGTAACTACGCCCAGGGTTCCCTCGGCCCCGGTGAACAATCCCACGAGGTCCAGCCCAGGTGCGTCCAGCGCGCGCCCACCCAGCTTCACCCGCCGTCCATCGGCAAGCACGACCTCCAGCCCCGTGACATAGTTGGTCATAACGCCGTATTTGAAACAGTGTGGCCCACCGGCATTCGCGCCGATGTTGCCACCGATCGTAGCGGCGCGTCCGCTCGCCGGATCTGGCGGGAAGTAGAGGCCCTCCCCCTTCACGATCTCATCAAGCGTCAGGTTGACGATGCCAGGCTGCACCACCGCGCTCCGCCCTGTCACGTCCAGGTCGAGGAGCTGCTTCATATGCGAGAACTGCAGCAGGAGCCCGCCACGCAGCGCCACCGCTCCGCCGGCCAGCCCCGTTCCGGCACCGCGTGCCACCACGGGCACGCCGTGCTCGGCGCCCCAGCTCACCACGGACTGCACATCCAGGGTGGTATAGGGGAAAGCGACACCGATCGGCACGCCCTGGTCGAGCCCCCCATCGCCAAGGTAGGTCAGAAGCTCAACCGGATCATCGACGATCTGCCCAGGCTGCAGCACCGCCTTCAGCGAGGAAAGCTGCGCCCCATCGCGACGCGCACGCGCCAGGCGCTTTGCCTGCCACCCGAGCCATCGCTCGGGCAGCTTCGGTGCCGGCAGCAGCGGCTTGGGGTGCCGCACCGGCGCATCCAGCCGCGCCACCCGCTCCCGCCGCGGACTCCAGGTGTTCCGACGCCCGGCGACTCGCCCGCTCTGCGGCTGCGCCGCCGGCTTCAGAGCGCTCGGCGTCTGTGCCGCCCCGCCCTGTCGCTCCTCAGCCAGATAGGCCAGATCGAGCATCTCGGCGATATGCAGCACCTTGGCGTTGAGCCGCCAGCGCCGCACGCCGGCGACGAGCTGCATATGGCAGCCCGTGTTGCTGGTCACGATGATGTCAGCGCCGGTCGCGGCGATCTCCGCCATCTTCGCGTCCAACACCGCGTTTGCTGTCTCACTCTGAACGATATTGTAGATTCCGGCGCTGCCGCAACAGCGATCCGGGTGCTTGAGCTCGATCAGCGTCAGCCCGTCGATGCCACGCAACAGCTCCCGCGGCTGATCGATCACGCCCTGTCCGTGGCGAAGGTGGCACGAGTCGGAATAGGTTGCGCGGACCCGGAGCGTCCCTCGCGGCGGCTTGTGCAGATGCGGGTAGGCAAACTCGCTGAAGTCCTGCACCTTCGCTGCAAACGCGGTCGCGCGCTCAGCGTACTCGGGATCATCGCGTAGGAGGTCCGGATACTCCTTAAGCGTTGCACCGCAGCCGCCGGCGTTGTTCACGACGACGTCGTAGGGCGCGAAGGCTTCGATGTTCCGCCGCGCCAGGTCCTTTGCCAGCGACTCAGCGCCTGTGTGCCACTGTGCAGCGCCACAGCACGTCTGCGCCTGGGGGAAGTGCACCTCGTAGCCGTTCCGCTGCAGCACGCGGATCGTCGCGGCGTTGACGCCCGCCAGGAACGCCTCCTGGATACACCCGTAGAAGAAGGCCACGGTGCCGCGCCGCTCCCCGATCGCGGGTGCAGGCTTGCTCGTGTCCGTGAAACGCGTCGTGATGGGCGGCAGGATACCCTCCATCGCGTTGAGCGGCTTGGGCAGCACGTTCACCGTGCGCACCAGCGTCTGCAAGCCTAGCGCCTGGTACAGCGCCATCAGCCGCGCCAGCAACTTCATCTGGCCCACGTGCGGCATGAGCTGGGCCATCCCCGCCCAGCGTGCTAACCGTTCGCCGATGCCGGGACTACGCAGGTCCTCCAGCGCAATCCGCGCACCCTCAATCAGCTTGCCGTACTGGACGCCGGAGGGGCACGCCGTCTCGCAGGCGCGGCACTCCAGGCACAACGTGATATGCTCCGCGAAGGTCGTGAGGAATGCTTGCTGGTCGATCTTACCATTCACCGCAGCGCGCATCAGCGCGATCCGCCCGCGCGGCGCGTCCATCTCCGTGCCGAACACGGCGTACGTTGGGCACGCTTCCAGGCATAACCCGCAGTGCACGCACTGCTCCAACAGATCATGGTACTCCTCGGTCATCATCTTGGGGATATCCGGCACGTTCACCGTAGCCGTAAACGTACGCATCAACGTCAGGCCTCCACGCTATAGATTCGGGCAGGATTGTACCATCGGGAGGGCTTGAGCGCCATCCAGATGTCCAACGCCAACTTGCCCTCTCCCCTTCCTATCGTATCATTGACCTGTTGCGCCCATCCCACTGACAGGACATGCCGTGCGGTTTACGAAACTTGCCATAGACCCCGACGCCACCCTCCCAACAAGCGTGGGTATCGCCTACAGCGATGTCCACCGCGAGGATTTCCCCACTGAGCAAGAGTACATCACCGAGAAGGACGCCGAGATGGATGCGGCGCGCATCGGCGACACCCTCGCATCGCTGGGCGTCGCCGTGCAACTCCATCCAGGCAACGCCGAGCTGCCCGAACGGCTGCGGCGCGACGCCCCAGGAGTTGTGCTCAACCTCGTCGACTCAGTGAAAGGCGAAGAGAGCCTGGCCTCGGCGATTCCTGGCGTACTGGAACTGCTAGGAATACCCTACACTGGCGCGGGGATACTGGGACTCTCGTTGGACACAAACAAGTTCGTAATCAAGAAGCTGCTCCAGGAGCACGGCGTGCCCGTGCCTTACTTCCAGCTCTTCAGCACCCCTGAGGACCGCCTGGACCCGCTGCTCCGCTTCCCGCTGATCTCGAAGCTCAACGCGATCCATGGCTCGGTGGAGATCACCGACGATGCCGTCTCGGAGAACGTCAAGCACCTGCGTCGCCGGCTGCGCTACCTCATCGGCACCTACAGACAGCCGGTGCTCGTGGAGGAATTCATTAGTGGGCGTGAGATCACTGCCATCGTGCTGCAGGACCGTAGAAAACGCGTCTTCCTCGCCGAGAAGGTGTTCAACAAGCCCAAGAGCCGCTATGTCTACCTTACCTTCGCGGACCAATGGCTCACCGAAGGGAGGAGCGTCTTCCGGTACAGACGCTGCAGCGACTCCGTGCTCAAGAAGTACGTACGCAAGGCCTTCTCCGTGGCCAAGATGGTCGACTACGGCAAGTTCGATATCCGCGTCGACCACTCAGGGCGCTATCACTTCATCGACTCGAACTGCAACCCCGCCTTCGGCCCAGTCGAACATGACGTCGCACTCTCGGTCATCCTCGATATGTACGGCATCCCGTTCGAGGACATCCTGCGCCGGCTCCTCCTGAACGCAGTCGGTGCCCCCCCGCCCACAGTCGCCTGACGATCTCCGGGCCGCGACATGCGGGCAAGCGTCCTGGCCCGAGCGCTCGGTCCCACATGGCCCGTCCCCGCCGACCGCTTGCCTTTCCAGCAATCCCCGCTACACTCGGCACACCTGACGGAAGCCCGTTTGAGGAGGAGACTGCTATGCTGTTTCGCAACCTGGGTGTCCCCGAGCTGATTCTGATCCTGGTGATCGCCATACTGATCTTCGGTCCCGGTCGCATCGGCAAGATCGGCGCCGAGCTGGGCAGAGGCATTCGCGGGTTCAAGGAAGGCGTCGCGACTGACGAAGACAAGAAGGGCGAGGGCGACGAGGAATCTGAAGCCAAGCCTGAGTAATCCGCTGCGCAGAGGATTATGACCGCAGAAACCCCGTGAGCACGGGTGGGACGCTCCGGGGTCCGGCATCACGCCAAATGGGCGGTGACGACGCACCCCCTCGTCGACAGTTGGTTCCGTCCGCATCTCTATGGGCCCAAACGGACGAGGCAGCGAATCTGGGCTTGGCAATCGGGCCCGTGACGAGGGCGTGTTGCGCTGGTTGTCGCTAGAGAGAGCGCCTAGATGATCATCGTTGCCTGCACCATCCACCTCTATCTGCCCGGCGTTGCCTCCCTCAAAGAGAAGCGCGCGTCGCTCAAGCCGCTGCTCAACCAGCTCCGCCGGAAGTTCGAGATCGCGGCTGCCGAAGTCGATCACCACGATGTGTGGCGGTCGTCTGACGTTGCCCTTGTGACCGTCACCACGGAGGCGAGCCACGCCTACACGGTCCTGGAGAATGCCGTCCATTGGATAGAGGACACCTGGCCTCAGGTCGAGGTCACCGGCTGGGAAACGGAGTTGCGCTAGATCCCGTATGAGCGTCATCGATCAGGTCAAGGAGCGGCTGGACATCACCGAGCTCGTCGGGCGACACGTGCGCCTACAAAAGTCGGGCCGCTACCTCAAGGGACTGTGCCCGTTCCACACGGAGAAGACGCCCTCGTTCTACGTCTTCCCGGACGATCAGCGGTGGCACTGTTTCGGCTGCCAGCGCGGCGGCGACATTTTCAACTTCGTGATGGAGATGAACGGGTACGACTTCCGCACCGCCCTTGAGGAGCTTGCCCGCCAGGCGAACGTGACGCTGCGCGAGCAGTCGCCTCAGGAGGCCCAGACCGAGAGCGAAGCCGAGCGGCTGCGAGCCCTCCTCACCGCAGCAGTGACCTATTACCACACGCTGCTCATGACCGCGCCTCAGGCCGCCCACGCCCGTGCTTACCTGCGCGACCGCGGATTCACCAAGTCCACGGTCGAGACCTTCCAGTTGGGCTATAGCATGGATGCCTGGGATGCCGGGCGGACCCATCTGATCGGCCAGGGGTACACCGTCGAGGAGCAGGTCAAGGCCGGGATGCTCATCGAGCGTGACGACGGCAGCACCTACGACCGCTTCCGGGACCGCATCATGATCCCGATCCACGATCGGCGGGGGCGCCCGATCGCTTTCGGTGGACGCGTGCTACAGTCCGACCAGCAGCCCAAGTACCTAAACTCGCCCCAGACGATCCTCTTCGACAAGGGCCAGGTGCTTTTTGGCTACCACCTCGCCAGCCGCGCCATCAGGGATCAGGACGCTGCGGTCATCGTCGAAGGCTATATGGATGTGATGATCCCACACCAGGCCGGATTCCGAAACGTGGTCGCGCCGATGGGCACCGCGCTCAGTGAGGCGCACCTCGCCCAGTTGCAGCGACTGACCCACCACTACATCCTCGCGCTCGACCCGGACGCCGCGGGCGTCCACGGGACGCTGCAGGGCCTGGAGACGGCACGGCAGACCCTCGATCGAAGCTGGGAGGCGGTGTTTGATCCGCGTGGCCTGGTAGGCTATGAAGGTCGGCTCAAGGCCGATATCCGCGTGATGACGTTGCCTGCGGGGCTCGACCCCGATGAACTCGTGCTACAGGACCCGGCGCGTTGGGAGGCGCTTGTCGCGGCATCGCAACCTGTGGTGCGCTTCTACTTCAACCACATGTTGGCCCAGGAGAAGCCCGACGAGCCCAAGGCTAAGTCACGGATCATTGATGCGATGCTGCCGCTGCTAAACGACATTGGAGACAGCATCGAGCGTGAAGCCTACACACAGGAGATTGCTCAGCGCCTTGGCGTTGATGCGCGAGGGCTCCTTGACCGGCTGCGGGCGATGGATCGTGCCGAGGCTGTGAAGACACAGGTCGCTGTGCGGGGCACCACGCCGGCGCGGACACCCACCGACCTTGAGGCGCACGTGCTCTCGCTGCTGATACGCATGCCCGACCTCAAGTCGAGGGTTGACGCGCTGCTAACTCAGATGGACCTGGAACCCCTCGGCGAAGACGACTTCCCACCCGAGTATCGCCTCATCTGGGTCGTCTGGGCTCATCAGGCTGAACACCCCAATCTTGAACTTGCTGATTCGCTGCCATCGGATATGCTAGAGCTTGTTGAGGCGTGGCATACACAGGCCCTGCCTGACATGACACCGGCACAGTGGGAACGTGACATCGCGCGTACGGTGCTGCGGATGCGGGATCGTCTGCTGCGGCAGGAGTTGCAGCGAGCCAACGGCAACCTCGGCGCGGCAAAACTCGACAACGAGCTGGAGGTCGTGGCCGGCGAGAAGCAGACGGTGATGCGCATTTCGGATGCGCTGCGCAAGGTGCAGTCTGCGCTAGCGCGGCGTTCGGCTCTGGGCTAAGGAGAGGTATGGCGAGACCGAAGATTACTGCACCCGGCTCGGGACCCGCAGACGACGAGCTGTGGAACGGAGACGAGGGCGAGATCTCCGACGATCTGGAAGATGAAGGTGTCGACATCGAGGAGACCGAGGAGGAGATCGAGCCGGTCGGGCAGGGCAACGGTGATCTGCTTCCCGACCTAGAGTGGGATGATGAGCCTTCCGCCGATGACCTCAGCGAGATCGAGGTCCAGCTCATTGAGTCGGGCACCGCTTCGGACATGGTCGATGACCCGGTGCGTATGTATCTGCGCGAGATTGGCCGGGTCGACCTTCTGGAGCCCTCGCAGGAGGTCTGGATCTGCATCATCCGTGAAGCGGCCTCGCGGCTGGAGCAGATGGTGGCGACCATCAATATGCTTGACGCAGCCCCCGACGCGCTCGAGGCTCAGCTCCTCACCCTCTACACGGACGCGCGAACGGCTTGGGGTGACGCAGCACGCCTGGCCGGACGCGCCAACCTGGAGGTGCCGGAGGCGTCCGACTTTCTGGCAGAGATCCAGGGACAGCAACAGGCCCTGATCTCGGACGTGCCGTCGCACCTCTACCGCTTGATGGGGCCTAACCAGTGGGGCGACGACCCACAGTGGCGCCCGATTGTGACCGAGATGCTCACCGTAGCCACGTCGATGTACCTGATGCGTCCGGAGTTCGTGGCGTTCGTCCAGCAAAAGACCCTTACGAGCCCACGGTGGCCCACGGTGGCCCACGTCCGCGAGTACCTGCCGGAGGCGGAGGACGTCTACGACTGGTGGAAGCATGTTGCCGTCGTCGCCGCTGAGGCACAGCAGATGCTCGTCCGAGCGAACTTGCGGCTGGTGGTCAACATCGCCAAGCGCTACATTGGTCGCGGCGTCAACTTCCTCGACCTTATCCAAGAGGGCAATATTGGCCTACTGCGTGCGGTTGAGAAGTTCGACTACATGCGCGGCTACAAATTCTCTACGTACGCCACGTGGTGGATCCGCCAGGCAATTAGCCGCGCCATCGCGGACCAGGCGCGCACGATCCGCATCCCCGTGCATATGGTTGAGACGATCAACCGGCTTATGCGCATCCAACGTCAGATGATGCAGACGCTGGGCCGTGAGCCCACGCTTGACGAGATCGCCCTGGAAATGGATGTGCTCGACGCAGTGGACGTGCGAGCCATCCGCGAGGCTCGAGCAGCCCACGTCCCGCTGAACGCCCCGTTGGAACGCCGGCTGCGGCGCGCAATGGCAAAGGTCCGGCGCATCATCAGCATCTCACAGGAGCCAATGTCGCTTGAGAGCCCCGTGGGCAACGAGGAGAACAGCGAGCTCTCAGACTTCATTGAGGATGAGAACCTGCCCGGGCCGATGGATGCAACGTCGATGCACATGCTGCGTGAGCAGCTCCAGACGATTCTGGACGAGTTGGGCAAGCGCGAGCGCGAGGTCCTGGAAATGCGGTTCGGCTTGCGCGACGGGCGCCCCCACACGCTGGAAGAGGTCGGCCAGGCGTTCAACGTGACCCGCGAGCGCATCCGGCAGATCGAGTCCAAGGCTCTGCGCAAACTGCGCCATCCCGGGAGAAGCCGCAAGCTCCGCGATTTCCTGACATAGCGGCGGCCTGCCTGCGCAGACGGATTCCTTGAAAGGACCCTATGTTTATACGTCTCGACACACAGACGCGAAGCAAGGTTGACCTGATCGACATCACCGAGCAGGTGAAAGCGGCGATCGCCGAAGCCGGCGTGGGTGACGGCATCTGCTTCATCTACTGTCCACACACCACCGCCGGCATCGTCCTCAACGAGGACTGGGATCCTACGGTTGAGGCTGACGTGGCGATGGTCCTGGACCGCATCGTGCCGGACACGCTCCCCTACCGGCACGGCGAGGGCAACAGCCCAGCGCACATCAAGGCAGTGCTGGTGGGTAACGATCACTTCATCTTTGTGCACGGGGGCGAACCAGCCCTGGGCCAGTGGCAGGGGATTTTCCTCGCCGAGTTCGACGGCCCTCGACATCGCAGCATCTGGATCAAGGTCGTGAGTGACGCTGACACGTGCTAGCTCAGCGCGGTGAGACCATGCGCTCGGGGGCCCCGATACCCTGGGAACGCGTTGAATCGATTCTGCACCTGGTCCAGAAACCCGGGCGCTACGTGGGCGGTGAGTACAACGCCACCAGCACGCCCTGGGATGCAGCGGACATCCGCATCTGCCTGGCTTTTCCAGACCTCTACGACATCGGCATGTCGAATTTCGCGCTGATGATCCTGTATGACCTGCTGAACGGGTCTCCAGGCATGTTGGCGCACCGTACGTACCTGCCCGCGCCGGACATGGTCGCGCAGATGCGCGCCGCGGGGATCCCGCTGTACGCACTGGAGGACTACCGGCCCGTTGCGGACTTCGATATCCTGGCGATCAGCACCGCCTACGAGCAACTCTTCGTGAACGCCCTGAGCCTGATGGATCTCGCGGGCATCCCGGTGCGCGCCGCGGACCGCGATGAACGCCACCCGCTGATCGTCGGTGGGGGTCACGGCACGTTCAACCCCGAGCCGATCGCGGACTTCTTTGACGTCTTTGTGATCGGCGAGGCCGAGGCCGTGCTGTTGGAGCTCGTCGACGTGATGCGCGCCAACCGCAACATGCCGCGCCGGGCGCAGCTTGAGGCTCTGCTCGACGTCTCCGGGCTCTACATCCCGCGCTTCTATGAGTCGAGTTCCACGCCACCTGACGCTGTTCAGGCTGTCGTCCCAACTGACGGTCGGGCACCCAGCCGCGTGCTGAAACGTATGCTCCCCACCCTTCCCCCGACGCCAGTGCGGCAACTGGTGCCCAATATCAGCACTGTGCACAGCCGGGCGCTCGTGGAAATCATGCGTGGCTGCACGCGCGGCTGCCGCTTCTGCCAGGCCGGCGCGATCACCCGCCCGGTCCGCGAACGCCCCGTGGCTGAGGTGGTCGACGCCGCCATCGCCGCGCTCGATGCGACCGGGTTCGAGGATGTCTCGCTGCTGTCACTATCATCGGCCGACTATTCGCAGATTCATGAGTTGGTCCCTGGCCTCTTGGCACGCCTCGAGGGGCGCCACGTCACGATCTCGCTGCCCAGCCTACGGCTCGATGCCTTCTCCGTCGAAATGGCCGACACGCTTTCCGGCGGTCATCGATCGGGGTTCACCTTTGCACCTGAGGCTGCAACCGACGCGCTCCGTCGCCGGATCAACAAGGACATCACTACTGCCGATCTCCTCGCGGTGGCTGAACAGGTCTTCAGGCGTGGCTGGCGCACCATCAAGCTCTACTTCATGATTGGCCTGCCGGGCGAGACGGATGACGATGTGACCGCCATTGGCGACTTGGCGCGCAGGGTGCGCTCGCTGGGCCACCGCATCGTCGGGCCGCGCGCCGAAGTCCACGTAAGCGTCGGCACCTTCATCCCCAAACCCCAGACCCCGTTTCAGTGGGAGCCCTTCGCCGACGAGGCCACGATCGAGCGTCGGCAGGAGCTCCTGCGCCAGGGAATACGCGGTCGAGGATTCACCCTCTCGTGGAACACCTACGCGATGTCGCAGCTCGAGGCACTGCTGGCACGGGGCGATCGCCGGCTCGGGGCGATCGTCGAGCGTGCATGGCAGCTCGGCGCCGGGTTCGATGGTTGGGACGAGTGGCAGAATGCCGACGCCTGGAATCAGGCAATCGCTGAGCTACCCTCCGATACGTTGCGCGCCGATTTCGCCACGCCCGCGGCGTTGCTAGACGCCTTCGTCTACCGCCGCAGGAAGGAGGACGAGGCCCTGCCCTGGGATCATCTGGAGAGCGGCATCGCCAAGCGCTTCTACCTGCAGGAGGCACAGCGCAGCAGGAATTCCGAGCTGCTAGCCGATTGCCGAGAGGGCTGCCACGGCTGCGGAATCCAGCAAGCGTACGCGGGCCAACAGACCGAGGATTGGCGATGTCCGGTCCTGAGATGACGCTGGAGACCCCGGCGCGACGTTACCGGATGACTTTCCGCACGGTGCGCAGTCTGGCCTACGTATCGGTGATCGAGCTCGGGACCGTCTGGGAGCGAACCCTGCGCCGCGCGCGCATTCCCGTGCGCTACAGCCAGGGCTTTACGCCGCGCCCACGGATGCACTTCGCGGCGCCATTGCCGGTGGGGTGTGGCACGGAAGCCGATCTCCTCGACGTGACGCTGACCGAGCCGATGACGCCCGACGCCCTGCTCGCGGCGCTAGAAGGCGCGGCTCCGCGCGACCTGTACATCGTTGCCGCGACGCCTGTGGACGAGGCCGAGCCCGCGCTCTCGGAGCAACTCGTCGCGGCTGAGTACGACGTATGGCTGCGGGAGGTGGACCGCGATGTCGTGCAGTCCTCCGCAGAACGCGTCCTGGCAGCCGAGACGCTCGACCTTCCGCGGCGCGGGAAGGATGGCAAGACTTACGACCTGCGCCCGCTCGTCCTGGCAATGGACCCGATTCCCGATCTGCCGGCTCCCTGGTCCGGGCTGCGCATGCTGTTGCAGGCGCGAACCGGTGCCACCGGCCGACCTGATGATGTCCTGACCGCTCTGGGCTTTGACACAGCGCCCCGACGCTGCACGCGTACCCGGCTGATCCTCGAGACCGGCCATAGCGAGGAGGAACGATGAACAAGCCTAAGGATGTTGGGGAGAGCGAAGCGATTCTGCCGCAGCCGCTGAAGGACGAAGGATTCGAGGTCCCTTCCGGTGGGAGGGAGACCTTCCGCGCCAACGGCCTGGATGTGACCGCGCTGGGCGCCCTGGCCAGCGGCCTCCTGGTCCTGGTCACCTGCATCACGTGCGGACAAGCTTCCTACTGCCTGCCCCTGCTCCCGCTGGTGCTGGGCTTCGCCGGACTGGTTACGGCCAAAGATGCGGTGGATCCCAAGCGAACGCGGCTGTGGTCGTGGCTGGGCATCGGCAGTGCCGCCGCCACGATCCTGCTCATCGCCCTGGCGATCGCCGCCTACCTCAGCTTCGTCTTGCTGCTGATCGTGTTCAGCGACGCCGGCTAGCGCTCTCCCGCCCAAGGGCGTTCTTGAGGCCTTGGGCTGTCCGGATTCTACAGACTCGCTGCCAGCCACTCGGGGAGCGACGCGAGCAGCCGCGCCATCATCACGTCAGCCCTCTCCCGGAAGAACGTAAGTGTCCCGTCGTAGGCCTCTCCACCGCCGGGGCCTACCAGATCGGTGACCCCCCGTAGGATGAGGCAGCGGGTGCCATTCCGCGCCGCCACGTGCGCGATCGCTCCCGATTCCCAGTCTCCAGCCACAGCTCCAAACCGTCGCCTCAGCTCAGACACTTCATCCACGACCAGATCGCGGTCAGCCGATAGCAGGAGCCCGGGCTGCACCGGAAGCGGATATGGCGTCTTGAGCCACGAAAGGTCCAGATCGACGGCATAATGAGCCAGCGCCGCGGCGGGATCACTCATCTGCTCTACGATGTCGTAGACGAGCGTGCGCGTGACCAGGATCACGGTGCCGCGCTCGATTGCGCCCTCGAACCCGCCGCACGTTCCCAGATTAACAAGCAGCGACGGTGCCCAGCGGTCGATCGCGTGTTGCGCGGACGCAGCGGCGTCGATCTTGCCCCAACCGCCGTGCGTGAAGCGCAGTGGCACCCCGCCGGCGGCGGTCTCCGCGGCACCCACCATGACCGCACCGTACGGCGTCGGAGCGGCATCGGCCGCCCCAAACCGGTCGATCAGCCGGGGTCGGGCCACTTCCCATTCGACATCAGCTGAGATGACAACAACGACGGGCGACCCAGACTGGGCAACGGTCACGGACGACCTCCGGCTGGCTCGCACAGACCGCAATAGGCTGCGGCCATCCACGGATGGACCACCATTAGCGCGGCGCGCCGCTCCCAGAGGAAGCCAAGGTAGACGCAGACTGCCGCATCCAACGAACCTGCCTCCAGCGCTCGCGCCAGATCGTCAAGATACGGCGGCTGACCGACCTGATCCCAGCGGATCTTGTCCGCAAGGAAGACCACTTTGGCCAGCAGGTCGGCATCGGGATGGAGCGTCGTATGGTAGCGCACAGCATCCAGAACCCTAGCATCGTCGATGCCAAAGATAGCTTCGGCAAGGACCGCCGAGAGCTTCTGATGCAGGATCACCGGAGCTGCCTGTTCTTCGGGAAGCACAGGAACGCCTAGTCCCTGCGCGATCTCGATCCGCCGCGCTCTTGGAATCACCGCGCTGACGTCGTGCAGCCACCCGGCAGCCTCGGCCCGCGCGGGGTCGGCCCCATAGGAGCCGGCCAGGGCGCGCGCTTCTTCGGCCACGTCCGCGCAGTGCGCCGCTGTGAACGCACAACTGAGCGCATCCAGGTAGCGTGGAACGTCGAACGCCAGCACACCCGTCAGTGGCACTGGGCTGTGCCACGGGGCAAGCAAGCGATCTCGAGCGTTCATCGCGCGCCAGTATACCATGTGCGACGGCGCGGGGGGAGCTTGGGACGCCTTCCAAGGCATGTCCCCGGCACCCAGAGGACGACAGAGAGCAGGGCTCTCGCATACGGCCGCCGCCTACGTGCGCCCGGAGAACTTGTTAGGGTCCTGGGACCCTTGCAGGGACAGCGTCCGAGAGTCGCCCTCTGGCGTGTTGACGCCAGTTGCGACGGCCTGGTAACGCGAATTTGGGATTCGAGATCGGGGGATCGGCCATGGTATAATCAGACGAGGGGTGGCAGCGGACTGGCACAGAGGCGTCATGGAGATCGAAGCCAAGTTCTCGGTCCTCAACGAGGCGACGTTCGTCGCGCTCAGGTCGTTGGTGCATCTGGGCGAGTATGACCTCACGCCTGGCGAGACGATCCACCTGGTTGACACCTACCTCGATACCTCCGACGGCTCGATCTATGGCGACGGGCACGCCTTTCGCCGGCGGCTCCAGGATGGCGCCGCGCTCCTGTCGCTCAAGAGCCTTGGCACCGTCGTCGGCGGCGTGCACCATCGTGAGGAACTTGAGGTTCGCGAACCCGAGGGGCTTGCAGGTCTAGCTCCGTGCGACTGGCCTGAGGGACCGGTCCGTGATGAGATCTGCGCCATAGCGGGCGACGAGCCGCTCGAACCCTTGTTCACGGTCGAGCAGGAGCGCCTGCTGCGCCACATTGTAGATGCCTCGGGCGCCAGAGTCGCCGACATGGCGCTGGATAGCGGCGTGCTCACGCTAGCCGGCGGTCGTGGGCGCCAGCAGTTCATGGAGCTCGAGATCGAGCTGAGTCCACGGCGGACCGAGCGAGACCTCGATGGCTTGTTGGTGGCACTCGCAACGATGCCCGGGCTCATTCCCCAGCCCACAAGCAAATTCGAGCGCGGCCTGGCATTCGCCAGCCGTGGTGGCGCGGAAAAGCCCAAGAGCCAGAAGGTGCGTGCGAACGACACCTTTGGCAGGGCGATGAGCAGGATCCTGACGCCACTGTTCCTGAGGATGCAGGACCACGAGCAGGGCAGCTACGATGGCACCGACCCCGAGGAACTGCACGCCATGCGGGTCGCCACACGCAGGATGCGTACGGCCCTCTGGATCGCTGAACCCTACCTGAACCTCAACGCCCTGAAGCGGGTGACCAAGGGCCTATCTGCTACGGCGAACGTACTCGGTGCGGTTCGCGATATGGACGTGTTCCGCGAGTACACAATGGCCTACATGGCGGAGGCTGGCGCTTCGCCCGTCGACTTCGCGCTGCTATTCCGGGTCTGGGACGTGGAGTACATCGGCCGGCGGAACGCGATGCTTGAGCACTTGGGCAGCAAGTCGTATGCCAAGTTCAAGAAAGCCTTCTGGGATCACCTGCGCGTGGGCATGCCTGAGCGGAAAGCCGTACACCGCGTCGTCGAGCTCGTGCCCACGATCGTTCGCGAGCGGATCACCCAGGTGCTCGACCACGGCGAGCTGCTCAGGTCGGAGGGGCTCCCCCTCGCCACATACCATGCCCTGCGCATCGATGTGAAGCGGCTGCGCTATACACTGGAGTTCTTCCGAGACATCCTCGGTTCAACAGCCCGCGAGGCGATTGCGGCGATGGAGGGTCTGCAGGATTTCTTCGGCGCCCTTCAGGACGCGCGGGTTGCCGCCGCGCATCTGAGCGCGGTGATCGGCTTCGGGACGTGGGAGGCCCCGGAACAGGCTCACACGCTCTGGAGTCCAGGTATGGCGGCTTCGTCAGCCCTCTCCGCCTCTGGCGGCGTGTCCAACGGTGCGCTGGCAGCTTACCTGGCGGCGCAGAGGTCCAGGATCGATTTCCTGCTCTCGGAGGCGCCGACGATCTGGCAAGGCTTCCTCGACGCCGAGGTTCCACGGCTGGTCGAAGAAGCAGTCTGCGCGATGTAGCGCTGGCGCCCGCAGCGCGTAGCTCGCCGTGGCTATTTCCGCACAACAACAGCAATACGAAAAGGAGTCACACTATGACACGACACCCCACTTACGTCATTCTCATGGGCCCACCCGCATCAGGAAAAGGTACCCAGGCAGACCGGCTGCAGGAAGGTCTTGCGCTCCCGCATGTCGCCAGCGGCGATCTCTTCCGCTACAACCTTAAGAACCAGACTCCGCTGGGCCTGGAGGCGAAGGGCTATATGGACCGGGGCGAACTGGTCCCGGATGGGCTGACCATCGCGATGGTGCTTGACCGCCTGGCGCGGCCCGACTGCGCAAATGGCGCGCTGCTCGACGGCTTTCCCCGCACGCTGGCGCAGGCCGAGGCCCTCGACCAGGCCCTGGCAGACCAGGGCTACGGGATCAACCTCGTGCTCGACGTGCAGGTTCCCCGCGATGAGCTGATCTCGCGTGTCACGGGACGGCGCCTGTGCCGCGCGTGTGGCGCGTCGTACCACATCAAGTTTGCGCCTCCGGCAGTGGATGGGGTCTGTGACAAGTGCGGCGGCGAGCTCTACCAGCGAGATGACGATACCGAGGCCACAGCCGGCAAGAGACTCGAGGTCTACGATGCGCAGACCAAGCCGCTCATCGAGTACTACCGAAACAAGGGATTGCTCGCGGGCATCGACGGCAACCAGCCGATCGACGCAGTCACGGCCGCGCTCAAGGAAGCGATCGAACAGAACCTGTAAGTCGATGACCTACGGGGAGGCTTCCGGCTTGCCCGTAGGTCTCTAGATGTCCGATACCTCCCGGTCCCAGATACCCCGATGCTCCAGCATCCACAGTTGTGAGTTGAGCGGGGGCTCGCCCGCCGCCGGGCGCCGTCGCACATAGGTCCCGTCGGACTTGAGCTCCCAGGCCTGGGCCGTGTCCTGCAGGTGCACGCGCAGGATCCTGTCGCGGATCGAGCGCAGCAGTGCAGGTTCTTCGACCGGGAACAGTGTCTCGACCCGGCGATCCAGATTGCGCGGCATCAGATCTGCGCTCCCCAGAAGGGCCTCTTCCTCGCCATTGTTATAGAAGTAGTAGATTCGCGGGTGTTCCAGGAACCGCCCAACGACCGAGGTTACCTGAATGTTGTCGCTGACACCAGGCAGACCGGGTCGGATGCAGCACGTGCCACGCACCTGCAGGTCGATCTTAACGCCGGCCCGGGATGCGCGGTACAGCGCCTGGATGCAATCCTCGTCCACAAGCTGGTTCATCTTGAAAGCAAGGTAGCCATTTCCGTGATCGCGGTGCTGCGCGATTTCGCGATCTATGCGCATAATGATCCGCTCGCGCATGGTACCGGGCGCGACCAGGAGCTTGCGGTACTCCTGCTTCCGCGAATACCCCGTCAGCGCGTTGAACAGATCCGCAACGTCGTCGCCGATCTCGGGATCGATCGTGAAGTAGCCAAAGTCTGTGTAGATCCGTGCCGTTGCCGCATTGTAGTTGCCGGTAGCGAGGTGGACGTACCGCACCAGCCCCTCCGGTTCACGGCGGACGACCATGCAGAGCTTCGAGTGTGTCTTCAGCCCGATCAAACCATAGATCACATGGACCCCCGCGCGCTCCAGCGCCTTGGCCCACACGATGTTGTTCTCCTCGTCGAATCGCGCCTTGAGCTCCACGAGCACCGCAACCTGTTTCCCGTTCTCCCTGGCCTCCAACAACGCCGAGACTACCGGTGCATTAGGTCCCACGCGGTAAAGCGTCTGCTTGATCGCCAGAACCGCCGGATCACGAGCGGCCTCAAGCAGGAAATCCACGACGGGTGTGAAGCTGTCGTAGGGATGATAGAGCAGGATGTTCTTGCGGCGTCGGATCGCGGCAAAGATGCTCTTTCCGCTCGCAAGCGACCGTGACGTGTACGGGATGAAGGGCGGGTCCTTGAGATCGGGGTTGCTGACCTCGGTGAGCTCCATCACCTGGGCCAGTCCAATGGGACCGTCCACCGTATAGAGCAAGTACGGCGCGATCTCCAAGTTCTGAAGCAGGATGTCGCGAATGTCTCGCGGCATCGCTTTGTGTACCTCGAGTCGAACCGCTGACCCGAACTGCCGGTTTCCGACGCTCTCCTCGATCGACTCGAGCAAGTCCGAGGCCTCGTCTTCCTCAATCTCCAGGTCCGCATCGCGGGTCACGCGGAAGGGATAGGCCGCGACCACGTGTAGCCCCGAGAAAAGCATATCTAGGTTCTCGGTGATCACGTCCTCGATCCAGACGAAGTTCGTGGCCTCCACTGAGTCGAGGCCAAGCGTCTCGTAGGACTCAGCCCGCTCCTCCGCGGGGATGCGCAGCAGCCGCGGGAACGACCCCGGGATCTTGAGCCTGGCAAACCGGCGCCGCCCGGCAGGATCCTCGACGACCACGGCGAGGTTCAGGCTCAGGTTGCTGATATGCGGGAACGGATGCCCTGGATCGAAGGCCAGCGGCGTAAGTACGGGGAAGATCTCACGCTCGAAGTGGCGACGCAGAAGCCGCCGCTGCTTGCCCTTTAGCTCCGCATAGGACAAGATGCTGATGCCCGCTTGCCTCAGCTTGGGCTCCAGATCCTCCCGCCAGCACTTCGTCGCTTCCTCAAAGATCGGCATCAGGTCGCGACGGATCGCCGCCAACTGCTCGGCAGGCGTCATCCCGTCCGGAGGCGCCTCGACCACGCCGGCGCCTAGCTGGCGACGAAGTCCAGACATGCGGATCATCGCGAACTCATCGACGTTGTTGAAGAAGATCGCCAGGAACTTCACCCGCTCCAAGAGCGGATGGCGACCGGGTTCGAGCGCCTCCTGCAACACGCGGTAGTTGAACTTGAGCAGGCTCAGCTCGCGGTTGAAGTACAGGGAGGGTTCATCGAGGTTGATCGATGGGGGCACCACGGCAGGCAGAGGGGTAACGCTCGTCGTCAGGAGATCCGACTCCAGTGCCTTAACTTGCTCCGTTGTCATCCAGGGCTCCTTCGGCCGACGGTATCAGTGCGTGCAGCGACCGCCCCCCCTTGCGCCCGCCACGCGCCTATGCTTACATTGTACAGACATTGGCAGGACAATGCAAGGCTGCATATCATAGGCGGGGCGTGCGTCACGTTTTCGGTGCGCGGTGCACGCGCGCCGCGCACGGTCGCGTTGACAAACGAGTGCCGCATGGTATACTGCCCATCGCGTTCAGACGTAGCGCGTCCGAACGTGGTGCGCGAGAGCCGCGGAGGGATGGCCGAGCGGACGATGGCGGCGGTCTTGAAAACCGTAGTGGCTGTAAGGTCACCGTGGGTTCGAATCCCACTCCCTCCGCCAAAGGCGCAAGGTAGCGGGATCGAGCGACTTAACAGGTGCATACGGAGAGGTGCCAGAGTGGACGATTGGGGCTGCCTGCTAAGCAGTTGTGGGGGTTAAACTCCACCCAGGGTTCGAATCCCTGCCTCTCCGCCACAGATAAGCGTCCCGTGACACACGTCCGGGGCGCTTCTGTTTGGTTCTTCTCCCCGAGCATCCTGACGGGGAGTGACGCAGCCTTCCAGGGTACCTGTTGGGCTAGGTCTGTGGCTTGGCGTCCGGCACCTTGTCCCAGCTCACCTCGACCTTGTATTTGGCCACCCCAAGGAGCCAGTCGCCGCAGCGTGCCCAGCCAGCCTTCAGGTGTCCTTCACCATCACGGACAGCGATCCGGTAGACGAATTGGCCGCGGCCTGACCAGAAGAAGGGTCCTCGGTAGAACAAGGCCGGGCGCGCCTCGACGATTACGTAGCCACTCGCAGCTGCCCACCGGGTAAGCAGGCTCTGTGAGCGCCGGACCATCGCGACGATGATCGCCATGATGCCAACCGCGAATAGCAGCACAATCCCGGCGCCAACCAGATCTCCGTTCATATCCTCCCTAACTGAAACGGACGATGGCGTACTATGTTAACCAGGCAGCACCTCGACGACCTCATGCTCAGCCAGGACGGTGACGATATCCAGGATCTCTGGGGCCAGATCGCGATCGAGCCCTGCCTTGCACATTATCTCGGCGATGGTCAGAGGCTCGGCATCGGGGAACGGTAGATGGAACAGGAAGCGCCCTTGCGGATCTGTGAGGCTGATGCGGTGCTGCTTGCGCTCGCGTCCGTTGCCCGACCATAGCGTAACGTTGCCGATCAAACTATCACCGCGGGCAGCCACGAAGTCGGCTCGGGCGTGCAGGCGTTCGCGGACACGTGCGTCCAGTGCATCTCCAGAATGCGGAACGCGGAGCGACGTTAGGTCGAGAGTCAGCATCAGCGACTCGGCAAGAAGCGTGTAGCGGAAGTAGGGCCGTTTGCCCTCATGGACTTCGGTCTTGCCCGCGATGCCGAGGACGGCAAGCCCCTCCAGGAAGTCTTGCGCCGTGCGAATGTGAAGCCCCAAGCGTGACGCTGCCTCCGAAGCTGACACGTCCTGATAGGTTGCCAGCAAAGCCAGAAACGGTCGGGCGTACTCCCTAGCAAGAAAGCTCCCGAGCTGAGCCACCGTCTCGGGATCCGACGTAGACCAGATCATGACATGATCCCCACGGGCATCGCGTTCAGCCGGTCGATGATGCGCACGTTATTGCCCTGTGCGAAGAGACCCAGGAAGTCGACGAATACCTGACCGAGCGAGACGCACAACTGGTCGAAGGATAGATCGTCGCGGTAGCGGAGGTAATCACGACGGGCGATGTGGGCGGTCACGTTGCCCTCCCGGTCGAAGGCGACCCAGGTGTCATCGGCGTAGTCTCGGTGGAGGCCCAGCACGACACCGTAGTCCTGCCCTTCTATGACCAGGGCAAGGACGACGCGGTTGGGCTCCACATACGGAACCGCGATCAGATTACGGCGGCAGAAGTCGGCGAATGCGGCGAGTTCGCGCTCGGTGGTGTCGACTCTGCCTACCGGACGTGGACGGTCTGTATAGCCAATCGCTGCTGCCTCATCAACAGGCTGAGCAGCGAGCTCGAGCAGATCCCGCCCGCGCCACTTGAGCCGCTTACCAAAGGCCAGGACGCCCATCCATACACCGAAGAATAGAGTCAGGGCGACGAAGATCGCGGGAACTGCGTTAGGTTGGGGAGGCCTCGTGCCCAAGACTCCCGGATAGGACGCCGCGGTTGCGGCCGCAAAGGCTTGATAGAGGGCGACGATGAGCAAGCCGTTGCTACGCGTCCGTGAGTAGGCGACGAATGTGTAGGCAGAGAAACCGAAGAAGATGGCGGACATAGCGTAGTAAGCGGGACGAACACCAACGCTGAGTGTAAGAGCCAGGAATATCAGCAGCGCACTGATTGGCAGAAAGAGCCCCGGGAAAGGGCTATCCGGTTTCAGCCGACGCGTCCCATACATTGTGACACCTCCCACGGCCTAATAATGCATGTCGTGTATACTTCATTTCACATATAGTATACATCCAATGTGAGGCTGTGTCAAGACCCATGGGCCGAAATGCCTGATCTGGGTTGGTATCTTCCCTCCCGACCCTCCGTCCTGCAGGGAGCATCCCTGAGGGAGGCAGCATCCGACATTCGCGCCCCCTCTGCTCTACACCAGTCGAGGAAATGCGACGGGAACAGATGAGGGGTCCCAAACTACCGAGCCGCCTCAATATCTCGCGGGAAGAGCGGTTCACCGGTGACGACGGCGTTCCCCGGCTGCAGCATTCCCCAGACGAGGTCCTCGCGTTGTTGAGGGTGTTCCCCCAACCCCAGCGATCGCTGTAGAACGGTCATCCGCTCGGGCATTACCGGGTTCAGCAGCACCGACGCCAGCCGCAACGCCTCGGCTGCCGTGTAGAGTATCGTGGCCACGCGCGCTGTCTCGCCCGCCTTTGCGCGGAGCCAGGGCGCCGTGGTCTCCAGATAGCGGTTGATCTCACGCACTAGTTCAATTGCGAGCGCCAGTGCATCGTTGACCAACAACGCCTCTACCGCCTCAAGGGTGGGACCAATGACGGTCTCGGCCTTTGTCCGCAGCGCGGCATCCACGTCTGTCTCCGCGTCGGGTGTAGGAACCTGTCCGCCGCAGTAACGCCCTATCATCGTCACAAGGCGACTCAGCAGATTCCCAAGGTCGTTGGCGAGGTCGGATCGGTAACGCGACGCTATCAGGTCGAGGTTGAAACTGGCATCCCGCCCCGGCGTCATCTCGCGCATCAGGAAATAGCGGAAGGCATCGACACCGTAGATGTCAGCCAGGTCCAGCGGTTTCACGACGTTGCCAAGGGACTTGGACATCTTGATACCCTCCACGTTCCACCAGCCGTGGGCAAAGATCATCCGCGGCTGGGGCAGACCCAACGCATGCAGCATTGTGGGCCAGTACACGGCGTGCGTGGTCAGTATGTCTTTGCCAATGAGGTGGACACAATGAGGCCATAGGGCAGCCAGACGGGAATCGCTCTCCAGGAGCCCCCTACCCCAGTCCTCCCCCTTGACCACAGGAATGGGCAAAGGGGAGGGAGTCAGGGCTGCGGTGACGTAGTTGAGCAGCGCGTCGAACCAGACGTAGGTGACGTACTCCGGGTCGAAGGGCAAGGCGATGCCCCAGGAGAGACGATCGATCGGCCGGCTGATGCATAGGTCGCCGAGCAGTTGCCTGAGGAACCCAAGCACCTCGTTGCGGCGCGTCTCAGGCCGGATGAACCCCGGATGGGCCTCGATGTAGTCCACCAGCCAGTCCTGATAGGCGCTCATTCGGAAGAAGTAGTTCTTCTCGGCGAGCCGCTCAACCGGGCGCCCGCAATCGGGGCAGAGGCCATCGACGACGTCCTTGTCGGTCCAGAAGCGCTCGTCGGGCACACAATACCAGCCCTCGTAGACCCCGGCGTAGATGTCACCCGTCTCCCACAGCGCCTGCAGCGCGGACTGAACCACGCGGACATGGCGTGGTTGCGTCGTACGCAGGAAGTCATCGTTGCTGATGTGCAGTCGATCCCACGTCTCCTGAAACCGCATGACCATTGCATCAGCCTGCTGCTGCGGGGTGATCGCTCGCTCACGTGCCGCGCGCTCGACCTTCTGCCCGTGCTCGTCGGTCCCGGTGAGGAAGACGGTGTCATCGCCCCGCAGCCGGGCATAGCGAGCCAGCACATCGGCCAGCACAGTGGTGTAGGCATGGCCCAAATGCGGCTCGTCATTAACGTAGTAGATCGGCGTCGTGATATAGAACGGGTCGTTCATCGCTCTCCCTCCCTAGTCACGTCAGATAACGGAAAGCGCCTCCCTTGCGGGAGGCGCCTGGTAGTTCTCGAACATCCGAGCAGTAGACGGTCAGACCCACCCCAACGCATCACCGCCATGGCTCATCACCATGGCCCTGGGCATCATCATGGCAGTCCGGGCGACCACGTAGGTGTTCATCCGTTCAGGTCCTTGCTCGTAGTATAGCATAGTTTGCGTCGCCAAACGCGCTGGTTTCCACTGGTTCCATAGACAGCGATTGGGATCCCGGGATCTGCGGCATCACGGCAATCGGCGCCATCAGCAATACTGTTGTTTGACCCGCCCCAATATCGCTGTACTGTGGTTCAGACAACGACCATGGAGGGCACCCTTATGAGTTACGAATATCTTCGAGACCTCATCGCCAGCGAGGCTGAGGCCCGCATGCGCCAAGGTTTCCACTGCTCAGAGGCTGTGCTCATGACTTTGGGGCCCTACGTGACGCAGCCCTGGAACCCGGCCTGCATCCGGCTGGCAACGGGGTTTGTCGCCGGCATGGGCGGCACGCGCCAGGATGTCTGCGGGGCACTGGTCGGCAGCGTGATGGTCCTCGGGGCAGCAGCGGGACGCAACACCGTGGCAGACGACGGCAGGTTGAGGCGCCTCGTGGCGCGTTGTCGCGATCGCTTCCTCGACGCCTTCGGCACGACACAGTGCGGGCAGATTCGAGAGGCGATCATCGAGATCGACGGTGGACCCGGTACGTGTGCACCGCTCGCGGGCCAGGTGGCGGGGATGTTGTGGGACCAGCTTGTCGAAGCAGGGCTTGTCATGCAGGATGGAACCGATCTCGGTGTCGATGAGCTAGGGAGAGGACAGCAATATGACATCACCTGAGGCACAGCCGGAGACCGAGTTTGACAGCGAACAGGCGCAGCGGTTCTACTCGCGGCTGCGGGGAAGGGTCACGGCGTGGTTCGCTCGTAAAGGCCCAGCGGCAGGGAAGGTCGGAGACATCCTCATCGTGCTGCCTGATCTCTTCGCATTGGTGCTCCGCTTGATGCGCGATCCCCGAATCGGCGGGCGCACAAAGCTGGAACTGGCGGCGGTGACAGCTTATGTAGTCTCGCCGATCGATCTGGTTCCCGACTTTCTCTTCCCAATCGGCTTTGCGGACGACGCAGTCGCGCTCGCGCTGGTGCTGAGCCGCGTCGCGCAGCTACTGGGCGAGGCGGGCGACGCGGTCCTGGAGGAGCATTGGGAAGGCGAATCCGCTGCGTTGCGGACGATCACTAACGTGATGAACGCCGCCGACGCCGTGCTCAACAAGCGAATCTTGGGCCGACTCGGTCGCCGCTTCGGCGCCCAGTAGGCACAGGGATACGGCATGCCCGCTCCCGATCGTGCGCTTCTGCCCAAACCGGTTCGTGGGCTCCCATCTGCCTGAAAACCCACTAAGCCTGCCCACGTCGAGCGCCGATGCGGCGCATGCCCAAAAGCACGGCGCCGGTGTCGCGGATCCGGTCCAGGGTGCCGTACAGAGCAGACTGGTCAGCGATGGGCCCGACGAGCAGCGTCTTGCCGCTGCGGAGCGCCATCGCGCACAACCCCTCGAAGCGCCGTGCGACGCGAGCATCCAGACGGCCTTCCAGACGAAACTCGTAGATTCCGCTCGTGCCCGACGCGCCTGATCCGAACTCCATCGTTTGCCCCCAAGGTTGCTTGCCAACCCGACTCGATGATCTCAGTATAGGAGAGGGAAGGATGGCAGTCACCTATCGAAGGATAGGTCAGGAAGAAGTAGAGGCGTACGCCGACAGCAGTGCAGGCGGGACGCACCAGGGGGGGGCAGCAGGTAGGCAAACTGTTGGGAGGGTCCGCAAAGGGCAGGTAGGCGATGCGCGCAAAGTCGTATCTGGCGAACAGCGCCAGCCCATCGGTCGTGTTCCGGAAGTCCACCTCACTAGCGAGCCAACCGAGTAGCACCTCGACATCCCGCCAAACTCATCGGGTAGTCGATTCTCGGCTTCGGTGACCAGGTTCCTGAGCCGCAGCGGGTCCTGACGATTCTCGGGCGAGGTCCGGTGCGTAGCCATCGCGATCGTAACGCGCGGGTACTGCCGGATCCGCTCAAGCAGCCGAATTTCGTGTCTGTTCGTAGCGGATCACCTGACACAGGGTAGCTGACCCTATGCTCTCCGTCGCCGTCGTTTCACGGCCTTGCGCAGCTCGTCGGCGACGAAAATCGTGCTCGAGACCAGCAAGATCAGGCCCCAGTCCGCCCACGTGAGCGGCACGGTACCGAGCGCGCGCTGCATGAAGGGCACGTACTCAGCCAGCAACTGCAGGATGATTGAAGCCGCGATCGCCCCGATCAGGTAACGGTTGCGGAAGAAGCCCAACTGGAAGACCGATAGAGTCCGCGACCGGCAGTTAAGTGAGTTGAACACCTGGAACATCGCCAGCGTCGTGAACGCCAAGGTCTGTGCGCGTACAAGGCCGCCAGTCCGATCCGCGCGACTGAACATCCACAGAGTCCCTGCGGCCATGAACAGGGCCACAAAGACAATGTTGCGGACCATCTCGCCGTCGATGATCCGCGCGCCCGGCCTACGAGGCGGTTCGTCCATCACATCGTTCTCCTTGGGCTCCATAGCCAGCGTGATGTCGAGGATCCCGTCCGTCACGAGGTTCACCCACAGGATCTGGACCGGCGTGATGATGAGCCCCTTAGAGGCGAAAAGCACTAACGAGGCCAACAGCGTGATGTCCTCACCTATATTGGTTGCGAGGAGGAATTTGACGACCTTACGCACATTCTGAAAAATGACCCGCCCTTCTTCCACCGCGTTGACGATGCTGCTGAAGGTGTCGTCAGTGAGCACCATCTCCGCCGTCTCCTTCGTAACGTCGGTGCCGGTGACGCCCATCGACACCCCAATCTGGGCGGCCTGCAGCGCAGGCGCGTCGTTGACACCATCGCCGGTCATCGCGACGACGTGTCCCATACGTTGGAGCGATTCGACAATGCGATGTTTGTGCTCCGGCGCCACACGAGCAAAGACCGCTGTGCGCTCGATGACGGCGTCGAGGGCAGCGTCGTTCATATGGCGCAGGTCCGGCCCCGTCAGCACACCGTCGCCCTCCTCCAGAATGCCCACCTGTTGGGCAATCGCGGCGCCGGTAACCTTGTGGTCGCCAGTAGCCATCATGACTTTGATACCGGCGCGCTTGCACCGGGCGACGGCCTCGGGAACCTCAGGGCGCGGCGGGTCCATCATCCCTACAAGGCCAACGAAAACCAGGTCCGCTGCATGGCCGTATTCGAGCGCCTCCTTGAATGCGCTGACCGCCTCAGGCTCGATCACCTGGTAGGCCAGGCCCAGCACACGAAGCGCTCCGCTGGCCATCTGATGGTTCTCGGCCAGCACCCCCTCGTGGTCCTCAGGCGTGAGGGCCCGCGGTCTTCCGTTCTCGTGGATGTGTGGGCAGCGCTGGAGGACCGTCTCCGGCGCGCCCTTGACGTAGACCCAGATCCTCCCCTCGGGCACGCGGTGAAAGGTCGCCATGAGCTTAGCCTCGGAGCTGAATGGCAGCTCATCCACACGCGGCATCTGGGACTCCAGAACGTGCTTCTGGTACCCGGACTTGGCGGCTGCCACGACAAGCGCGCCTTCGGTGGGGTCGCCGCGGATCTCCCAGGTATGGCTATCCTCGTGCTGATGCCGGACAAGGCGGGCATCGTTGCACAGCGCACCGATCTGAAGCGCCTTGCGCACGTCCGGGCCGCCGGTGGGATCGAAGCGCTTGCCATCACGCTCGAACTGCCCCACGGGCGCGAAGCCGACACCGGTCAGGTGGATCTTCTTGCCGCCCGCGGCGATCTGCTGGACCGTCATCTGGTTGGTCGTGAGCGTGCCGGTCTTGTCGGTACAGATCACCGTGGCAGCGCCGAGGGTATCAACCGCGGGCAGGCGCCGGATGATCGCATTGCGCTTTGCCATCCGATTCACACCCACGGCAAGCGTGATGCTCATCACCGCCGGGAGCCCTTCGGGGATCGAAGAGACCGCGGAGGCCAGTGCAAACAGGAAGATCTCCTGGAATGGCAGCCCGCGGAGAAGGCCCAACGCTACCGTCAGGACCGCAACAGCCAGAGCGAGAAAGCCCAGTTTCTTGCCCAGGTCCGCCGTCTGGAGTTGCAGCGGGGATACGGCCCTGTCGGTCTCCTGGATCAGCGTGGCGATCTTGCCCATCTCGGTCCGCGCACCTGTTGCGTAGACCACGGCCCGCCCACGCCCGTTGGTGACAACGGTGCCGCCATACAGAAGGTTCGTGCGCTCGCCCAGGGGCAGGTCCGCGCCGCTCAACGGCTCCACGGACTTGCGCACCGCGAGCGACTCCCCGGTGAGCATCGCCTCCTCCACCTCCAGGTTCGCCGCCTCGACCAGCCGCGCATCGGCGGGCACCTTGGTGCCCGCATCCAGCAGGATCACATCCCCGGGCACGATCTCGGTCGTGGGGACGCGCAGCTCCACACATTCCCCCACATCGGGGCAGTCGCGCACGACCTCCGCCTCGGGTGCGGCCTGAGCCTTGAGCGCCTCAAGCGCCGACTCGGCGCGATACTCCTGGAAGTAGCCGATCAGGGAATTGACGGCGATAACGACGCCGATGACGACCGCGTCAGCGGTCTTCCCGGCAAGAACCGAGACCGCTGCTGCGCCGAGCAACACGTAGACGAGGGGGTTCTTGATCTGCGCCCACAGAATCGCCAGCTTGCTGACTCTGTGTCCGCTCTGAACCTCGTTGGGGCCAAACTCGGCGAGGCGGCGTCTGGCCTCGGCAGTGTCCAGCCCAGTGCTGGATGAACAAAGCGTGGAGAGCGTCTCGGTGATACTGAGGGTGTGCCATTGGCGGTCTTGCATCGGGTGTTCCTCCGGTGTATAGGGCCGCGCGCCATACGAGTGATGCCGCACGATACTGCTATGACTGTTAGTGATCGAGAAAGGCAACTATACAGGAAAAAGTCAGAATAGCCAGGTCCGGCGGCGACTGGTTGCCTCCGCTGGACCTGGCCCACAGATCGACTACGACTGGCTACGTGAGGTGCGCCAGATCAGCCCGTTCGTCGCCGAGCTGCGCACCAACATCGTCGAATGCCGGTCGGGCCTTCACGAGTGCCTGCATAGGATCTCGCTCTTCATCGGGACGGTTCATCGCCAACACCCCAACGAGGCGACCCTCGCTGAAGTAGTAGTAGGCGACGCTTCCCGTTTCGAGGTCGCCTCGCCGGACGGTCTGGTCCCAGGCGCTCAGGTCACCCCACACCTCGAAGCTGAGATCGAACAGGTCGGAGAAGAAGTAGGGGATGACGTCATAGCGCTCGCCTGCGCCCGCCATGTTGCGTCCCGCCTGCAGCCCCTGAGCGCGTGCTACGTCCCAGTGCTCTACCCGCAGCCGCTTCCTGTACGTCGGGTCGGGCCACTCGGCGATATCGCCCGCGGCGTAGATGCGCTCGTCACTCGTCTGAAGTTGGCCGTTGACCACCACGGCCTTGTCCGCGGCGCGCAGCTCCAGACCCGCCTGCAGGGCGATCTCAGTGTTGAGCACAACGCCGACGCCCATCACGACCAGGTCGCAGCGAATACGGTTCCCATCGCTCAGGTCGGCCCTCGAGACGCGGCTCTCGCCCAGAAAACGCTGAGGCGTGGTGCCCGGGAGAATGCGCACCCCGTGGGCCGCATAGGCCCTGGACAGGAACGCGCTCATCTCCGCAGGGACGATGCGTTCGAGCAGCCTCCCCTCTGGGAAGACCATCGTGACATTGGCTCCCAGGGTCGCCAGGCCCGCCGCCACTTCGGAACCGATGAAGCTGCCACCGAGAACCAGTGCCTGCGCATCTGGTCGGGCCAGTTCGCGGATGTGGCGTGCGTCCTCGATCGTACGCAACGTGAAGACGCCCTCGAGCGCATTCCCAGGGAGGGGCAGGCGGCGGGGCCGAGCGCCCGTCGCCAGGAGCAGCGCCTCATACCCCAAGACGCGTCCATCGCCCAGGGTCACCGTCCGCGACTCGCGGCTAATGACGGTGACCTGAGCACCAGTCAACAACTCAACGCCGTGCTCCGGATAGTAGGCCTCCGCGTTGAGGTAAACGACATCCTCAGCGCGCTTGCCCATAAGAACACCCTTGGAGAGTGGCGGTCGCTGGTAGGGGCGATGAGTCTCCTGGGTAACCAGCGCGATATCACCTTCGCCGTCAACATCCCGAATCCCTTCGATGGCCTTGCCGCCGCTAAGGCCACCTCCCACGATCACGTATCTGTAGCTTGCCATCGTCAACTCCTTGCCACTTGTCACCTATTCCACCGCAAATCGAAGCCCAGGCTCGAGTGAGCCCGCTTGCGTCTCGCCCGTATCGTAACGCAAAAAAACGATGGGGGTAGACTTATTCGGTGCCGCTCTCAGTGCCGGGGCTTTCTGCAGTCCCCGGAACTCCCCGCCGCAGGGCCTCCACGCAGCGTCGGGGGCGTGCCAGGTGCCGGGGACCCCGGAAGGTCCCCGGCACCGAGATGCACCCGCCGCGTCGCCGATCTTGACAGAATCGGTGAACGTGGTATTCTTGCCGTTGTCAGCAGATACGAATCCGCCCCCGTAGCTCAATTGGATAGAGCGCCTGCTTGCGGAGCAGATGGTTACAAGTTCAAATCTTGTCGGGGGTACAGAGAAGCGCCCTGGGGACCAACCTCGGGGCGCTTTCGTATCTACAGCCTAAGAGCGTGCTTGACCGCTATGCGTGTTCGAGCGCGATCTCCTCTTGCCCGATCTCGGCACGGATGGCGCCGGCGATCTGCTGGCAGTACGCCTCGATCACCTCCGCGCTCGGACCCTCCACCATCACTCGACACAGGTTCTGCGTGCCCGAATAGCGCACGAGGACACGTCCGGTGTCGCCGAGCTCGCTCTCTACCTGCCCGATGGCTTCCATCACCTGAGGCAAAGTGCTGATATCAGGCTTCCTCGTCACTGGAAGGTTCAACAGCCTCTGAGGATACACATCCATCTGGACGGCTAGCTCGGACAGCGGTTTCCCCGTCTTCACCATCACCGAGATCAACTGCATTGCGGTCAAGATGCCGTCGCCGGTCGTGTGGTAGTCAAGGAATATCGTATGGCCCGAATCCTCGCCGCCGATTACGCTCCCCAGGCGGAGCATATCCTCGAGGACATAGCGATCACCCACCTTGGTTGCGTGGTGCCTGAAGCCGTATCTCCTGCAGGCTATGGTGAGACCGAGGTTGCTCATCACGGTGCTGACAAGAAGGTCGTTCTTCAGCCTGCCCTCGTCCTTGATCATCTTGGCGCATGTGATGAGGATCTGGTCGCCGGTGATCTCGTGGCCCCTCTCGTCTACCGCAATCAGGCGGTCCGCATCACCGTCAAAGGCAAGTCCCAACGACGCGCCCGTCTCGACAACACGCTGCCTGAGATCACGCGTGTGCTGCGATCCGCATGCGTCGTTGATGTTGAAGCCGTTCGGCGAGTTGTGAATGACCTGAATGTCGGCGCCCAGCTCGGAGAACGCCTGAGGCGCGACCTTATACGCCGCGCCGTTCGCGGTGTCCAGGACTACCTTCATTCCCTCCATAGAGAGTGTACGGGGAAAGGTGTTCTTCAAGAAAACAATGTACCTACCGAGTGCATCGTCCAAACGGTAGGCGCGTCCCATGCCTGCCGGACGTGGCACCATATCGGGCAGCCGCCCCTCAAGCACCAGTGATTCGATCGTCTCTTCCTGTTCATCCGACATCTTGAACCCATTGCCCGAGAAGATCTTGATTCCATTGTCCTCAAACGGGTTATGAGAAGCAGAGACGACGATGCCTGCGTCCGCGCGCATGCTCTGCGTGATATAGGCAATGCCGGGCGTCGGCAACACGCCCACCAGACGCGCCGTACCGCCCATAGAGGTGATTCCCGCCTCAAGAGAGCTCTCCAGCATGTAGCCGGAGATCCGCGTGTCTTTGCCCACGACGATCGCGGGGCTGCGATTGGGTGTCTTGAGCAGATAGGTGATGGCCTGTCCCACCGAGAAAGCAAGCGCCGAGGTCATCGGGTAGCGGTTCGCCTCACCCCTGATCCCATCGGTACCGAATAGCTGTCCCAATCCCTCCCCCTTCTGAGATGAACACCGCCTACAGATAGCTCACGCGACCAAGTCCGCCGCCACCGCTCCCATCGCCTCCACGTACGCCAACGACTGGTGCCGGAAGTAGGTGTTGTACAGCTCCGAGTAGTGTCCACCCGCGTCCAGCAGCGCTTGGTGCGTGCCCTCCTCGACGATCCGACCCTCCCGCATCACCACGATCCGGTCGGCGCTCTTGATCGTTGAGAGTCGATGCGCGATCACGATCGCCGTCGTGTCTCGCATAATCGTCTCCAACCCTTCCTGGATCTGCGTCTCCGTAAACGGATCCACGCTCGCCGTCGCCTCGTCGAGGACGAAGATCGACGGCTTCTTGAGCACCACGCGCGCCAATGTTACAAGCTGACGCTGCCCCATCGACAGGTTCGAGCCACGCTCGCCCACATCCGTGTCCAGATCGTTCGCGAGGTCCGCAACCCAGTCGCCGCCGCTCACCGCCATCGCAGCCGCGCAGACCTCGTCGTCCGTCGCCGCAGGTTGTCCGTAACGGATGTTGTCGCGAACCGTGCCGGAAAACAGAAACGGCTCTTGCGGCACGACGCCGATATGGCGCCGATACGACTCGAGGTCAAACGTGCGCAGATCACGCCCGTCAACTAGCACTTCACCGGACTGGAACTCGTAGAAGCGCGCCACCAGCCGTCCCACGCTGCTCTTGCCCGCCCCGGTATGTCCCACAAGCGCCAACGTCTCGCCAGGCGCGATGTCCAGCGAGAAGTCGGGTAGCACGACCTCCTCAGGCGTATACGCAAAACGCACATGACGGAACTCGATATGTCCCTCGACAGCGTCAACGGGCTCCGAGCCTGTCTGCACCACGCGCGGCTCGGCGTCGATCAACGCGAACACACGTTCGGCAGCGGACAGGCCGTCCTGGAACTGACTCCAGAACGACGCGATGCTGGTCATCGGCCACCAGAAGTAGCCCACAGCCTGCATAAAGAGGTACCAGGCGCCCACCGAGATGCCAGTCCGCGTCGCCAGGCCGCTGGCATACAAGAACACTGCGCTCACGAGCCCCGACGCCGTGTTAAGGATAGGGAAGATCGCGTTGAACGTGAGATCGCGCCGCAGCCCGATGCTATAGGACTGCTTGTTGTTCTCGCGGAAACTGTCGTAGATGGCGCGCTCCTGCCGGAATGTCTTGGCCACGACGATGCCGCTGATAGACTCCTGAATCTGTGCGTTGATCGTGGCGTTGATCCGCCGGGACTGGGTCACGACCTTGCGCGCCAGACGGCGGAAACTGAGCGCTACCATCCCCGCGAGCGGAGCGATGCCAATGAGCAGCAGCGTAAGCCAGAAGTTGAGCGCTCCAAGCCACACGACCAGGATCACCACCAGCAGGATCTGGCTGATCAGGTCGAGCACCAGCGTCACGACGCTAGAGAAGTCCTGGGTGTCGGACGTGACGCGGCTCACGATCCGGCCCGACGCCTGCTCATCGAAGAAGGAAAGGTCGTGACGGACCGTCGCGGCGAAGACATCCTCACGCACTTTGAGAACGACATCGCCGATGATTACGGCCCCGTAGATCCGGCGCACATAGTTGGCTACCCAGGCCACGAGACTCAGCACGAGTACACCACCGACCGCGAAGACGATGGTACGTTGCGCGGGATCAGTGTTCAGCCGGTCGAGCGTATTCGAGACCAGGATAGGCGCCGCCGTGCCTGCGGCTGA
>JALOOJ010000270.1 GCA_025454475.1 Anaerolineae bacterium
CGGCAACCCGCCGGGCATCCCCGGCTCGTGACGACAAAGGTGTAGCGTCCCGCCACAATCGGCAGCTTGTACGCCTTGAGCGGGAGCAGCTCGTGGCGCGGGATGGGCAACGTGTCCAGGTCCGCGATGAAGGGCCGATCTGCTGTCGCTACCATACGCCCATCGTGCAGGTAGGCAATGCCTCTGACCTGTGCCATGGTCTCCGGCTCTGAGAGCCAGAGCGATGCTTCGGCTTGAGCGCCCGTACTGCGCCTGAGCGCCTCAAGCGTGTCGACGAGCTCGCGCACGGTCTCCTCAGGCTCCCCGCGGATCGCGAAGTCGAGCGCAGGATAGGCCTTCAGCGTCGCCTCCGTCGCCGGGCTGACGTGCGTGCCGATCGCGATCGTCGTCGCGCCCAGCGACTTGGCAAGGAATGCCCCGCGCATATCGTTCGTGATCGTCGGCGCCGTGGCCTGTGTCACGTAATACCGCGGTCGCTCGGCGACAAGGAGCTGCTCGAACTCGGGCCACGCGATCCGCTCGCCGATGCAGTCGACCACCTTGACCCGCGTCTCCTCGCCGAACATCGCGGCCAGTTGGGCCAGCGAGGTCTGGGGCCAGATCGTGCCCTCACGGCTGTTGCGCCCCACGCGATGAATATCACGGATGTACGGGTCGCGGTTCGGCGACGGTGGGTTGACCAGCAGCACGTCGACGCCGAACTGGTCATTGAGGCCCAGAGCTTCCACCACGGGGATGCGCGGCACATCCAGCCGTGCCTCCACGCTGCGTGCGCTATGCTGCTGATCCCTGCTCATATCGCGCTCCACGTCCTATTCCGCCGACTGCGCAACGACGGTCGCCGGCGCTCGCAGCTCGCACGGCGACCCCTCAAGATCCCGACCGATCTCCAACTCGCGCTGGCTCAGTTCCGCCAGGACTCGCGTCATCACACCGAAGACCGCCAGCTGTAGGCCCAGGATCAGGCACATCGCCGCACCCAGAAGGTAGAACCAGAGGCGCTCCACCGCCCAGCCGCCAACGCCCAACGCCAGGCTGATAATCCCGATCACCAGCCCGACCAGCGCCACCACCACACCCATCCACCCGAAGTGCCGCTCCAGCGGGCGCCGGAACAGCGGGTGTCCGAACAACCCCTGACGGATCGGGTTCTTGTGAAATAGCGAGACCAGGTAGTTCGCTGTGGTGCCCAACGCGAACAGCGTGACCCCCGCGAACGCGCACAGGCTCCCCACAAAGACGCCCGCGACCCACCACGGGCCTAACCGCGTCGTGCCGCCCAGGCGCACGGCAACGATCGCCACAGCGATCAATGCCGCCACCGCGGCGAGCCCCAACCCGACACCGCCCAGAATGCGCACCGGATTATAAGTGAGTGCGGTCCAGAGGATTGTCTCCAGGAACCGCATCCCGTCGCGCACCACACTCAGCTTCGAACGCCCGACGCGTTCCTTGTACGGGATGGGTACCTCGCGCCACGCGATCTCCTCGTGCAGCGCCCGGATGCTCATCACCGGCGTGAAGTTCAGCCCGTCAGGCAGCGGATAGAGCCGTGATAGCGCCTCGCGCCGGATCACGCGCATGCCGCTAGCGCTGTCGCGGACCCGGTGGTTGCCCAGGAGGCTCGCCAGATTGGCAAAGACGAGATTTCCGATCCGCCGGACCAGCGGCATTTCGCTCTCCGCGCCCGACATCCGCGAGCCCACGACAAGATCCACGTTCTCTTCCAGCGCGACGCGACACAGGTCGGCGAAGTGCTCCGGCGGATAAGTGCCGTCGGCGTCCAGAAAGCCCAACAGATCACCGCAGGCGTGCCCGAACCCCGTCTTGAGCGCTGCGCCGTAGCCCTGGTTGACGATGTGACGTACCAGAAGCACCTCAGGATATCCTGCCGCAATCTCCGCCGTCCGGTCACGCGACCCATCGTCGACGACGAGCAGCTCCAAAGCGTCGACGCCCACCTCGGACAGGCTGGGCCCGATCGGCAGCACCCGCTCAATGATCTGTGCGATGCCGTTCTCTTCGTTGTACGCCGGAATCACAATCGATAACGTGGTCATCCGCTCACATCCTCCGTGTTGCCGCCATCTATCAGCCGCTCATAGACCTCGTCGACGAGCCCATAGACGCTCTGCCAGCTATAGTGCGTCTCAACCCAGCCGCGACCGTCTTCGCGCAGGCGTCGGTTAAGTGCGCCGTCCGTGAGGAGACGCAACGTTGCTGCGGCAAACGCCGGAGCATCAGGAGCGAGCAGGATGTTCTCGCCGTCCCGCACCTCGATGCCCTCCGCCCCAATCGGCGTCGAGACCACCGGCAAGCCCCACATCCAGGCGTCCAGGATCTTGACGCGCATTCCGCTGCCCGCGTGCAGAGGCACCACAAAGACGTCCGTCTCTGCGAGATAACGCTCGAGATCGGCGTCGGGAACATACCCGGTCACCCGCACTCGCGGGTCAACGCACAGAGCCTCGACCTCCTCCGGCGGATTCTTGCCGATGATCACAAATTGGGCATCGGGGATCTGCTCGTGGATCAGCGGGAGCACCTCCTGCGCGAACCAGAGCACGCCGCTGACGTTGGGCGGCCAGAACATCGTGCCCAGATGCAGCACGGTCGGCGGGTGGCCATTCTGCGGCACCACCGGCGACGTCTGCGCGACATCGACGCAGATCGGGACCACGGTGAACTTGCGCGCCAGCTCCTGCCGCTCGCCCGGAAGGAAGAGGGCCAGAAGCCGTTCCCGGTCCTCGAGGATTACCGTCAGGAGTGCATCGTAGGCCTTGACCATCCGGGCCTCGTAGCGGGCGAAGGCGCGCGCCTCGCGATCCATCAACATCCGTCGCCACCACCGCTGTTCCGTGTTGGCCATCCGCCGCGTCAACAGGTAGATCGCGTTATGCTCGTCGAGCAACGTCTTCGGCTTGTGCGGCCGCGACAGCCGCAGAGCGAGCTGCCCCCACCTGGCCATCGATAGCTGGTCTGCGTGAACAACGTCATACGGGGTCTGCTGCACCAACTGCCGCAGCGTCTCCGTCATCTCCGACATCTCGTCGCGCGCTATCGTGATCGGCAGACCCGTAAGGATGCCCTTCACGCCCGCGAGCAGATTGCGCCAAGTCGAGCGGTGGATCGCCACCGGATACACCGCGTGGCAGATCCCCCGCAGGTGCGCGACCGCCTCAGGCGGATCGTCGGGCCGCGTAAACGAGACCAACGTCACCTCGTTGGCCTTGGCCAGATGGCGCAGCATATGATACTGACGGGTCTTGGCTCCCGAGTCGAGCGGGTAAGGCAAAACCTGTGTCAGATACAGAATCCGTCCCATGCCGGCTACTGTCCCTTCAGCCCGATCACAACCCGCACCGTATGCAGCAGCGTCAACAGGTCCAAGTACAGGCATGCGTGCTTGACGTAGTACAGGTCATACTCGAGCTTCGCCCTCGAATCCTCGATCGAGTCCCCATACTCCAGGTGGACCTGCGCCCAGCCTGTGAGGCCAGGCTTGACGGCATGCCGCGCGCGGTACAGTGGCAGCTCACGCGAGAGCTGGCCCACGAACCGCGGGCGCTCCGGACGCGGACCCACGACGCTCATCTCACCCTTCAGCACGTTGATCACCTGGGGTAACTCGTCCAACCGGCTCTTCCGCAGCAGGTGCCCCACCCTCGTGATACGCGGATCGCCCTGGCCGCACCACACGGCGCCGGTGCATCGCTCGGCATCCGGGATCATCGACCGCAGCTTGACCACGGTGAACGGCCGTCCACCCTTGCCGATCCGCTGCTGCCGATAGAAGAGCGGGCCGGGCGACCAGAACGCGTTCGCCAACGCCACGAGCGGTGAGACCAGCCCCAGCACCACGAGCCCCATAAGGGCCAGCGCGATGTCGATCACACGCTTCGATGCCCGGTACAGGCGCACTGACGGATTGTCGACCGGGCTCAGGAGTAGCTGCACATCGTACGTGGCGTGGTCGACCGGGAGCCTTCCCGTCAACCGTTCGTAGACGCTCGCCAGGCTGCTGATCTGCAGCCCCACTTCGCGGCAATCGAGCAGCACCTCGCGGCCCTCTCGCGACAGCGTCTGCTCCGCCCCCTGCGTGAGGATGATCTCATTCACACCTGACTGGCGCGCCAGCCTTACCAGCTTTCGCATATCCCCGAGCAGCGGAATGCTGCTCTCCACCTCGTTCGCGCCTTCCTCCGCGACACGCCCCACGAGCTCGTATCCCGTGCCCTTATAGGGGT
>JALOOJ010000103.1 GCA_025454475.1 Anaerolineae bacterium
TCGCGCTGCGGATGGGGAGATGGCGCTAGCGGCTGAGGCGTTGGACGTCGTACTGGACGACGCCGATGCGGTGACCGTCTACATCGCCAGCGAGCACTACCGGCATCCGACGGTGGCGGCGCTGTCCGAGCACTATGCGCGGGCGAAGTGGCTTACAGGGGGAGCGAGCCTGGTGTTGCCCCCGACGGGCGATGCCGTCACTCTGATCCCTGAGAGTCTGGCGCCGCCCGTGCCGTGGCCCGAAGCCGTGATCGGGGCGTGGACCAGCCGCGTCTATCCCGGTCCTGCAGGGACGCCGGCGCTGTGGGTGCACCGGCAATCTGCGTCTGACCTAGCGCGGGCCCGCGACGCTGTGCTTCACGAAGACGTCGAAGCGCCCGTTGACTTTGCACATGTTGTCTTGGTCCACGATGCCCGCCCGGCGGCGCTATGCCGCGCGGGCGAGCCGTGTGCGACGCTGGTGCTCTGGGAGCCAATGGCGGCATACTCGGCGTTCCAGCCTGTCGTGCGGTTGCTGCACCCAGAGACGGGCGAGTGGGCGCGGGCGATGGCGTTTCACTACCCGCCAGAGATGTGGACACCCGGGGACCTCGTGATCGATCAGCTCGTCGTCGACGTGCCCGACGCGACACCCCCGACGGGAGGCTACCGGCTCGGTGTGAGCTTCTACGATCCGAGCACCGGTGAGACGCTGCCCAAACTGCAGGACGAGCTCTTCGCGGGGCTCGAGGCCCAGTTCCCCGCCACTGAGGCGGGGTTCACGGTCGACGCTGCACTCACACCGCCGACCGCTGAGCGTGCACAGGCGGCCTGCCCCACGATCTCACGGGATCGGTCAGCGTCGTTGGATGCGTTACGCTTGCTCGGGTGGATGGTCGCGCCGGTGGATGACCTTCTCCCGGGGAGCTCACTGTCGGTGGCCCTGTGTTGGCAGGCAGCGGAGGCGGCCCCCGCCTTTGGCGCAGTGACGCTCTATGTCATCGGGCCGGCAGACGCGGTGCTCTACTCGGGCGAGCCGGCAGACGGCTACGGCTTTGAGCGTTGGCGCACGGGCGAGGTGATCGAGGATCGTTATTGGCTTCGCCTGCCGCGGACGCTACCGTCCGGCGATTACACCCTCTGGGTGGATGTGGGCGACACGGAGGCGACACCGCTGCAGTCGCTCTCTGTTGCGCCGCTGACGCGCAGTTTCACGGCTCCCGAGATGGCGTCGAGTGCGCAGATCGACTTCACCGGTGAGGCGGGAGAGGGCATCCGGTTGTTGGGGTTCGACCTTGAGCCGCTGGCGGCTGGGCAGCCTTGGCGGGCGACGTTAGCCTGGGAGGCGCTCGCGGAGATGGACGAGGACTATGTCGTCTTTCTGCACCTGCGTGAGGCTGCGACCGATGCGCCCGTGGCCCAGGCGGATAGGATGCCCCTGCAGGGGAGGTACCCGACTTCTCTGTGGGTCAGGGGCGAGATCGTGGTCGACAGCTATGTACTCACGCCGCCGGCAAATCTGGCGCCCGGCGACTACGCGCTCTATGTGGGGTTCTACACACCGGATGGCGAGCGCCTGCTGGCGGATGGGGCATACCGGGCGCGCCTGGCGGAGGTGCTAGTTACGCCGTAGGTGTAGACCTTTGAGCTCTTGGCCCGAGCAGACTCGGGCTTGAGCTCAAAGGTCTTCTGTGGAGGATCTACTCGCCGTCGCGCAAAACTTCCACCTCGTCTGCCGGATAGCGGAAGCGCTCGCGCTCACGGCGCGGGCCATCTGGTGGGATCTCGACAATGACGGCGCCCTTGAGGATGTCCAGATCGATGACCCTGCCGATGCCCTTCTCCGTCTTCACACGCGACTTGATGCGCGGAAGCTCCTTGGCCTCGTCCTTGTAGACCTGGTGCTCATAGGCCAGACAGCAGCGGAGTCGTCCACACATCCCCGTGATGTCCGTGGGAGCCATCGAGATCGACTGGTCCTTGGCCATGCGGATGGAGACGGACTGGAAATCCGTCAGGAAGCGACTGCAGCAGCGGGGTTCGCCACAGACGCCATAGCCATCGAGGGATTTGGCGTGATCGCGCGGGCCGACGGCGCGGAGCTCGACGCGGCAGTTCATGCGCGAGGCCACCCGGCGTCGCAGGGTAGCGAAGGCCTGCTTGTTGATGTTGCCCGAGCAGAGCAAAATGGCGCTGTCGCCATCGAGGGTGAACTCGGCGCTGACCACCTTCGCATCAAGCCGGTTCGCCACGACTTCCTCCTTTGCGACCTCGACCAAACGCTCAGCACGCTGCTGCATCACGTGGTGGCGGGCCATATCGAGCCCGCTGGCGCGGCGAATAACGACGCGTAGCTTCCGCGAGGCGATCTCATCGGGGGGCATGGCAGGCAGCTCCACGACCTGGCCCACCTGTTCGCCGTAGACGGTGTCGACCACAACCCAGTCGAAGGGGGTCAGGCCCAACTCCGACGCCGCGGCGAAGTGATAGGGCTTGCCTGCCGGCTGAAAGCGCACGCCTGCGGCAATGGGGTGAAGCGGAAGCGGGGAGCTGGTCTCGCTCCTTGGGGCTTCCGTGATCTCTTGTTGTTCCATGGGTCCGGTTTCTTCCATAGGTATGCGCTGCCTCTGGTCCCAGCAGGTTATGGGTTCGGGGTCGCCCCTGAGCCCGTATCAGTTCATGGATGCATCAGGTGCTGTGAGTGATACTCGCGCCCACAGCATATCCAGGAACTATACCCTACCCCACGGCTTTGGCAACCTACCAGCGGTCGGAGACAAGCCCTGCACCTACAGGGAACGCCGCAATGGCAGGCGGGGAACCCGCGCGTCAGAACCCGCGCGTCAGAACGCGGCGCAAGGTGCGGAAACCTTCGCAAGGTCCGCACCTTGCGAAGGGTCGGAGGCTACTTCTTGCGGTCGCGCTTCCAGAGCGGGGCCTTGCTCTCGAGGACGCCGCGGAGGTCGAAGATCTGGTCGCGCAGCCCGGCGGCCTTCTCGAACTCCCAGTTATCGGCGGCGGTCCGCATCTCCTTCTCCAACTCGCGGATCAGCTTCTCCAGTGCGGCAGGCTCCATCTCCTCCGGCGCCACATCGAGCGCGCTGTCCTCCTGCGTCGCGATCCGGACGCGGTCAGTGAGGTCGCGGATCTCCTTGATGATCGTCTGAGGCTCGATGCCGTGTTTGGTGTTGTAGGCCACCTGGACCGCGCGCCGGCGGTTGGTCTCGTCGATGGTCTCGCGCATCGCGTCGGTCATGATGTCGGCATACATCAGGACGGTGCCCTCGGTGTGACGGGCCGCCCGCCCGACCGTCTGGATGAGCGACGTCGCGCTCCGCAGGAAGCCCTGCTTATCGGCGTCGAGGATCGCGACCATGCTCACCTCGGGCAGGTCAAGGCCCTCGCGCAACAGATTGATGCCGACGATCACGTCATACTGCCCCAACCGCAGGTCGCGCAGGATCTCCACGCGCTCAAGGGTCTGCACCTCGCTGTGCAGGTAGTTGACCTTGAAGTTGAGCTCGCGGAGGTAGTCCGAGAGGTCCTCGGACATCTTCTTGGTCAGTGTGGTGACCAGGATGCGCTGACCGCGGTCGATGCGCTCACGGAGCCTGCCGACCAGGTCGTCGATCTGACCCTTGGTGGGGAGCACGATGATCTGTGGATCGACGACGCCGGTCGGACGGATGACCTGGTCCACGACCTGGCTTGCGTGAGCCAGCTCATATTCCGCCGGCGTCGCCGAGGTGTAGATCACCTGGTTGACGCGCTCCTCGAACTCGTGAAACATCAGCGGACGGTTATCGAGCGCTGAGGGCAAGCGGAACCCGAAGTCGACGAGCGTGCCCTTGCGGCTGCGGTCGCCATTGTACATCCCGCGGACCTGAGGGACGGACATATGCGACTCATCCATCACGATCAGGAAGTCCGACGGGAAGTAGTCGATCAGCGTCCAGGGTGGCTCGCCTTCCTTGCGCTGGTCGAGGTGCCGTGAGTAGTTCTCGATGCCTGAGCAGTAGCCAATCTCGCGGATCATCTCCAGGTCATACTTCGTGCGCTGCTCCAGCCGCTGCGCCTCGAGGAGCTTGTTCTGCGCGTTGAGCTCGGTGAGGCGCTCCTCGAGCTCGGCCTCGATATCGATCAACGCGGCCTTGGTCTTTTCCTCCGAGGTCACGTAGTGCTTTGCCGGGAAGATCTTGATCTCAGTGGGTTTCTCGAGCACTTCTCCAGTCAGGGGATCGACCTCGACGATGCTCTCGATCTCATCGCCCCAGAACGAGATGCGGTAGGCGGTCTCGGTGTAGGCCGGGCGGACCTCGAGCACGTCGCCGCGCGCGCGGAAGGTGCCGCGCTTGAAGTCGAGGTCGTTGCGGTCGTAGTAGATTTCGACGAGGTGGCGCATCACGGTCTCGCGCCGGATGGCCTGCCCGACCTGCAACGGCAGGATCACGCGCCCCCATTCCTGGGGACTGCCAAGAGCGTAGATCGCCGAAACCGATGCCACGACGATGCAGTCCCTGCGGGTGAGCACGGCAGCGGTCGCTGCCAGCCGCAGGCGCTCGATCTCCTCGTTGATGTCGGCGTCCTTCTCGATGTAGAGGTCGTGCTGCGGGATGTAGGCCTCGGGCTGGTAGTAGTCGTAGTAGGAGACGAAGTACTCTACGGCGTTATAGGGGAAGAGCTCGCGGAACTCGGAGTAGAGCTGCGCGGCAAGCGTCTTGTTGTGGGCCAGCACGAGCGTGGGGCGCTGGACCGCCTGGATCACGTTGGCGATCGTGAAGGTCTTGCCGGTGCCCGTGGCGCCTTTCAGGACCTGGTGGCGGTCGCGGCGGTTGAGCCCATCGACGAGCTTGGTGATGGCCTCCGGCTGATCGCCGGTGGGGTGAAACTTGGACACAAGCTGGAAGTCCGGCATATCCCCTCCATCATTGGGTCTGGCTGATCTTAAGCGGCGTGGAACACTTGTTCGATGGACAGGTCATTATAGCGCGAATTGCGTGGGCGGCAACTGCCTCCGGACAGCGGGGCGACCCGTAGGACGGTTTGGTCTCTGGGCGAGCAAGCAACTGGCGACGGGACGGGTGTGCCACGCCGCGCTGTGACTTGCCGTGGGCAAACGCCCGTTCCGGGTGCCGGCAAGTCAGTTCGCCCCGTATGCGGAGGGCGCGTGGCGTTGGATCGGGTGTGCTATACCGCACGGTGCCTTGTCGTGGGCGGCTCAGGCGAGCCGCCCCACATGCGGAGGGGAGGGACTTGCCGCGGACTACTTTTTCGCGATCACGAAAACGCGGCTGTAGGTCTCGGGATTCTCTACGGGCACGTCGAGCGCCTGGGGCTGGGCGAAATAGGTGTGCGTGAAGCCGGCGTCAGCGAGCGCGGTGGAGACCTCGTCCATGGCGAAGATGGTGTTGTAAGCGACCTGGTTGAACCGCTTGTAGAGGCCGTTCTCCTGGCGGAGGAAGCCCGAGATCTGGGTGTAGGCGCGGTTCTCTTCATCGACCACTACGCCGCGCGTGATCAGCACGAGGTCGTCCTCGTCCTGGACGTTCATACCGGCCCAGCGCTGCAGCCCGAAGCGCGTGTTGAGGTCGAAGACGAAGAGCCCGCCGGGCTCCAAGACCCGGAAGACGGAGCGGAAGCAGCCTTGGAGCGCGTCCATGTCGGGGAGGTGGTTGAGCGCGTCGAAGGTGGACGTCACCAGGCCGAAGGTCTCGTCGAGCGTGAAGTCTGCGGCGTCGCCCTTGACAAAGCGCACCTTGCCCTCGGCGAGGAAGTCGCGTTTGCCCTGCGCCCGGACGTTATCCTGGGCGTGAGCAAGCATCGCCGGGGAGAGGTCGAGCCCCACGGCTTCGTAGCCGCGCTCGAGGAAAGCGAGCATGAGGAGTCCGGTGCCGCAGGCGAGGTCAAGGAGCCGGTTGACCTTGTGGCTTAGCGGCGTCTGTTCGTAGAGCGCGATGATCCGCGGCGCGGCTGCGGAGGCGAACGCGTTCCAGCGCATATTGTAGATCGCGGCAAATCCTTCGCTATAGCCCTGCATCGAGCTGCCTCCGTGGTCTATGCCCGGTCAGGGGCCGGGCGACAGATACGCGCCATCGACCCAGCCGTCGATGTGCGCGGTCGGGGCGGAGACGCGGTACCAGGCAACCCCATCCGCTTCCACCGGCCCGGCGAGGACGACGACGAGCGTACCCTCGGTGAGCCGTCCCATGACCACGCCCTCCGGCGAGTAGCGCACGCGCAAGCCGACGCTGCCGACATCGACGACGGTGAGCACCCAGGGCGTGGCGGTGGGGGTGGCTGTGGGGTGCGGCGTGATCGTCGGGATGGGCGTGCTCGTCGGCGTTGCGGTGGGTGTCGGGGTCGCGGTGGATGTCGCGGTCGGCGTGGAGGTGGGCGTGGCGGTCGGGACGCCGGTGGGTGTCAGTGTCGGCGTGAGCGTGGGCGTCGGGGGCACGAAGGCGTGCAACTGCTGGGTGGGCACCGTGGTCAGCGAGAGCGCCACCGGCATCGCCAGGTGCGTGGCGATGGCCTCCTGAAGGTCCTGGGCCCTCTGATGCGTGACGCTCCCCGCCGCACGCATCGTTAGTACCAGGTCGAGCGTGCCCTCCGGTGTGAGCGTGTAGTCCCACTGCACCAACTCGCCCCCGGGAACCTGTGCGACCTCCGCCGTGATCGCGGCTTCGACGGAGCGCCGGAAGGCCAGATTGCTGAGCGAGCGCTGGGTCACGGTCAGCAGCGGGATGGCGATCAGGATCAGCAGGATCGCGAAGGCGTAGAAGCCCCGCCGGCGCGTCGCGGTGCGTCCCGGATCCCCCGGATGCGGGCGGAAGCCCATCCACAGGAAGACGAAGCCGCTGGTCGCGACGATGGCGACGAGGTTGGCGAGGAAGAGCAGACCCGCGCCCAGCGCGATGCGCGGTTCGGCGAGGGCGAGGGTCAGACCGACGTTAACCAAGGGTGGGGTAAGTGAGGCTGCAACTGCCACCCCAGCCAGTGCGGCCAAAATCTCCTTTCGACTGATCGCGTAGGCCGCTGCGGCACCGGCTGTAAGCGCGACAGCCAGGTCGAGGATCGTTGGCTGCGCCATCGCCGATATCGCCGCATTGGCTTCGACGCCGGGTACCACGTGCCCGACGATGAAGCCCATCGCCAATGCCAATAGGATGCCGCGCAACGTCGTCGCCGCGGCGCGCCAGAAGAAGCGTGGATCGCCGAGGACAATGCTGAGCCCCATGCCGAGGATCGCCGTCATCAGCGGCGCCACGATCATCGCGCCGATGATCACCGAGGGATTGTTCATCAGGAGGCCCAAAGTCGCCAGGATTGCCGCCAGGGTCAGCATCACAAAGAAATCCGGGCTCGGCTGTGACCCCCGGCGGATCGCTTTCTGGACGTCCGCCTGCTCCTGGACGGTAAGCGGCGCAACGAACCCGAAGATGCGTCCCCAGAGCTTGCGCCAGAAGGAGCCGAGGTGGCTCAGGTGGGGGCGAATGACCATCACGGGGATATTCGACTGGTCCAGTACGACCTGGGGGATGTCGCCGAAGAGGAACCGGTCCACCGGTCCCTCGCGGCCCGCGCCAACGATGACCAGGTCATAGCCGCCTTCGTGGGCCTCTGTCAGAATGCCCTCGACGGGCGAGGCCGCAGAGATCACTTTTGTCTCGACGATCTGCTGATCCTCGGGGCCCAATCGCTGCACCATCGTGTCGAGGCGAGCGTGGCCCACGAGGATCTCGGGTTGGCCCAGCCGGGCATTCGCGACATAGAGCGCGGTAATGTGCGCCTGGGGCGCCAGCGCCCGCGCTATCGGCAGCGCCTGGGGCGCGTTGGGACCACCGGCGGCGGGGATCAGCACGCGGGCGATGTCCGGCTTGATGCTGCCGCGCTGCACGATGATGCCGCATGGCGCCCCCTGGATCACCGGGTCGAGCGTGCGTCCCAGGAGATAGCGGCCTTGCTGCAGGCCGCTATGAAGCCCCAAGAGCAGCAGATCCGGGTCATAGGCCCGGATCTCGGCAAGGATGGCGGCGCCGGGGCTCCTGCCGGCGCGCGTCGCTACCTCTACGCTGACGTGATCGTCCGCATCGGCATCGGGCAGCGACAGCCATGCAGGGGGGCTGCCGCTCCGCGTCACAGTGAGCACGCGCACCTCACCGTTGCCCCCCGCGCCGGCGCCCGCGATGGCGCGCGCCGTCCGGAGCAGCGGGGCCAGGTCGTGCTCGCTGCCGACGGCTACCAGCACGCGATAGGGGCCCGAGGTTTGCCTGCGGTGTCGGTCCATCATGCCGTCGAGCCTCCTCACAACCTGGCTCAGGCCAGGTCAGGCGGTCACCTGCAGGACCAGGAAGTGTGATAGTCCCAGGAGCCGCAAGGGCGTGCGCTCCAGTGCGTAGGTGACGGCCTGGAGTGCGCGCCCAAGCTGCGGCCGGCGGGTCACGATGTTGTCATAGCCGGGGTAGATGAGCGTGTGATGCACTGTGCGCACGGGCAGATCGGCGAAGAGGCGGCGCAGCCCGCGGCGCGTGTAGGCCCGGACGTGGGGCGCCAGCCGGTCGCGCAGCCGGTCAGGGAGCCAGTTGACCAGCGGGATGTTGCCGAAGCGGTAATTGCCCTTCCAGTAGATGCCGTGGGTCTCGAAGAAGTAGAGGCGGTTGGGCACGAAGATCACAATGGCGCCCCCGGGCCGGGTCACGCGCACCATCTCGGCGGCGCAGGCTGAGTCGTCGCGCACGTGTTCCAGTACCTCGTGGGAGAAAACGACGTCAAAGGCGCGGTCATTGAAGGGGAGCGTCTCCCCGACCGACTGCGCGATCCGGGGGACCTGCGCGTGCGCCTCGCGGGCGCGATCGGCCTCGAGCTCGACGCCGAAGGCCTGGGCACCGGAGCGGGCGAACGCCGCGGTGTACATTCCGACGCCGCAGCCGACGTCGAGCACGCGCTGGCCCTCGAGTGTGTGCGCCTGCCGCACCATAGCCAGACGGCGTTCCTGGCCTGCTCGCCAGACGAATGATGGATTGCCGCGCAGGGCGGCCTGGTCTTGTGGGTTCATAGCCTCGCCAGGGTGATCGTGCGCGGATTATCGCATGGTCCGGCGCTAGTGGGAAGTGCGGAGGTGGGGCGAGCCGTCGTGTTCGCCCGCGGGAAGGCGCCGGGCGATGGGTGACGGCTGCTTCGTCGTAAGTCGTAAGGTGCCTTGTCGCTTGGACGGGTCAGGCGACCCGTCCAATATGCGGACCGGAGGCGCCCGTTTCGGGTGCAGGCACGGCGGTTCGCAGTAGGCGATCAGCGCTCCGGCTTTTGCGCGCACACGGTGAGCCAGACGGGGAGGCCAGCGCGGGGGTTCGTGCGCCAGTCCATGAGCCCTGAGTCCACACCCGGCTCATAGGAGTGGCCCTCCCAGAAGCACGGATCTCGGACCGGAGTCTCGGCGATCCGCCTGAGCACGAGCCCCGCTTCGGTCAGCGGGTTCAGCAGGTCGGCGAGTGTCCAGTTGAACTCGAAGGCGCGCTCGGAAGCGTTCTCTTCGTCGGTGTACGGCCCGGTGTCCCAGTAGGGCTTGGCCATAGCGAAGGGTTGCGCCTGGTCCTGCCAGGGCCGCTGGAACGGGTGGATGTCGTAGAAGATATAGACGCCGCCCGGCTTGAGCACACGGTGCACCGCCGCGAAGACGTGGTCAGGGCAGGCGATCCAGACGAAGAAGCCGTTGGTCGAACAGACCAGGTCAAAGGCCTCATCCGGCAGGGGGGCCAGATCCGCGGCATCGGCCCTGACGAAGCCAATGTCCAGCCCGAGCCGCTCCGCGCGCTGTCGGGCGACGTCCAACTGACCCTGCGAGATATCCGTAGCCGTGACGCGGGCGCCGAGCCCCGTGAGCGCGAAGGCGGCGTAGGCGTCGCAGCTGCCGATCACGCAGGCGGCCTTCCCCGTCAGGTCGCCGCAATACGCACGGATCATCGACAGCGCCTCGCCCTCAAAGGCGAGGTCGGGCTCAATGGCGCAGCGGGTCCAGAGGCCGTCGCGGTCGCGAAGCTCGCGCCAGCGAGGGGATAGGGCGTCCCAGTAGCGGCGGTTGGCTTCATGCTCGAGAGGCTCGGCAATCAGCGACTCGCGAAGTCGGCTTTGGCCAAGCGATGGGGTTGGGCATTCCATTCTAGAAGTTCCTAATCACCAGTGGCAGGTACACATATGTCCCGGTCTGGACGGTCGTTGTGGCCTGAGCCGTGGTTGGTGCAGTCTCGCGATGGCCCACATGATCAGTCGCGACGCTATAGAAGCCGTAGGTATGACCGCTGGCGCCGGCAAACACCGCCTGGGTTGTTGTGATCGCTGATTGCCAGAGCGTGAAGGGCGTGCCATCGTCGGAGACGTAGATATCGTAGAGATCGACGCCGGACCCGCCGAGATCGCTGCCGGACCAGGAGACGGAGAACGCGGGATCGCTCACCGTGGCAGGCAGAGAGGCAACGGTGCTGCTTGGCCTTGCCGTGTCGAGGGTGTTGGTGACGACGTTAGTGACGATGGGAGCATTGACGTCGAAGATGATATCGGCCCGGTTGGTGAAGGCAGAGCCCTGCGCCAGTTCTGCTTTGGGTCGGATGCTGAAGGTGACATACCCCTCGCCTGTGTGCGTCTCGTCATTAGCAGGGAGAAAGCCGGCCAACGGGTCCTCCGGGAGCTGCCCTGTCAGGTCTTCATACGCATGCATGCGCCACGTGATGAGGCCGGTCTGTGTGTTCAACGTCGCCGTGATCATCACGGGATTGGGGTCGGTGCTCACCCTAGTGATGCCCTCGTACGTCATCCGTCCTGGGGGTACTGCCACGACGGTATTGTTGAAGCCCAGGGTCCCCAGGGCAAAGGTGGACCAGTCGAGATCGGGGGAGAGCTGATCGGTGACCACGATCTCCTGAACGGGCCAGACGAGCTCGGGCGGTACGCCCGCCGGTGGGATGTTCTCGAAGTGGATGGTGTAGAAGAGCTGCTGGCCTGCCTGGACCCACCCCACCGTCCCGTAGCCGCCGCCGGTTTTGTCGTTGGGATCCGCCCCGCCGCCGGAGACGCCCCTGAGCGACCGGACGCCCCCTAGAACCGGCGCCCGCTGACTCAGATTGCGCACAATACCCTCCTTACTCTGCGTGGTGGGGTCATGCAACGTGATATCGGGGCCGTACCACCGCGGAGTCTGAACCGCAGGATCGGGATCCAGATCGCGTGGTATTTCGTCGAAGGCCTCCTTCAGGGATACCAAGCGATTGCCGTTGTAGCCACGAAGCCGCCCCGCCAGTTCGGTGCTCAGGTAGGATCCTTCATCATCGTCGAGGCCGCTCGTCTGGTGTACGGCGGACGAAGCGATGATCGTGAGTCGGTCCTTCAGAGGGTCAGTCAGGTCGAATTTCACGGCGTTGATCAGGCTCTCGGAGTGACACGCATCGACGATCACAACAACGTTCTTGGCCTGGGTGTTTCTGATGTCTGTCACAAACTCGTCATATTCGTAGCCCACGCCCAATGCATCGACAAAGGCCCCGCTGCTGTTGAGATCGGCGATAGTGCCATGGCCAGAGAAGTAGAAGAACAAGGTGTCCTGGTCTGTGGCAGCGCCGGCAAGGCGCTGCACCTCGGCCCGAATATCTGCTCTCATAAGGGCGCCGTCCGAGCCAATGGGCTGGTCGAGGGCAGTCTGGTTACCAGGAAGCGCCTGGGCCGTGTTCGTTAAGTAGTTGCGGATGTTCTCCCGATCGACCCGCACGCCTGCAAGGTCGTCGGTCTGAGGGGCCTTCTCGTAGCCGCTGATCGTCACGCTCAGTGACAGTAGTCGCCCGGGGCGCTCAGTAGCCAGCTCCATGAGTCTATGGGCAGTGACATCCTGGTCGTCGGTCCACCCCAGATCCGCCGCCCCACGGTCGAGGGCGCGGAGTAAGGGGATCCGCAGGCCCACCCCGTCCGAGCGCGGGAAGAGCGGTGAATCTGGTTCGAGGAACGATGCGAGCCCATCGGAGGCCAGCACACTTCCGACGTCGGCCCAGTTGGCGCCCAGGTCGGCGATCAGGGCATCGAAGACCGCATCCCATTGTTCATCAGTCAGCTCGTCTGGCTTGGTGTAATCCCGGAAATCGTCCCAGTCGATGGGAGCACTTGCCAATGCCGGATCGTCAAGCCCGATGGCGCGGGCCTCCAACGTGAAACCGCCGAATCCGTCACTTACCGCAGCGAAGCGGAAGCTGCCTGTGGCCCCGGGCGGTATGGAGGGAACTGCGGCGTTGGGAGTCATAGCCAGGAACTGAAAGCCGTTGTCGAGCACCTCACCTGTCTCGGGAATCAGTAGCGTCATCGTGATCAGCGACGAGGTGCTTAGCGCCATCAGATGGACCGGCGCATCGATAGCGCCCTGATTGCCCCACGTCACCGTGTACTCGTTTAGCCGACCCGATCGAACCAAATCCGGTCCGTCGACAGACCACCAGAAGTCAGGTGCGCCGCCTGCCACCACGCTGAAGGCCTGGCTGAGCGACCGTGTTGTGCTGCCTGAGCTAACCCTCACGTCGGCTACGCCGGGCGCTACGCCATTAAGGTCGAAGGTCGCTGCGACACAGTCGGCGCCGACCCGGTGAGTGGCAAGGGCCGCGATATCCCCTGCAGTGGTATGGACCAGGGTCACGGTTGGACTCAGGGGGATGGCTTCCCCGTTGATCAGAAGCGTGACCTGTCCCGCGTTGCCGCCGGTCGACGGACTGACACTGTCGAGAGAGAAGGCATAGGATGCCGCCCGAATCTCAAACGTGCCTGGCGCCGTGCCATAGGCGAGCATGTAGTAGGTGGTCGACACCGCCTCGGCAACCGATAGGTGGCTATCGGGCATCTGCCACTCAGGGCTGCGGACGTCGTAGCCGTCAGGGGAGGGGATATAGCCTACGCCCAAATAGAGCTCGGTCGTCCCGACGGTGCTGGCGAGGTCGAGACTGACCCGAACATTCTGCCCGGCTTGAGGGGTGAAGCGGAACCAGTGGCGTTGCTCCTGGTCGGTGAAAGCCCCGGTGGTCGCGCCGCCGTCGATGACTAAGGCCTCGAAGCTGAGTGTGGCTGGGTACTCAGCCAGGGTCACGTTGTTGGTAATGTTCCGCCCCTCGAAGATCTCAGCTCGCGAGTTGCCGGTCACCTGCCAGAACTGCTCCCCGACTTGAGCGCCCGGGACGCGCACGTGCGCTGAGGCGACATAGGGATGTCCCGGTGCCAGGGAGATCCCCTCGCCGATAAGCACCTCGGCGACTTCCACCGTCGTCGGACGGCTGTCGGGGCTCTGGACCAGGGCGATGACGTCGTGCCAGGGGCCGGTTGCCGGCTCGGTGCCGTCGTTGCGAATCGTCCAGGTGACCGTGATCCACTCCCCGGCGACTAAGGTCGACGGCGCGTCGATGCTCGCGACCACAAGGTCGACCGGCGACTCAGCCGTCTCGACGAACTCATAGGCACCGATGTCGGCATAGGCTCCGGTTCCGGTCGGCACTCCCGTGTTGGGCGTGCGCGGATCGTCGTAGCGCTGCGAGCCAAGCGCATCGGACGATGGCGCCTCGACGCCGTCAGCGGCGTCGATCATCGGGCTGACGTACTGAAGCAGGAAGATACCAGTCGCCCGGTTCTTGAACACCGGGTCGACGGAGAGGTTGCCGTTGGTGCCGGTCTGGTCGGCCATGTGATAGTAGTCCGTGCCCTGTCCAGACCACACGTCGCTGTAGCGGAGGGTGATGGGCGAGCTGAGGACGTTGTCGATCCCGTAGGCGAGGCTGTTGGCGATGATGGCGTTGGTCACAAGGAGATTGCCGCCATGGCCGTAGAGGCCGACGCGATTGTCGTCAAGCGTGCAGTTGGTGAGGCGCACGACGGCGCTGCCGTCGCTGTTGACGCCGCGGTCGGCGCCGGCAATCACAGTGTTGGTGATGGTCACGTCGCCGCTGCCCCAGGCGATCACGCCCTCGAAGTAAGGGTCCCGGATCATGCTGTTGCCCACCCGCAACGTCCCGCTATTCGTCGTCGCTACGGCTGCGGCTGTACTGCTCCAGATGCCATTGGTGGTGCCGCCGCCGTAATGGAGGATGGCGTGGTCCAGGGTCACCTGTCCGCCAGTGGATAGGATCCCGCGCCAGTCTCCCGGCGTGGGCGAGGTCAAGGCGCCGTCGAGGTTGGAATCGCCGCCCAGTGTGTCATCCTTGACTGAAGTGAAGTAGACCGGCTGCGCCCGGGTCCCCTGAGCCAATAGCTCGCCGCCCGTCTGCACCGTGATGCCCAGCGCCCTGTCGAACTTCACGACGGCGTCCGGCG
>JALOOJ010000104.1 GCA_025454475.1 Anaerolineae bacterium
GCTAGCCGGTATGCTCTCGATCCAGGTTGACGACGAGACAGTCAGAGTAAGCATTAACGAGGCTGCGATGGCCCAGTTCCTGGGCCCGCTGGCGATGGCGCTGTATCGGGCGCCTGTCGATGCTGACTACGCGTTCGAGCAGGACAGCCTACAGCTGAGGCTCGTCAGTCCAAGCGTGGCAGGACGCGAGGTCGATGTGGCAGCGTCAGTTTCACAGATCAACAGCATGCTCCAGGCCGGCACCCATATGGTGCCTCTCGTCGTCAATGAGATTCCCCCAGAGGTTGACGATACCGTGACCGCTGAGGATCTGGGCATACGCGAACTGGTGGCCGTGGGTGAGTCTTACTTCACTGGATCGAGCACCGCGCGAGATCGGAATATCCGGCTTGGGGCGTCGAAGTTTGACGGAGTGATTGTTGCACCGGGCGAGGTGTTCTCGTTCAACGAGCACCTTGGCGACGTTACGCCCGAGGCGGGCTATGACGAGTCGTACGTCATCATCGGTAACCAGACGGTCCTCGGCGTAGGGGGCGGGATCTGTCAGGTGGCCACGACGGCCTTCCGAGCAGCCTACTTTGCGGGATACCCGATTGTGGAGCGGTGGCCGCACGCCTATCGCGTGGGATACTACGAGCTGGGAGGATTCGGCCCCGGCTTCGATGCGACGATCTACTCACCGGTCGTCGACTTCCGATTTGAGAATGACACACCGCATCATGTCTTGATCCAGACTGAGGTGGATGCCGAGCAGGCGCGCCTGCGGTTCCTCCTCTACAGCACGAAAGATGGGCGGACTGTCGAGCAGATTGGGCCCGAGTGGGGGGAGTCCATCCCACCAGGCCCAGCTGTGTATCAATACGACGCGTCCTTGGCCGCGGGTACGGTGAAACAGATTGAGAGCGCTCACAATGGCCTGAACGCCGCCTTGGGTCGGGTGGTCCGCGATGCACAAGGCGGCGTGTTGTACGAAGACCGATTTGTGAGCAGGTTCATCCCCTGGCCAGCGCGGTACACGTATGGACCAGGTTACACGCCTCCTGAGGGCGCTGAGGTGATCAGCACGCCGGAGCCTTGATGCAGACTCCCGCAGTGTGCTGCAGCAGGCGGGCGCTTCAACCGGAAATGGAAGCAGGCTCCCGGCGACGAACCGGGAGCCTGCTTCGCCTAGCCTGTCCGCAACCAGGATGGCAGTGTTGGGAGCTCTATAGGGCTAGTCCTCCAGATACGTTCCGACCTCGTCGCCCTGCTTGACCCACGACTGCAGCTCGAAGTTCACCTTCTGAACGAAGCTGTTCGGCGGTAGGCTAGCGCCCTGTGCGTACTCGAGGTCTCTGATGCGTGCCTTGATTCGCAGAATGCTGGTCTCCAGCACGACTTCCTCACCGGGCCGCATCATTACCACCTCACCCTTGGGCTCCAGCTTGGCTCGCAGGTCGGGGTCATTGTAGGCAAACTCGCTCGCAAGCACCTTTGTGACAGTGCGAATGTCGCTCTTGTCGAACAACCAGGCCTCAAAGGCGGCAACCTTCTTGGGGTCGCCAGCACCCAGCGTCTCCGAGATCCCAATACCACACTCGCCGAGGAAATCAGCGCCGATCTCGATGCTGAACGATGGGTCAAAGTAGTCATCGCCCAGAACATAGGGGGTGTTGAACGACTTGACTGGTCGCTCTCCTTCGGCTGTTGCTAACCCAACTGTGGCTGGCATTGCAGCCGTCGCCGATCCCTGAGGGGCTCGCTTAGTGACCACCGCGCCACGGTTGCGCGCTGCGATAAGGTACCACACGATGCCGGCAGCACCCAGCACAAGAAGCGCAACCGCGAGTAGGCCCGCGATCCGTAGCAGCCGGGCCAAGGGCGTCGTCTCCGTGGCGGTTCCCTCGCTCGTGGTCGTCTCGCCGGGGAAGAGCGCGGCTCGATCCTGCGCCGCTATTTGCTGGAGGCCCATCAACGCAGGCACGAAGCCATCCAGACGGTAGCGACCGGACTTGTCAACCGCGGTCTGAAGGTCCTGCTGTAGGAGGTCATCCTGAGCCAGCCAAGGGACGTTTTTTGACCTGGGCAGATCGAGTCCCAGCCTGTTCTGAAGCAAAGCCATATCGCCTGTGCGGTAGAACTCATCCGCAGCGTTGGCGACGTAGGCTGATCGCCAGTCCTCCCGCAGGTGAGCAGGTGTGGCATTTGTCCACTCGACGGGAAAGAGACCCCACCCAAGTACGAACCACCCGATGAGGATGCCAACGATCAGAGCAATAGGCACCTTGGCCTTGTCCCAGATCGGTTGGATCTTGACCATCACCTGAGCGAAGACGGTGAAGACCTTGGCCAGTAGTTTGTCGAACATGGGATATCCCTCCCGGCTTTGATGGGCTGACCCTTTACTAACAATCCAAGATTACCATAATTCTGTGCTAATTGCAAGAACGTGCCACCATCTGCGATGTGATTTTATGTCTCATGCCAGGCATGCGACAATTCGATCTGAGTTGGCGACTCGTAGGTGCTAAGGCAGACGCCGAGATCGTGTGGGCAGAGCGTGCGCTCACATATCCTTGACCCGATGGCCCGGGACAGTATAATCGGTGCGAGGAAACGATGATCGAGTTGCGTAGACTGGTGCTCAACCTTGTTGAGGGCAGCCCTATCCGATGGCTGTTGTTCAACCGCCGGCGCTGGCTTGCGTGGGCTGTAGCGACGGTACTACTGGTGCTTGGTGGCTCTGTCGGCGGATGGCTGATCGCTGAAACCAGTCCCCTGGTCGTTGCGGTTCTCGGCGCTGGGATCGTCTACGCTGTTTGGGTACTGAGCGATCTCGAAATGGCGTATGTTGGCGTGATTGGCATCGTATCCTTACTACCGTTCGCCTCGCTGCCCTTCAGTGTCGGCTTCACACCGACCTTTCTCGACCTCGTACTTCTAGCGCTCTTTGGGGCTTGGGGACTGCAGTTCCTGATGGGCGAGGAACAGCGCATCGTCACCACAGCCGTGGGAGGACCGGTCCTCGCTTTCACCTTACTCGCTGTAGTTGCTTTCGTGGCGGGGCTTGCTAACGGCGCATTCACCAGTTTCCTGGTGCGGCACTTTGCCGAGATTCTGCTCAGCATCGCGATCTTCTATGTTGTGGTCAACTCAGTCCGCGACACTGCGCGGTTGGGTCGGCTGGTTCGCTGGGTCATCCTGGGCGCTGCCGCCGCGGCAGCTGTGGGTATCGTGCTCTATCTCGTGCCCGAGACGCTGGCGATACGAGCTCTATCTGCGCTGGGGCGGTTTGGCTATCCAACAGGCCAAGGCGTTATCTGGCATATCCGTGACGATCCGGAGCTTATGAAGCGTGCGACGGCGACATCGGTGCATCCGAACGTCCTGGGTAGCCTGCTGAGTTTCGGACTGGCGATGTTGGTGCCTCAGCTCCTGAGCAAGCGCACCGTGCTGCCCAAGGCTGTCGCATGGGGATCGGCGGTCGTGTTGGGAATAGGTCTGGTGATGACGGTCTCCCGAAGTGCGATGCTGGGGGTCGGCGCGGCAACGGTCGTCATCAGCGCGATGCGCTACCGACGGTTGCTGCTCGTCATACCCATAGTCCTGGTGTTGGTTCTGGTCTCGCCCTGGTCCACTGGGCTCATCAACCATTTCCTGGAGGGCTTCCAGCTTGAGGACTTATCCACGCAGATGCGGATGGGTGAGTACAAAGATGCCCTGACCCTGATCCAGCGATATCCGTTTCTCGGGGTGGGCTTTGCCGGCGCGCCGGACATTGACATCTACGTTGCCGTGGCCAGTCTGTACTTCACTGTCGCGGCCCAGATGGGCTTGTTGGGATTGCTCTCTTTTGTTGTGGTTCTGGGTGCTGTTCTGTGGCGCTTCTGGCGCCGCCGCGCGCTGACACAGGCAGCGCCTGCACTGGAACCTCTCTGGTATGGATTACACGCCGCGATCATCGCCGGTGTAGTGAGCGGATTCTTCGACCGGTTCTTCTTCAGCCTTGACTTCCACAACTCGGTGACCTTGTTCTGGTTGGTTGTGGGACTGGCGACGGCAGCTACCGAGTTGCTCGATGCGGCGTCTCACAAAGGCGCCTTCTCTGCCTCTGCTGGCTAGACGCGGAGTCGGTCGCGCGATTTCTTGTGCTTTGCCCTACCTTCGGGTATACTCTGGTTAGTCTGGCCCATCCGAACAAGCTCTCTGAGGAGGATCTCAATGAGACTCTCTTGCCTTCAGGAAAACCTCTCTAAGGGATTGAGCATAGCTGGCCGGGCTGTGCCCTCCCGAACCACGATGCCCATCCTAGGCAACGTCTTGCTGGCCACGGATCATGGCCAACTCAAGCTGGCCGCCACCAACATGGAGCTCAGCATCGTGCATTGGGTGGGCGCGCGGGTCGAGACTGAAGGTGAGATCACCGTGCCCGCACGGAACTTCATCGACCTGATGAACTCGCTGCCTCCCGACCAGGTAAGCCTGACGCTGGACGAGTCGACGCTGACACTCTCGCTCACGTGTGGTGCCGTCAAGGCCAGCTTCCGCGGCATCGGGGCGGAGGAGTTCCCCTTGGTCCCTGAGCCAGACAGCCATGCTGGGTTCACGGTCGAGGCGGCGGCGCTAAACAAGGGCCTCACGCAGGTGACGTTCGCTGCGTCAACCGACGAGAGCCATCCCGTTCTCACGGGGGTACTCGCTGAGTTTCAGGGCCAGAGCATGACCTTGGCTGCGGCGGATGGATTCAGGCTGTCGCTCCGGGAGATACCGTTGGTTGATCTTGTGCCCGCGCCTTTCAGTGTAATCGTGCCTGCGCGGGCGCTCGCGGAGCTGATGCGGATCACAAGCGGCCTGGTCGATCCAGTGAGAATCTCGACGACGCGGCCACACAACCAGATTCTGTTCCAGATGCCTGATACAGTTCTGAACTCGCAACTGATCGACGGTGCATATCCCGATGTGAGGCGGATCATCCCGGCAACGTCGAAGACGCGTGTTGTCATCGGCCGCGAGGAAATCCTCCAGGCGTGTAAGCGGGCAGCGATCTTCGCCCGGGATGTCGCCAATATCGTTTCGTTGCGCATCGACGCCGGCGAGCTGACCGTGGCCGCAGATTCGTCTGAGTCAGGGCAGGGCTCCACGCGGCTGGTGGCCAGCGTGGAGGGTGGTGGCCTTGAGATCGCGTTCAACGTGAGGTTCTTGATCGACGTGTTCTCAGCGCTGGATACGCCGCAGATAGCGCTCGAGCTGAACTCCCCGACGAATCCGGGTGTGATCCGGGCTGTGGGTGATGACAGCTTCATTCACGTGGTCATGCCGATGCACTTGGGTCATCGCTAGGACGATCTCTGTCCGGCGCTGCCGCGGTCTGCGAGGCCGGGCCTCCGGCACTGACTGGAGACGAGATGCTCCTTATGGGCAGCTTGTCTCCAGTTTCATATACAACGAAGCAACTGGGTGGATTGCCAACAAGCGATGATGGTTGAGATGAGCACCTTGGAAGTGGTGGAGCTTGGCGCGGATGACCTGAGGCGGATCTGCGACCCGTCGAGCTTCGACTTCGACGTAACCGACGATCTTCCCTTCGAGCCCGGCATCATCGGCCAGGACCGCGCGGTGGAGGCCGTTCGTTTTGGGCTGGATATCTCAAGCCCGGGGTTCAACGTGTTTGTGATGGGGCCCACTGGATCGGGCCGGCGTTCTATCCTGAAGCGCATCGTGGAGGAGAAGGCCCAGAGCGAGGCAGCACCGGATGACTGGCTGTACGTCATGTCGTTCTCTGAGCCAACGATCCCACGGGCAATCCGCCTACCGCAGGGCAGGGGCCGCCAGCTGCGTGCGGGAATGGAGCGTTTCAGTGCAGCTCTGCCTGATCGGCTCCAGCTGGCGTTCGACACAGATCGCTATGCCACTGCCCGCGAAGAGATGGAGCAGCAATATCGACTGCTGGAGCGCGAGTCACTCGCCACAGTCGACGCTGCGTGCCGGGAGCGCAACTGCGCGTTGGTGCGCTCACCCTCCGGACTCTATATTGCTGCAGTTGGCGACGGCGACTTACTGACGCCTGAAGCCGTCAGCCAACTCGATGCCGACGAACAGGCGCGCATACAGCACGACCTGGATTATCTGGACGATCTGCTGGACGATGAGATGCGCCATCTCAGAGACCACGAGCGTCGGGTCCAGGCAGACATCGACAAACTCGACCGCGAGGTAGCCGACTTCACGCTGACTCCCTTGCTCGATGAGGTGCGCGCGGCCTACGCGGATCAGCCGGTCGTTCAAGCCTACCTCGAGGAGGTCCGGCAGGACATCCTGAGCAACGTTGTGCTCTTCCGTCTTGGCGAGACGGCGAAAGGTGACGGCGAGGGCGCTTCGCTGCTCGATGTGCCCATCACGAAGCGCTATCGCGCCAATCTGTTCGTGGATAACAGCCAGCTCAAAGGGGCTCCTGTCGTTGTCGTGGAGCGCCCTTCAACTCAGCGTCTGTTTGGCGTGGTGGAGTACGATGTTCGCTATGGCGTGACGGTCACAGACCATACTCTGGTCCGGTCGGGCGCCTTGCATCGCGCAAATGGTGGTTACCTGATTGTGGATGCAGCTGGCCTGATCGAGGACTACGACGCCTGGACCGGCCTCAAGCTTGCTCTGTCGCAAGGAGTCGTCCGAGTCGAATCGCCCGATGGGCATCGACTCGTTCGGACGATGACCCCGAATCCCGAGCCGATACCTCTGAGAGTGAAGGTGGTCCTCATCGGTCTTCCTGACGTGTTCTACGCACTCTATGGTCTCGACGAGGACTTCGTCAAGTTCTTCAAGGTGCAGGTGGACTTCCACACAGAGGTCGATCGAACGCCTGAGACTGAGCAGGCTTACGGGCGCTTTATCCGGATGCTCTGTCAGAATGAGACGTTGCTGCCCTTTACCGCTGAGGCGGCTGCCCGTGTCGTGGAATTCGGGTCACGCTGGGTGGGTGACCAGGAGCGCCTGACCGCTCAGTTTGGTCACATCGCTGACCTCGTGCGCGAGTCGGATTACTGGGCGCGACAGGCCGGACAGGAAATCGTGCGCCGTGATGATGTACTGACTGCGCTCAAGAAGCAGCGGCGGCGGGTGGGGCTGCTGGAAGAGCTCTCGCTGCGCGAGATCCTTGAGGACCGCCTGATCGTGGTGACGGAGGGCGTCCAGGTCGGGCAGGTCAATGCTCTCACCGTTGTCAGTTACGGCAGCAGCAGCTACGGTGTGCCTAGTCGCGTGACCGCGCGGGCCTATGTGGGGCGTGGAAGCGTCATCGACATCCATCGCGAGATCGATCTTGGGGGGCCGATCCACACCAAAGGTGTCCTCACGTTGATGGGCTACTTTGGGGGGCAATACGGGCTCAGCCGACCGCTGTCGATGGAAGCTAGCCTTAGCTTCGAGCAGGTCTACGAAGATGTGGAGGGTGACAGTGCCTCGTGTGCCGAGCTCTATGCACTGATCTCAGCGGTCTCACGGATCCCACTTCGCCAGGATCTGGCGGTGTCAGGCGCCGTAGACCAGTACGGCCACCTGATGGCGGTTGGTGGCGTCAACGAGAAGATTGAGGGCTTCTTCGAAGTCTGCAAGGCTCGTGGGCTAACTGGCACCCAGGGCGTGGTCATACCGCGCGCCAATGTCAAGGATTTGATGCTCGACGACCACGTCGTTGAGGCTGTTCGGCAGGGGGTCTTCCACGTCTATCCCGTCAGATCGGTCGATGAGGGCCTCACGCTGCTCATGGGCAAGACGGCGGGCGAGATGGACGCTCAGGGGAAATACCCCCCAGACTCCGTGCACGGTGCGGTCGCCGCTCATCTGGAGGCATTTGCGAAGAGTGACGACGACAGCGGCTCTGACCGCGATTCTGACCGCGATTCTGACCGCGATGACGATGACTGACAACGTGCAGGATCGCGTTCGTCACGTGACTGGTACGCCAATGGGCGCCCTGTGGTGCAGGGGCGAGTGATGACCAACTTGCTGCGGAATCCTGGATTCGAGGGCGAGTGGTGGCGAGAGACCGCGTCAGGAGGAACGTTCGGGGAGATCTTTGTCCCGAAGCCCTGGGTGGCCTACTGGCGTGAGGGACTTCCAGTTCCACACGATCCGCTGAACAACACTGGCTATGGCCGGCCCGAGATTCAGGTCATCAACCGCGAGGCGCCGTTCCTCGTGCCGCTCCGCGTCCGAAGCGGTAACCGCGCGGTAAAGCTCTTCACCTTCTACCGGATCCATGATGCGGGCCTCTTCCAGCAAGTGCAGGGCGTGCATCCCGGGAGTCGCTTGCGTGGCACGGCCTGGTCGCACGCGTGGTCAAGCACGGCCGACGACCCGACTTCGAGCGAGGGCGTGGGCAATCGACCCTTCTTCGTCCGCACCTCGGATCCGGTGCCTGATTCCCTTCGACCGCAGGAAGGTCTGAGGAACGTCACCTTCACGGTCGGCATCGATCCCAAAGGCGGGATAGATCCGTGGTCCTCTGATGTCGTCTGGGGCGAAGGCGCGCACATCTACAACGGGTACGCGCAGATCCCGCCCGTGGAGGTTATCGCTGCGACCAGCACGGTGACGCTCTTCGTGCGAAGTTCCGTTATGTGGCCGTTCAAGCACTGCGACGCCTATCTCGACGATGTGCAGTTGGTCATGGTAGGCGAACCATCTGAGCCTATCCAGGTGGCGATCGATCCCGAGCCCGCCGTTGTGGGACAGCCCTTCGAGATCCGCGTGGCGAACGCCAGCACCGCACAGGGGCTGACCTTCACGTTTTCGGATCAGGCGGTCTTCGCCCAGGCGCCTCACGAGGAAGGAGACCAGGCTGTGTGTCGAGCGGTTGCCGTCACCCCTGGTATGTACGAAGTGCGTATTGCTTCAGTGCAGGGAGCCTCCGTGTCGGCGGCGCTTAAGGTAGACCCCGCGCCCGCGCCTCCACAGCCCGATTGCGTTGCACCTCGCGAGCCCTATTCGCGGACCTATCTCCTTCTGCCCCCCGACGTAAGTGGCGAGTGGTTGCTGGCCGTAGCGTCGAGCGGGGTTTGGGACCGCCGGCACTGGACGATCGGCAGCAGCGCTGACGACGCTGGAATCGGGCCTCGCGTACGCCGTGTTATTGCGGTGAATCCGAAGGCATGGGGAGGCGATCTGGAACGCTTCTTCGACGAAGCGTACCCCGGCATAGAGTACCATGCACTGATCGCTGGGACGCCGGCAGAGCTTCTGCGACTTCTGCGCGCTTACTGAGGTGCAGCTGAGGTGGGAACCTTACCGAAGATCAGTGGGACGTGATCTCAATGCCCTTGATGGTGTAGTAGAACGCAAGCGATTCGTTCATGCCTTCGCGGATGCGGCGGCCAACCTGATCCATCACGTCAGCGAACAGCGGAGAACGGCCTTCTCTGGGACAGATCACGCCCACTCGATTGTGCGGGCCCGTGCTGTCGATCCCCCACTGCCCTTCGTGTCTGTGCCGAAACGCCTCACCCAGAAACGCCCCCCAGACCAGTAGAATCTCCGCTGAAGGATTGGGAAATTGCTGAAGATGACGCTCAATCCACTCGTCGAGCATCTGCAGGCCAATCGCGTCGTAGTCGACGTCGATACCGGCATATCGAGAGAGGCTGATCTTGGCTCGGTCCGCCAGATCGGTCAGCTGACGCGAACGTTGTGGTTGGATGAACTGGATCGAACGCTTCGCCATACCATCCTCTAACTCCCGCAAGTGACGTCATTCTAGCACGATTCCAGCACACGCGCAACGCCTGGTTTGATGGGACCGCGATTGCGGCTATAATCGCGAAGACTGTGGCACGAGGAGTATGGTCGCTATGGAGATCACCTGGTATGGTCTGGGCTGTTTTCGGCTGACGGAGCGGGGTTGCCCGTCGTTGGTGTTTGACCCGTTTGATGAGGAAGAGGCAGGGCTACGACTTCCCCGCAGCGGGGCTGATGTCGTGCTGTCCAGCCGGTTGATAGATAACCCGAGCAACGTGCGTTGGCCGTGGCTGGACGGGAGCGCTGCGCGAACCCTGGCGGCTCCCGGCGAATACGAGATTGGAGGGGTGTTCATCACTGGCGTCGCGTCGCCGCGCGTGGCAAGTGATCCTGGAATCACCCTAGACAACGTAGTCTATACCGCGTCGTACGGAGGCGTTGTGGTGTGCCATCTGGGTGAACTGGGGCGAGCGCTCACCAGTGCCCAGGTTGAGTCCATCGGGCACGTGGACGTGCTGCTGGTTCCCGTCGGTATGGAGGCTGGGCTTACGATGGCGATGGCGTCTGAGACGGTAAGCCTGATCGAGCCTGACACGGTGATCCCGATGCAATACGCCACGCCTGGCCTCAGGTTGCCGCGGGGAACCGTTGAAGGTTTTCTGAAGGAGATGGGAGTGGTCAGCCCTACATGCATCTCCAGCCTCAAGGTGGTCGCCGGTGAGCACCGAGAGGAGACCCGGGTACTGTTGCTCGAGCCGTCCGTAGACCGTTGATCCCGGAGCCTGAGGAGGTACCAATGCGCAGTCGTCTCATCCTGGGGGTTGTGGTCGTTGTGCTGCTGATCGGTGGTGTCATCGCCGCCATCACGCTATCGGGTAAAGAGCCAGTGTCGACCGATGGGGCAGACGATCTCGAGGCCGTTCAGACGGAGATCGATGCAGGCGCATACGAAAGCGCACGTGTTAAGCTCGAGGCGATCATCGCTGAAGATGAGCAGAACGGTGAGGCGCACTTCAAGTTGGGGCTGGTCCTGTTCAACATGGGTGACCTCGCTCTGGCCAGACAGCACTTCTCCCGCTCTATGGAACTGGAACCTGAACGCGCCGCTGCCGTGCATCACAACCTCGGTGTGCTTGCATACCAATCTGGCGACTTGGCCGACGCACAATCCGAGTTCCAGGCAGCGCTCAGCGAAGATCCCACGGATCCCGATACGCATTACCAGCTTGGTGCAACCTATCTGATTCAGGCCTATCCCATGGGGGCACTCGAACCAGACGAGACTCTGCTTCAGCAGGCAGCCGGTGAATTCGAGCGTGCGCTCGAGCTAGCCCCGGGTAAGCCCGAGGCTCAAGTGGGTCTGGCTAATGTCGAGATGCTGCGAGGTGAGATGACCGCGGCGATTGGCCTGCTCGAAGAGGCCATTGCGACTAGCCCCACGATGCGCGAGGCGTTGTTTGCGCTGGGCCGCTCCTATGCTGCGGTGGGCGATACCGTCAAGGCGCGGACAACGTTGCGGCAGTTCCTCGACACAGACCCGCCGACAATGTGGGCGCAACAGGCTGAAGAGATTCTTGCGGAGCTGGGCGAGGAGTGATGCATACGGCTGGGGCCATCCAGGCCTGGAGTGATCGGGATAGGGCGCTGTCAGTGGCCCATTCTACTCCGCGGAGTGTGAGAGCGTGACGGTACCCATCAAGCTGCTGATGACCTGGGACATCTCTCCTGGCCGTGAGGAGGCCTGTCTGGCGTTTGTCACCCAGGAGCTACCAACGCGGATGCGGGACGCAGGACTGGAGCTGACAGATGCATGGTTTACAGCCCACGGAGACTGGCCGCAGGTGCGCGTCGGGTTCATGGGCCCTAGCCTCGAGACGGTGCAGTCATACCTGGCTTCGGATGACTGGGTGAAACTGAAGCAAAGGCTGCTGACCTACACGCTCAACTACCGGGAGAAGGTAATCGTCGCTCGAGGTGGGTTTCAGCTGTAGCGGCGCTTGAGCGCACACGTGCGGGCTTCCTACGCAGAATGGTACGTGCTACTACCTAGAGCGGCAGCTGAAGTTGGGTCGATGGCTGCTCAACGATCGGGTCGAGCCCCAGGAAGACCCCGATGTCGTCGCGATCCTGAAGGCGTTCCGCCATGTGCCGGACGTGCCGGTTCTTGATGAAGACCCATTTCTGTTCGCGGGCCAAGGTGCCTAACCGGGGGTCACTGCGGAGTTTGGCTGCCACGAGTGCGGCTCTCCCACCGGGTACGATGAGACAGCGCTGCCCTGTGGAAAGGGGCGGTTTCAGGAGGTGTGACCCGAGTATGGCTGTGGCTGAACTTCGGAACAGATATCGGGTCTGTGTAGCGTCCTGCCACAGCACGTCGCCGCTGTTCTCCACTGCCACGGCGTAACCCAGCCTTGCACCCAGGGACTGCACCAGCTCGGACATTTGCCGGGCTTCCACTTGCCGGGTGCTCGGCGAATCCTCATCACGAAGGAGCAGGTATCCTGCGTCATCTTTCTGGGTGTAGGCATCGATGCATGACGCCACGAGCGCTGGCTCGGGCGACAGCACGCCATCGAAGACGCCATATAGTGCGGCGATCAAGTCCAGGCTGCGCCAGCGCGTCTGGTTGGTGAGGGCTGCGAGGAGCCAAGCCTCGACCCGATCGGCCAGCGGATCGTCGTGGCCTCCCCGAGCCTTGAGCCAGACGTGACGCTCCGTGATCTGTCTGAATGGGTCAGCCGGGCCCACGGTGAGCTCCGGAATGTCCGGGTCCTGTGAGGCAGCGATGCAGAGGTCCTGGAGCGTTTGATGGGTTGTGGGCTCGCCGCGTGCTTGCAGAATCCCTTCCGCCAGTGTTTCAGCTGTGGGCTGCTCGATGGCGCGACGGTTGACCGCAGCAGCGCCGAAACGCAGTAGCAGCCGGTAACCCAGAGGGGGGCACACGATGTAGCGGTCGACGGTCAGGCCGACGTCACGTACTGCATACATGCAAGTGCGCAGCGCGGACGTGTTCTGTGCAGGGATGACGACCAGCAGAGGAGCGCCCTCGCGCATCACCGGCCTGAGTGTCTGGAGCGCCCCGGCCATGCTCCGGCGGTACCAGTCCCAATCCAGTCTGCGCCGCCGCATGAACCCCCGCAGCCCTGCAGGAAGGTTGTCTCCCCAAAGCCACGAAGCCCATAGCACGGACTGCGCCCAGTAGGTTGCATCGGGAGGATGGATCTCCCAGAGCAAGGCCCCGATGTGAGTCCCGACGTCCTCTTTGGCGAGGTCGTGCACGGATTGGCCGAGGAGTAGGTGTCCAGGTGTGGGCGATGCCAGCAAGCCTGCCAGCGAGGCAGCCGCAGACGGCATAGGCTCTGATGTGATCGGCGATGGAGGCGATGCCGTGCGACCGTAGGCATCCAGAGCGTGTTCCAGCATCAACCAGACGTTGTGCTCAAGAAAGCGCTGGGGTGGACGGAGGCTACGCGGTCGCTCATCGGGCGAAGCGGCTGACGTCAGGCTGCTACTGCGGTCAAGCGGGGCCACCGCGTGGGGGGAAACTGCCGGCTGCTGCCACGTCCTGATCATCGACTGGGCCCTCCTGCGCAGTGCCGCAGCGGCGGCAGTCCACGCGTTTTGCGTAGGGCTTACCCGCATCGCGGTCCCAGGCAAACCACTGGGCCACACCTGCGGCGTTACACTCCGGACACCGCGACGTGTAGAGTCCATTGAGGTGCGCCATCAGAGGGCGCCCAGCCTTTGATAGGTCACCAAGCTGGGTGAGGGCAGTCTGCACCGCATCGACGGTTGGAGGGGCTAGCCCCATCTGAGCGCGAAGTAGCTCGATGGGATTACGGTATAGGGCCAAGGCGCGCCGCCCCGCGCGCACGGCTTCCACAGCCGGTGCACTCGTGCTGGCGCCGATCACCAGCACTACCTCGCCCGCCTGGGTAGCCGCTTCGACAAATGCCTGGTAGACGCCCGTGAGGTGCGACGATTGGTAGCGTACGAGTGGAAGAGGTGGTGTTCTGGGCGTACCAGGGACAAGTGGGTTCACCCCGGCATCCACGACGAATCATCCTTCCGGGCTTTGCCCGCTAGTCGCTCGTCTCCACCGCGCCTGACAGAGCTGCCTTAATGGCAGCAGGATCGGGCGCTCCGGCCCTCCGGTAGACGATCTCGCCGTCGCCGTCGAGCACGAAGAACGTAGGTACACCGGATACCTGCCAGCGGTAGGCCAATGCCTGCCCAGGGCCATCTTTCACGTTGAGCCGTAGGAGCGCCGCCTGGGGCGCAATCTCACGCTCCAGCCGGTCCACCTTTGGTTTGGAAGTCAAGCAGACACTGCACGTGTTTGAGTAGAACTCGAGAACGGTGGGGCGACCGGCGGCGAGCTGAGACTCCAGCGCCTCTACCGATGCGAATGCGTCACCAGGCGTGCGCAGCACTATGTACACGATGGCCAATGCGAGGACGATTGCCAGTGTGAGGCCGTCCTCCTTTAGGAGTTTCAGAAGGCGCTCTTTCATGGCTATTCGGCTCCCGCCAACGGGCCAGGCAAGGACGGATTCGGATCCGACACGATGCGGAGGCTGCTCGTGATCTCGGCGCTGTGTTTGAGCATGCCGATAACCGAGCAGTAGGATTCCTCGGAGAGCTCGATAGCTCTGATCAGAGCCTTCTCCTCGATACCGTTGCCATAGGCGACGTACTCGATATATAGCTTGGTGAAAACCTTAGGATGCGTCTCAGCTCGCTCTGCCTCGACCTTCACTTGTAGATTGGTCATCGGCTGACGCTTCTTCGCCATGATCGAGATGACATCCATGGCAGTGCAGCCGGCAAGGCCTACGAGCACCAGCTCCATAGGGGACAGCCCCGAGTGCCTGCCATAGGCCTTCCCCGATGAGTCGACGACGATAGCAGGTCCTTCGGCGGTCTCTCCGACCATGCGCAAGCCCGGACCGGTCCAGGTAACTTGGGCTTTCACGATATCTACCTCCGAATCTCCCTAGTGCTGCAGTGGGATCACACAGATGAACTTCAGCGCGGAATCACCGGCATTGCGGTAGCCATGAATCTCATTGGGTGGCACGAGCAGGAACTTGCCGGGCAACATCTCGCCCACATCCCCGTCGGGGTTGGTGACAACGCCTGTCCCCTCGAGCACATAGATCTCGTGTTCATAGGGGTGTTGGTGCGGTGCAAAGACGACGCCAGGATCGAGCTCGATCACACGCATCGCGAAATTCGGCGCACCTTCCTTTTCCGTCATCAACCATCGGATCCGGACGCCCTCACGGACCACCTCCGGTGCAACCGTAGAGGCCTCTCTCAGCAGCATCAGGCTCTCCCATTCCCTTCACTGGAGCTCTGAGCTGAGCTCTCACTGGACTTCACAGTCGATCTACCGATGAGTGCGTAGATGCCGCACCATCCGACGGCGCCCGTCACCAGGCTGATAAGGCCAAGGACGCCTATGACGATCCCGACGACGCCCTGGATGAAGAGAAAGCCAAGGAGCATACCATACACGCCGAAAAGCGTACGGAACAGCCGATCCCTCGATCCAACGTTCTGTGTCATGATATGCTCCCCTATTTCAGGTTCTGGATGTACTCGCGTATGTCGAGGGCCGCCTTGGTGCCATCACCAACGGAGACACTCAGTTGCGCCGGGTTGTCAGCGCGAACGTCGCCAATCGCATACAGCCCCGGTACCTTGGTGCGCATATGCGCATCCGACTCGATGTAGCCCCACCTGTTGAGCTCGACAAGGTCGCTCACGAACCGTGTATACGGCGTGTATCCCACGTAGATGAAAACTCCATCCGCTGGAAACAGATGCTCCTCATTGGTCGCGCGATCGACCGCCACGACACCTGTCACCGTGCTGTCGCCCCGTATCTCCGTTACCCGATAGTTGAACAGCATGGCGCTCTTCTCGTGTGACCTTACGCGATCCTGGAGGATCTGTTCAGCACGGGAGTAGGGAAGGAACTCGATGAAGGTGACCTGCTTCGCGTACTCCAGCACAGGAAGTCCCTCTTGGAGGCCGGAATTGCCTGCGCCGATGATGATCACGGTCTTGCCCTTGAAGAACGGCCCGTCACAAGTGGCGCAGTAGGAAACCCCCTTGCCATAGTACTCGTCTTCGCCTGGGATCCCCAGTTTCTTCGGCCGACTGCCGGTGGCAATGACGACGGTTTTCCCCTGATATGCCGTCCCGCCATCTGTCTGAACCTCGATCAACCCAGGACTGACGGGCTTGACGCTTGAGACTTCCTCAAACTCGACGACTTCTGTGCCGAAGCGCTCAGCTTGCACGCGAAACCGCTCCATCAGGTCCATACCATTGATGCCATCGGGGAAACCCGGGTAGTTCTCGATGAGCTCAGTCGTCGCGGCTAACCCGCCAGTCGTCTCGCGCTCCAGGACCAGCGTTTTCATACCGTCGCGCGATGCGTAGATTGCGGTAGTCAGGCCCGCGGGCCCACCTCCAACGATAATAACGTCATACAGCCCGCCAGTCGCTCCCTGTCCAGACGTGTCCTCAGTGATCTTGAAGTCGAGCATTGGATGGTCCTTTCATGAGACAGATGCAACCGCTGTCTCGGTATTCTACACATGCTTAAAGGTTTTGCCAGAAATGCATATGTCAAGCATACCAACTGTAGACCAGGCCTGGCACGCGTGCCAGGCCTGGTCTACAGTTGGTATGCTTGGTGGTGCTACGCCATAGCTCTGCGCATCGCGTCGACGACCATGTGGGCAGGAGCAGCACCCTCGACGCGTTCTTTACCGTTGATCACGGTCAGGGGGACGCCCATAACGCTGAACCGGTTAGCAAGATCGGGGAACTCCGCCGACTCGACTATGTTGGCGTTGACCAGGTCACTGTGCACGGCCATCTCGATTGCCAGTACGGCCGCTCTTGGGCAGTAGGGGCAGGTAGGAGTCACAAAGACCTGATAGTCAACCGGCACTTTCAGGCCGTCGAGATATGCCTTGGTCTGAGTATCCAGATGGGCGTGCCCATGACCTGCGGAGTGGATGCCGTGGAGGAGCGTTGAGAACTCGTACCCCGATGGTATCCCGTAGAACCGAAGACCGTAATCGCGCTCCCCTACTATCGCCAGGGCAGGTGCGCGCTCTATGTGCAGGTCACGCGCCTTGTCCGCATCACGATGGATCTCGAAGATCTCAACGCTCACGAGATCCGTTGTAGCAGCAACTTCTGTTACCAACTGCACGATCTCCGTGCAGTACTCACAGTGCCGGTCATCGGTGAACACGACCAACTTCACGGCGGCAGGCAGGTCCGCCAACATGTTCTTGACTCGTGTCGTAGTTTCCTGATCCAGCAGACCCATGCTTTGGCTCCTTCTGTTCATTGGTGACTCTACTATCCGGCATTAATTTGAAAAGCATTCATCTATATAACTAATATAACACGGACCGTCGCGACGTCAACCAACCGAGCCGCCTACCATAGCGATCTAATGCAACTCTAACGGATTGCCTTGTCTGAGGCGCCGTTTGGCGTACACTTGGCGGCCTATGTATGACTTAGTGTTCCTGCACGCTCCCAGTGTCTACGACTTCCGCGAGCGGGCGACGCTTTGGGGGCCGATTTCCGATCTGGTGCCCTCCACGCCTGTCTTTGATATGTACCCTGTCGGGTTCGCAACGATGCTTGCGCACTTACAGGGGGCCGGTTTCGATGTGCGCATCGCAAATCTTGCCGCGCGCATGGTGCGCTCGGAGCGGTTTGACCCGGATCGTTTCGTGGCGGGGGTGGCGTCGCGTGCCTTCGGGATCGACTTGCACTGGCTTCCCCATGCACACGGTGCGCTTGCTCTGGCCGAACGTGTCAAGGCACATCATCCGGAGACCCCGGTTATTATGGGGGGCTACTCTGCGACCTATTTCCACGAGGAGCTCATCCGTAATGCCTCCGTGGACTATGTGCTCCGCGGTGACTCCACCGAAGTGCCTCTGGAGCGGCTCATGGAACACATCGTGGCAGGCTCTACACCAATCGACGTGCCCAACCTCACGTGGAAGGACGACCGTGGCGCTGTGCACGTAAACCCGCTTACGTACGTCCCAGACAGCCTTGATCATCTGACGTTGGACTATCATCCGATGGTGAGGTCGGTGGTGCGACACGTGGATCTAGCCAATGCCATGCCCTTCAGCCATTGGCTCGAGTACCCCATCATGGCTTCCTTGACGGTCAAGGGCTGCACGCAGAACTGCACGATCTGTGGGGGATCGGCATACGCCGGGAGGCACCTCTCCGGCAGGTCGACGCCCGCGTTCCGATCTCCGGAGTTGCTTGCAAAGGACGTTCGACGGCTAGGCGCGCTCAGCCGTGCGCCGGTGTTCCTCCTTGGTGATTTGCGGCAGGCCGGCAAGGACTATACACGCCGCTTCTTCCGAGCCGTGCAGGGACATAAGGGCCCTGTGATCGTGGAGTTCTTCTACCCAGTCGACCGTGCCTATGCAGAGGAGTTGGCAGGTGCGCTGCCGAATTTCATTGTGGAGTTCTCGCCGGAGTCTCATGACCCAGATGTGCGCGATGCCTCGGGCAAGCACTATTCGACAAAAGGGATGGAGCAGACCATAGACGCCTGCTTGGCGGTCGGTGTCAAGCGCTTCGACCTCTTCTTTATGATCGGCCTTTCAAAGCAGACAGCGGAATCAGCGTTGGCAACTGTAGACTACTGCCGCATGCTGCTTGCGCGCTTTGATGACGGGCGACTGATTCCCTTCACCTCACCGTTGGCACCTTTCCTAGATCCGGGCAGCCGTGCTTACGAGCAGGCCGAGCAGCACGGCTATGTGCGCCACGCGCAGACGCTTGAAGACCATCGCCGATTGCTCATGCAGCCAACGTGGAAGCACATACTCTCGTATGAGACGCTTTGGATGGATCGCGATACTCTGGCCGACGTGACCTATGAAGCAGGGCTGCGGCTCAACCGGCTCAAGCGGACCGTAGGCCTGGTGAGCGTGGACAAGGCTGAGGAGACAGAGGAACGAATCGGCGAGGCGCGTGCTCTGATGCGCCAGGTGGACATGTTGATCGCCGCCAAGGAACCTGCCGGGCTTGAGGCGGAGCTCCGTGCCCTGAAATCGCGCATCGACAAAGCGAACACCTCGACTGTCTGCGACAAGGCGGAGTTGGATGTCGGTGTGGGGCCATTGCCGTTCAAGCTCATCAATCTGCTGAGCGTGGGGTTGGGCCTCCAGCCTTGACGTCGGGATGGCAGGGCGGATTGTGGGATGTGTCCCACGACGTATAATCGGGCAACAGCACTTCGGCTGCACGAACGAGCAGGAGGGTGAAATGGACATTCATCGCATACAACCAGGTACCCGCGTGCACCTCAGCACCTTTGATACACGGGACACCGGCGGGTTCGGCGGCGATAAGGCGACTGGCAAGAAGGAGCTGAAACGGCTCACCTCGCGACTGGAAGACTTACAGGAGCTGCTTTATGCCGAAGGCAAGCACAGGCTTCTTATCATCTTGCAGGCCATGGACACAGGCGGAAAAGATGGAGTTATCCGTCATGTTTTCGATGGCGTTAACCCACAGGGCGTCAAGGTCGCCAGCTTCAAGGTCCCGACGACAGAGGAGCTGGCTCATGACTATCTCTGGCGAGTGCACAAGCAGGTACCCGGGTCCGGAGAGATCGTCATATTCAACCGCAGTCACTATGAGGACGTGCTTGTCGTACGCGTTCACGGCCTAGTGCCTGCAGATGCCTGGCAGCGGCGCTACGACCAGATCAACGCCTTTGAGCGGCTGCTGGCCGATGAGGGGACGACGATCCTTAAGTTCTTCTTGCACATAAGTAAGGATGAACAGCGCACGCGGCTCGAGTCACGCCGGGATGAACCGCACAAACAGTGGAAGTTCAACGTGGGTGATCTCAAGGAGCGCAAGTTGTGGCCCGACTATCTAGCGGCCTATGAAGATGCCCTCAGCAGAACTAGCACCGAGTGGGCTCCCTGGTACGTTGTGCCAGCCGACCGGAAATGGTACCGAAACCTCGTGATTGGGTCGGTGCTTGTGCAGGTGCTGGAGGGACTCGACATGCACTACCCACCAGCGCCCGAGCATCTGGAAGAGATCGTGATCGAATAGCCGTGGAATGACCGTAGCCTCAGCACATAGAGTCAACAACCTGGAAGGAGCGAGTCTGATGAAGGACCGAAGTCTGTTGATGATTCCCGGCCCGATCGAGTTCGAGCCTGCTGTCCTGTCTGCGATGGGGAACCCGACGCCGAGCCATGTAGCCCCTGAGTTCATTGAGGTCTTCGGCCAGGCTCTGGAGCGTATGCGCGAGGTCTTTCTGGCGCCCGACGGGCAACCCTTCGTGGTTGCCGGATCGGGCACCTTGGCCATGGATCTGGCCGGGGCGAACCTGGTCGAGCCTGGTGATCGTGCGCTGGTTGTCAACACGGGCTATTTCGGCGACCGATACGGTGATCTCTTGGGCCGGTATGGAGCTGAAGTCACGCACGTGCGAGCACCGATCGGGTCCAGGCCTGCGCTGGACGAGGTGGAGGCTGCGCTTTCAGCGGGCCACTATAAGCTGATGACGGTCACGCACGTAGACACGTCCACAGGTGTCGTGACCGATGTGAAAGGGCTGGCGGCGCTTGCCCGCGCGCGCGGTGTCCTCATCGTGGTGGATGGTGTGTGCTCCGTAGCGGGCGAGGTGCTCAGAATGACGGAGTGGGGTGTGGACGTAGCGTTGACAGCCTCACAGAAAGCCATTGGCACGCCGCCCGGGCTTGCACTGCTAGTTGCTGGGCCGCGTGCTCTGGAGGCGTTCAGCCACAGGAAGACCGATGTCGGTAACTACTACGCGGACTGGACCAACTGGCTTCCGGTGATGCAGGCGTATGAGGCACGGAAGCCGAGTTACTTTGGGACGCCTGCGGTCAATCTGGTTTCGGCGCTGAACGTGAGCCTGGGCCAGATTCTCGCAGAGGGCATGGACGCACGATTCTTGCGCCACTCGCGCGTAAGTCAGGCCTGCAAGGCCGGCATCGCAGCACTCGGCCTGGGTCAGGTGCCTCTCTCGGACGAGATGGCGGCGACGACAATGACCGCACCGCGTTATCCCGCCGGGCTGGCAGGTCCCGATTTCCTGGCGAAGGCGAAAGCCGCGGGCGTCATCCTCGCGGGCGGTCTACACCCCGCCATCAGAGGTGAGTACTTTCGCATCGGACACATGGGTGCGGTCTCGCAGGGCGATGTGTTAGCCACCGTCGGCGCGGTCGAGTCAGCGCTTGCAGCGTGCGGGTACGGCTTCGAGCACGGCGTGGGCATTGCCGCAACGATGGGCATACTCGCCGAGTAGGTGATAGGGACGGGTCGATGACGCGGACAGGCCCGCAGACCACTACGGTCCGCGGGCCTGTCTATCCGGCCGGCGCGGCTAGTTGGTGGATCGCCGAGTGACGAGCGGCAGATACACGCGTTGTGCCTCACCCAGCATCGCGTAGGTTCCCGTCCATGCCAGATCGGCGGTCAGATAGCTTGCGTCCAGGTGCAGCGTCGTTGTGAGCCCCTCGGTTGTCCATCCACCTGCCGTCAGGTAGTAGAGCGTTAGGGTTGGGCTGATAACCCCTCCGTAGGGTGGGTCGAAGGCTAGTGTGAGCTTCAGCGGCGCTGGGAGCGAGCCATCGTCGCGCGCGTGGTCCGCTGTGATCCTGAAGAAGTGGCTGATCCCCTGAAGGTTGCCCTGTGCGTTTGCCAGACTGGTATGCGACAATGTTATCCGGGCGGTAGCCCCAACCGCGAGTTCCGGCACAGTGATCAGGGTGAGGTATTGGTCGTTCGCGAGCCATAGCATATCCCCTGCACTGTCCACGTCTCGGGCGAGATGCGGTGTGGGGGTAACCGGGATGGGCGTTGGGGTTGGTGCGGGGCCTGTGGCAGTTCGGGCACAGCGGAACCCATTGTACTCCGTGTGGTAGATATCGGCTTCATCGTGCCGGACCCAGTTGTTAGCATGTGTGACGGTACCCGTCCAGGGGCCGCCACGAATGAGATGCTCTCCCGAGACCGTCGTGGTTGGGCCTGTGGGGTTGTAGTAGGGTGAAGTGTGGTAGTACAAGCGCGCATACAGATCCCGTACCCATTCCTGCGCGTTGCCAGTTATGTTCAGCGCCCCATACGGGCTGGGGTAATCGGCATAGCTATTGACTGGCGAGGTGTCGCCCACACAGGGGCTAAGGTGCGGAATACCTTGGGTGTCAAGGTAAGTGGTCGTGTAGTTCATATGGTCGCACGTTGGCGACTCGAAGCCCCAGGGAAAGGGACGCAGATCCGTGCCCCGGGCCGCTTTCTCCCACTCAGCTTCCGTCGGCAGCCGCCTTCCCACCCAGTTGCAGTAGGTCTCTGCGCGCTGCCAATCCATCTGCAGCACCGGGTAGTTGGCATACGCCGGATTGTTGTAGTAGTCCGTTCGGGTTGCCGAGCTGTTGCTCAGTGGCAACATACAGGCGCCCGCTGATACACATGCGGCGTACTGAGCGTTGGAGACCTCGGTCTTGTCGATGTAGTAGGCATCGACGTATACCGCGTGCATCGGCTGGGCATCGAGCGCACAGGCCATGGCTCCTGCAGTGTCTGAGCTGCAGCCCATGATGAACTGGCCCACCGGCACGTACACTTCCTCACTAGCCGCGACGGCTGCAGCGCGCGCGCCTGTGACACGAGGCGCAGGAGAAGCGGTCCAGACCGCGCCCCCGACCAAGAGTATGGCAGCAACTAGACCGATTGGCCATCGACAGCGGCTATCAACTTTCATCTGCTAGCATCCCTCCTTCGAGTGTGTGGCACGGCGGGTGCCTGTCAGCCATCGTCTGCAGCGACGAACTGCGACGTCTAGCGTTCCTGGCGGACGCTTTCCAGCCTGACGAATATCGCATCAGATGGGAGCATAACTCGAGGGCCGCCGTCGACCTCCCATCTCTCCGACGTGTCGAGCCAGTAGGCGCCTGTGCGCAGCCAGAGCTCCGCAGGCTGCGGACCGCTATCGGCGATCAACATATGACGCTGTACAAAGATGTCGCCGGGCCTCAGCTCAAGTGGTGATATCGCCAGAGCATCTGCAGCGCCTAGCGTGTTGCCGTCCGGCGCTATGATGTGAGCCATCAGCGAGAGTGCGCGTGTGATCGGGGTAGTCACTTGCCATACTGTCGTGAACTCGATTTCGGTGTCGGCCTCCGAGGGCCTCCGCAGCGCGGCATCTACGAACTCGAGTCCGCCATCGAGATGGACGTTGGACGTGCCAAGGTCCGAGAGCAGCTCAGGCGAGCTATCCGCCGGTGCACCGATCCGTCCGGAATGAACAGCACCCGACAGTTCTGCACTACTCCCGTAAACACTGAATGGTTGGATCTGCCAAGAGTGAGCGTTCATGCGCCAGATCGGGTCGCTGAGTTCAATGAAACTACCGAGCCAAGCGGCATCCGGTCCCGCCCGATCCGACGTGTTGGCCTGCAACACGTAGATGCCTCTTCCCGCACCTGCCGGATAGATCCAACCGTGGGTGCAATCGAACACGATGCGCCGTGCGTCATTTGCCCTGACCACCTGCTCAAGGATGTGTCCGGTGAGGGGGACGACAGGATCTTCGCACTGAGCGATCCAGCGCCACTGCGCGATCGGAAGGGCTTCCCGGCCCAGGATTTCAAAAGATGGGAGGCCGTACGGGGCGATTGCCGTCTCGCTGAAGTCGGCACCTGCCGTGTCAACGGCACCGCTCGGCAAGATGAAAAGGCCAGGCAAGCCATTGCTCCACAGATCAGTACTCTCATCGAGGAAATTGTACTTCCCTAAGCGTACCACTCGATCCGGCATTGCGGGGTGGATCTCGGGCAGGTCGTTCTGAAGTGCCACTGGATCATAGCGGCTGTAAAAGAGGATGTGGACATAAGGTAGATCGTTGGTGTAAGGTGTGAAGAACACCACTTCGTAGTTCCGTTGCACTGCCTCGATTTGCGCCGTGAGGCCAGCCATGCCGGCATGAAAGGCCGCCGCAGCGTGCCGAGGATACTCGCGGAAGTAGTACTGGTAGAAGCTGCCTATCTCGAAGCCAAGGATCAGGACGATTGCGCCTATGACCATCCTCCGCGGCACGGTAGCGCGCCACGCATCCACTCGGGCATAACCCATACCGGCGAGGATGCACCAGGGAACCACCGCCGGCAGCGTGCGTTGCGGGTTGCCGACACCTGAGGGGTGCGTGGTAAGCATCGCAGGCACTAGCGAAACGAGGAGCCAGCCAGCCGCAACCGCTCCGCCAGCCTGGTGCGGTTTCACTCCGGCCCGGACGGCTCCAGCGACCCCAAGCAAGATCAGCGGCGCGAAGGACATCGGCAGCTGTCCCCCAGACTGCGGATGCAGAACCTGATCTGGGCTTCCGCTCAGAAAGAGGTACCGGTGATTCACATTTGCCAGCAGATTCCTGAAGGCCTCGAGCGCGATCTCTACTATGGGTCGGCCGGGCTGGAGGATCGTGATCTGGCGGAAGTGGTCCTGCATCTCGTCGGGGCGTAACACTGTCTGCATGACCATGGGCATCGCAATGCAGGTGCCCACGATAGCCGCCGTCGCCGCCCACCGTCTGTGGGCCCAGAGTACCCGAGCATTGGTCACTACGAGGCAGCCCACGAGTAGTGGCAGCACCAGCTTCATCACGGCATAGCCATAGAGCCCCAGGCCGGCGCAGATGGAGGACACGATCAGCAGATGGCCCTGCGCAGTCCGGCGCCAACGGGTGAAGGCCAGGACGACCAAGGTAGCAGATAGTGCCGCAGTGTTCGTCTCAATGGCCATACGGCTGAAGTGCACGTGCCAAGGCGCTATCGCCAGGAGCGCAGCAGAAGCCACTGCCGCTGTTGTCATCGGACGATCGGACGTCGAACCTCGATACAGCTCGTAAGTCGACCGATAGGCCGCTGCAACGACGAGGATACCCAGATACGAAGACGTGAGGCGAACGGTGAAGACCGACAGCCCCGCCAGCCCCACCACCGGAGCCAGCAGATAGCTGAACAGGGCCCCGCGATAGTCGTTGAACGCGCGGAGCACAATGGGCAGGAACTGACCATGGTGATCCCGACCGGTGTGCCAGAGACTGTAAGCGTCGTACCCGACAACGGCCTCGTCCAGGTACAGGCCAGGAGGGGCCTCTGTCAACGCAACAGTCCGGAGAGCGCAGGCCGCCAGAAGGATCAGAATGAGAAGTGCCTGTCTCCGGTGGTGTGGTCTACAAGGCATGGATCGGATAGTCCGGGGCTCCCGCCCTAGGATGGGTCCGCATAGTCGTCGCGCGCCGACAGCTGCGCCGAACCTTCTGCAGATCGTATTATGCCGCATTCTGTCTATAATGGCAGCACGATGTCGAACGTAGCGACGCGGCTTATCTCGATGATCCTACTCATGCAATCCAGGTCATCCTGGAAGGCATCCCAACTCGCTGAGGAGCTGAACGTCTCCGAACGAACCGTGCACCGCTATATGGCGATGCTAGAGGAGATGGGCATCCCCATCTATACCGAGCGCGGTCCCTACGGCGGTTTCTCACTGCTCAAAGGTTACAAGCTGCCTCCGCTCATTTTCACTGCCGAAGAAGCTACGGTGCTCTATATGGGAGCGGGGCTGGTCGAGCAGGTTTGGGGCCAGGTATACCAGGATGCCGTGACTGCAGTTACCGCCAAGCTCGACAACGTTCTACCGGATGATCTCCGCCACCAAGTTGCTGAAGCACAGCGGGACTTGGTGGTGAGCGGATTGGCGGCTCGTGACTACCGACCGTGGGTGCCCACGTTTCAGCAGCTCCGTGGTTGCATACGGCGCCGCCACGCTGTGCGGCTGACCTACCGGAGCTTCTCGCTCGATGAGACCTGCCGCGAGGTCGAACCCTATGCTCTGACGTTCCGCTGGGGCCTGTGGTATCTGATCGGGTTCTGTCGGCTGCGTGGAGATCTGCGCAGCTTCAGAATCGATCGCATCAAGGACCTGACCGAGCTCCCAGACCCATTCACGATCCCCGAAGACTTCTCGGCCAAGGACTACGTGGAGCGCTCCATGCGCTTTGAGAACCGCTACACTATCGTCGTGCATATGGAGGCACGGGTGGCGGCTCACGCCCGCGAGAGTATGGGACACTGGACCGAGATCACGGACCATGACGATGGCTCGGCAACGCTCCGGATGCAGGCCTCGGATCTCGAGTGGCCGACCAGCTGGGTCCTGGGTCACGGTGGAGCGGTGAAGGTCCTGGAGCCTCCTGAGCTCGTGGCACGTGTCAAGGATGAGGTGCAGAGGGTGCTCCAACGTTATGAGGAGTAGTGCTAGCTCGATGGGGTAGAGCTGTTCAGGACCGCCAGGCGGAATGGGTCCTCACGGTGGTCGTTTAGGCTAGTCAGCCAGGGTAGACCGGCGACGAAGGCCGTCATCGGTCCGTAGGTGGCGATGCGGATGCGGCGTTGTCCTGCTACTCGGTGTAGCGCGGCTAACACCTCTGTTAGTATATCGCCCGTGAAGGGTGTGAAAAGGTAGAAGACCGTGCCATCGCTGAGATCGGTCGCCCGAACGTCGGCATTGGTGAATGTCACGTCCGTCAGTCTGAAGCTCCTGGCTCGGTCGCGTGCATAGTCACACAGAACTGAGTCGACCTCGACGCCCCTTGAGCGGGCGCCCGTCAGCAGATTCACCAGCAGAACCACGTCGCCCAACCCAGAGCCAAGGTCATAGAAGACATCCTCAAGACCGATCTGGGCTCGATCGACAAGCTCAAGCACGGCGCTGGCAGGGCTAGGTTGGTAGGCGATCATCTCGGGTTCCAGCGGAAATGTCGGCTTGGCTGGTGGTACCTCGTGAAGCACGCCGGCGACGAGCGTGTCCAGGGGATCCAGACTGAGATGGAGGTGGGCTGTCTTTCGCGGTTCGTAACCGGTGAACCGATCGCAGAGCGCCCTCAGCTCCCGGCGCGTCAGCTCGCCCGAGCGAATCTGCTCCCGAACCCGACCAAAGAAGGCTCGGTCCACCGCCCTCAGCTCATTGCCCAAGCGCGTTGTCTGGTCCAGTAGGTGCTCGGTCTCCGGCGTGGATCCGTGGCTGCGCGCATAGGCGCGGATACTTCCTCCCGCGAAGCCCAGGAAGTCGATGGCCACCGAACGCGATCCGAGTTCCGCCTCGTCGAACAGAGCGGGCCGGTTCAGCATAGCCTCGAGTTCGGCAGCGATCGTGGCCAGACGCACCATCCTGTCCTCCTGCCGTCGAGTATACTTGATACGCTCCAGCCTTCCACCGGGGCCAGCTTATCTCCTTCCATGCGCTTCTGCCGAATACTGCCGAACACCGGTCGCGCATATGAACAGAGGCGTGCCAAACTCACACGAATTCCTCATAGAATCTCCATACAAATGCTGAACCTCGAGCAGGCACGCCTGAAGCTGGATACAACTCGCCGATCCATCACGCAGACGGGCAAGATCGATCAGGCCAACCTTGAGGCCGCTCAGGCTAGCTATAGCGCGCTGGTCCACTCAGGCTAGCTATAGCGCGCTGGTCCAGGGTGTGAGCTAGGACGGTGCCCGTCTGACGTCGCCAGCATCAACCCGGGACAGGCGATGGAGCAGGTAGCGCTGGCCCAGGCTGCGTATGACACGGCGTGGGACCCAGGCCGCGAGTGGGAGCTTCAGGTCAACGACCGGGCTGCTGCGCTTGAGAACGAGCGCTTCGCGACGGCCCGGGCTCTCGAGAAGGCCAAGGATGACCTGAGGGTGACGCGTGCTGCGTACAGTCTCGCTGTACTGGATCTGAACGACTACGGTGCCGAACCGGCTGCCTTGGCAAAGGTCCTATCTGCCCAACGCGCTCTTGACGAGAGCCTATCGGGTGATGCGCTCGGGACGGCGGCATCCGCTGTAGAGCAGGCGGAGCTGGCCCTCGCATCGGCACGGCTGGCTCTGGAAGGCAGTATTCTCCGTGCGCCCATCGCCGGTCGTACCGTCGCGGTCTCGGCCAGCGTTGGAGAGGCGGTGGGCACAGGCACTGTCGTCACGATGGTCGATTGCGGGGCGGGGCAAGTCCGGTTCTACCTTGAGGAGAACCTGTTCATCTAGGTGGTCAATCTGGTAGCACTCGCTGCGGCTGTCACAGTAGATGCAGAACCTGGTGGTGGACGGGTGGCCGCGGTGTAGCCTGGGTGCGCTCGGTTCTGCCCTCCAAGCAGCGCTCACACGCCGTCTAGAAGAGCCGTAGTTGCTTAACAGCCTGTGGGGTGTAGAGGGGAATATGGGTAGCGACGCCGTGACGACGACACGCATCCTCAAAGAAGGGCCAGAGCCGGCGTGCCACTGGACTTTCGCACTCGTAGCGGTCGCCAAAGGTGCGCTCGTACTTCCGACGGATACCGGGGAAGTGCTCGTCGAGGCGCGCGTAGAAGTACGCGCGTTGGCGGTCGCGCGTGGTCATCCCGATCCATGGGATGATGTAGGAGCCTCCCGCAGCAGCGGTCCTGGAAACGACGGCCTCTAAGTTCTCTTCACTGTCCTCGATGAAGGGCAGAATGGGCATCATCGTCGTGCCGGTCTGGATGCCATTGTCTGCGAGGACGCGCATAGCCCGCAGTCGCGCCGAGGGCCGCGATGCGCCGGGCTCGACCTTGGCGGCCAGGTCATCGTCGGTGGTGGTGATGGTGAAGCTAACACTAGCATAGGTGCGGGCGATCTCGCGGAGGGTGTCGAGGTCTTTGAGCACCAGGGCACTCTTGGTTATGATGTGAATGGGAAAGCCGAACTCGGCAATGACGGCGAGGGCGCGCCCAGCCAGGTTGATCTCAGCCTCCAGCGGCATGAACGGGTCGTTCATCGACCCCAGACTGATCGGGCCCTTGATCCGCTTGCGTGAGAGCTCGTCGCGCAGCAGGTCGATGGCGTTGACTTTGACAAGGACCTCCTCGTCGAAGTGCTCGATCTCGTAGCACTCACTTCTGCTGTCGCAGTATATGCACCGGTGCTCACATCCTCTGTACAGGTTCATGTTGTACCGGCACCCGAACAAGGTGTCCGGGTGCGCGGTACCGGTCAACAGTGTCTTGGCCTGGATCTCCTTGACGACGGTCATCCTATGCAACTGCCTACACCGGGTTAGGTACGAACGCACCTCCACGGCAGCGCTTCAGATAGCTAAGACCGTGGACCTGCCCCGTCATTTCCAAGTCACCGCGGTAGACAGGATCGTGCCACCCCTCGATATCGATACACCCCTGATAGCCGCCGATCCGGAGTTCGCTGATAATATCAGTCCAATTGCAGTCGCCAAAGCCGGGTGTGCGATGGAAGACCCACGGCACCGGCCCCCCCACGCCACGCTCGCGGATCACATCCCAGCGAATGGTAGCGTCCTTGCCGTGCAGGTGGAATATCTTGGGTATCCATGTGCGCAGCTGGGGGATGGGCTCAATGAGCTGGGTCATCTGATGGCAGGGCTCCCATTCCAGTCCGATGTTGTCGGCCGGGAGGGCATCGAACATAAGCTCCCAGGCCGCCGGATTATGGGCGATGTTCCAGTCGCCCGCCTTCCAGTCCCCGCCCATGGTGCAGTTCTCAAAGGCGATCCTGACGCCCTTGTCAGC
>JALOOJ010000105.1 GCA_025454475.1 Anaerolineae bacterium
CGCCGCCCGGACCGCGGTGTTCATGCCCGGGGCCGGCGCGCCGCAGTTAAGCACAGCGAAGCGCAGCCGCGCCTGCCCGGGCACCGGGGTATGGGGCATGGCGCGCATCAACGTGCGCGCGATGCGGAACGATTCGCGAAAACTCCCGCCGCGCATATCCATCGCCTGCTCGTAGTCGCGAGCGGCAATCGCGGCGGCAACTGCGCGGGTCTTCTCGACGCAGGCCATCAAGGGCGAGGTCGCGACCCGGTTTTCCCGTATGCCGATGAGCTGTGGCTCCGCGTCGGGGGGCGCCGAGAGGAGCTTCTCGACGGCGGCGTGGCCCAGCAGCGTGGTGTGCCAGCGATCGAACGCGCTGGGGGCGCCGCCCCGCTGGACGTGGCCCAGGATGGTGATGCGCGTATCCTCGCCCATCCCCTCTTCGATCACGGTCTTGACCCGATCTGTCGTAATCGGATTGCCGTAGCGATCTCGGGCACCCTCGGCCACGATCACGACGCTGTCGCGGTTGCCGGCGTGGCGGCCCGCTTTGAGCACTTCTACCATAGCGGCTTCCCAGTCATCCACGTCGGGCGGGCTCTCGGGGATCAGGACCCAGTCGGCGCCAGTATAGCGATCGCGCCCATCAGGGCCAGATAGCCACAGTTCCGCCCCATGACCTCGACGACAAAGGCGCGCTGATGACTCGAGGCTGTGCTGCTGATGGCATCGATGGCCTCGGTGATGCGGTGGAGTGCCGTGTCGGCGCCAATGGTCATGTCGGTGCCGGCCATATCGTTGTCGATGGAGCCCACCAGCCCGACGATCGCCAACTGCGCGTGTTCCTGGGCTGTCTCAGCCGTGATCTTGCCCTGTTCGACCAGCTCGCTGAGAAGCGAGGGCCATTCCTGGCGGAATTGGTTGGCGCCGGTCAGGCTGCCATCACCCCCAATCACAACCAGGGCGTTGATGCCGTGCGTCACCAGGTTGTAGGCCGCCTGGCGCCGGCCGTCACGTTCACGGAAGGCGGGGCAGCGGGCCGTGCCGATGATGGTCCCGCCCCGGTGCTGCATTCCTCCAACCGAGTCCCACACCATCTTGCGGATGCGGTCTCCACCATCGACCATGCCCTGGTAGCCTTCGTAGATGGCGTAGACATCCAGGCCACGGTGCAGGGCCGTGCGCACGACGGCCCGGACGGCGGCGTTCATGCCTGGCGCGTCGCCCCCGCTGGTCAGTACTGCCAGGTTCCTGATCTGGTTCGTCGCCATATCCCACTCCTTGTTGAAAGGCACGCGACACTCGGTTGCGCCCTAGTCTAGCCCCGGCGTCAGGATGCGCAAAGCCGGTAGGGAACCCGCGGCTCCCTCCTGAGCCCTATTTTTATTATTTTTATCTAATTTTTCGTGTTTATATGGTATAATACGTAGACCTGCCGGGTCTGTACCGGATGAGGCCTGGCGACGAACGACCGAGTGATGGGGGCGCGATTTGGTCACACATACAGGGAAGCCCAAAGCAGTGCAGGAAGCGCCGCTCACCAGAGCGAGAGCGTCGAGCCGGGACGCGATTGGGCAGAGCCCTGCACTAAACTCGACGCTGCATCTGCAGCGCACGGTGGGCAATCGAGCTGTGGCACGGGCGCTGCAAGGAAGCACGGGCCTCGGCGGAGGACATATGCTGCAACCGGATCTTGTGGCCCTGCGCCTTGGTCTAGGTCAGGCGCCTCAGCCCGTCGGCACTCAGATCCACGTCCAGCCACACCTAACCGTGAGCAATCCCGGCGACGCCTCCGAGCAGGAAGCGGACCGGATCGCCGATCAGGTGATGCGTATGCCTGGGCCGCAACCCAAGCTGGCGGGCACCCCGGAGCTGGGTCGGATGGGTGGCGCGGCCGCATCGAGTCCGGCCAATGGGACACAGGAAGTGGGCCGCGCTGAGTCCGGCAACACCGTGATGGGCGCTTCCCAGTTGGCGATTCAGAATGCCCTGAGTTCGTCGGGACAGCCGCTGGATGCGGCCACGCGGTCGTTCTTCGAGCCGCGGTTTGGGTCCGACCTTAGCCAGGTGCGTATCCACACCGGTGAGGAGGCGGCAGAGTCCGCCCGCGCCATCGATGCGCTGGCATACACATCGGGCAGCGAGATCGTGTTCGGCGCAGGGCAATATGCACCGCAGACGCAGGGAGGCCAGCGGTTGTTGGCGCACGAGCTGGCTCACGTTCATCAGCAGGTTGGGGCCACACTCTCGAGGGCTCCCGCGACGGTCCAGCGCCAGCCGGCCTCATCTACGCTACAGTCCGATCCCGATGCAACGGCCGTCGATCCCGGGTACGAGGAGTCCGCGCAAGCGCCGAGTTACCGCGTGCGAATCGTGGCCCACGCCAGCCCGCGTTGGCGTGGGGCTCCGAACGCTGCCGAGGCCGATCGGTTGAACCAAGAGCTCTCCCAGCGTCGGGCCGACGAAGTCCGCGACACAGTGGAGCGACTGCTGGCGAAGCACGGGATGGGCAGCGCAAGCGTGACCTACGATACCTCGGTTGAGCCTTCGGACGACACGGTTGAGTTGCAGTCCGAGGCGCGCGGGAGCCGTGAGACGCTGGCTGAAGCCAAGGGCGATCGGTCCTCCAACGCCATGAAGTATCGGCGGGTCGATGTGATCATCGAGTCAAACCAGCGCGTTTCGGGCACCGCCGGAGCCTCGCGGCCGCTCCTGACGCGGTCGACAGCCTCGCGATTCTGGCACGTGAGTGTTGATATGTCCGCGGGTGGGTCGCTCGGCGCGGCGGGCAGTCTGTTGTCGCTGACGCTGTTCAATGATATGTCGGATCAGAGTATGACGGGCAAGGTATTTGCCGGAGGCGGCGGTCCGAAGGCGTCGCTGGGCGCCTCAGTGTCCATCTGGAGCGATCCGACGGGCTTCTCCACCGACGAGCCGGTCAACTTCCAAGACTTCGATGGTATGTGGATCCGGTACACGACCGCCGGCGTGAACTTCTTCATCGGCTACGAGAAGTCGTACATCGACTTCTTCGGAATGGGCAGCGATGCCCAGAACATCGACGTGGGGGGCTGGAATACGGGTACCGTGGGCATCGGGGGGTCCGTCGTGACCGGCCCGCTCTCGCTTGACGGCTCGTACCCTCCCACACAGCTCCCGATCAAGGATACTGATACGACCTTCGTGCCCTATGAGCGAAACGAGGGCGGGAAGGACGTGCACCAAGTCCTGTTCCCAACGGGTGAGCACGAGCTCCCCGAAGTAGAGTCGAATATCCTGGAGTCCTATCTTATGTCGGTCGCGGCATCCAAGCGCTAGCGCGCCCGCATGCCACCGAAGGCCGGGCCAGTCATACGGCGCTGTGGGTTGTAGCGCCGACGGCGGCACGCACACGACGTCCCCGGACGCGATCGAGACGGCTGCACCATCCGGAGCGCAATTCCGCGCCGGTGCTACCATGACCTTCCTGTACTCGGTTGGTGCAAGGAGGTACCGATGGACAGCATTCGTATGCGTCCGGCGGAGCCGGAGCGCGATTTTGCGCAGCTTGCGGTGTTCTTCACGATCCTTGAGGACTGGCCCAGCACCGAGCAAGGGCTCAATGAGTTTTACGAGCGGGAGCGGGAGCGGACGCTTCACACCGTCGCTGAGGATGAGGCCGGCAAGCTGTTGGGGTTCTACTGGGCGGAGCGCGACAAGGTAGTGTTGGAGCGCGCGTTCTGCTATCTGTATGTGAGGCCCGAGCGGCGCGGACAGGGGGTGGGGCGTGCCCTGTACGATGCGATGCTCGAGGCCACGACATCGCGCCTGCAGGCAAGCGTGTTGCGCATCAGCGTCTGGGACAACTGCCCGGAGGGCCGGGCCTTCGCCGACCGGCGTGGGTTCGTCGAGAAGCGGCATCAGATCGCGATGGCGCTGGATATGAGCGTGTTCGACGATGCGCCGTATGATGCGACCCTTGTCAGGTTGAAGGGCGAGGGTTTCCGGTTCACGTCGATGGCCGAGTTAGGGAACACGGAAGAGGCCCAGCGCAAGCTCTACGCCCTGAATGACGCGGCTGCCAGGGACACCCCCGGCACCGATGGCGAGCCGTCCTGGTCGTCGTTCGAGGATTTCCAGAAGAGTGTCTGCCAGTCGGACTGGTACAAGCCCGACGGGCAGATGGTGGTGATCGACACAGCTAACGACGTTTGGGTTGCGATGAGCGCAATCACGCGCATACAGGATGCGACGCGCACTGAGGGCGCGGATTACGCCTACAACCTGTTCACCGGGGTGGATAGGGCTTACCGCGGGCGCAAGCTGGCGCAGGCAGTGAAAGTGCTGGCGCTGCGCTACGCGCGAGACGTGCTGAGCGTGGATACGGTGCGCACCCACCACAACACAAAGAACGCGCCGATGATCGCCATCGACCGCAAGCTGGGATACGTCCAACAGCCGGGGACGTATCTGATGGAGAAGGTGCTGGAGTAAGTGATCCGCTCAGGTCGCTGCGCAGCTGTGTGAGGACACGAAGACCGGCGGCGTCATGCTGGCGCCGCCGGCGGTGTGAATTCCGCCGAATCTTACCGGCTGTAGAGCGCCGCAACACCCCTCGTGCGGGCCAAAGTCGTGGCGTCCCAGGTCAGAGTCGCATAGTAGTCGGCCAGCGCCTGGTACCGTGCGGCATCCGCTCGGGGACCCCATGCAGCTCGCTCTGAGTAGTAAGCTGCCAACCCGGTGTACCGGGCTGCGTCGGCCTCGGCGGCGCGTTGTCGCGACAGTGCTGCGATATCAGCTTCGGCCTTGGCCAGATCGGCCATTCCGCGCTGTCGCAGTTCCGTGGCGCTGACGCATGAGATACTCTGCATCGAGCAGACTTTGGCGGCGCTTACTCCTTGCACCGAACCTGCAAATAGCAGCAGCCCCACCATGGTGATCGCAAACAGCCTCTTCATTGCCCTCTCCTTGTACTCCTTCACGCTGCTCCCTTGGCTGGCGGGCAGTGGCTGTGCTACAGTACAGTCTCTATTATACACTATTAAACAGATCGATATATAGGCTATATAGCCTATTCTGCGAGGAGACTGTTGAAGCCAAGGGAAAAGCGCTGGGGTGCGTGGTGGGCAAGCTGCGCACCGGTCCGCAGCTTGGGTGAGGGGTGCGGTGATTGGCACGTTCTGCAATGTTTCGGCTGCGAGCGTCTGGTTGTCCAGCTTGAGATGTGTCTTGCCGGTCAGATCAGAGGGTATGGAGGAGGCAGCCGAACCGCCCAAGGCCCGCAGAAGGGCCTTGGGCGGCGGTTTTGCCTGACTTCCTGCTAGTTCCGCAACACCAGTGGCAGGTAGACCCAGTAATGCTCCTCCTCGAATCGGATCTCGATGCCTCCCTGTAACTCACCCTCAACATACCCCTCTACGTCAATGGTGGGGACGCTGCCCGCGGCCTGTTGGATGGCCTGGATCGCCGCCTGCGCTTGCTGGGCTTGGGTGGTCAGCAGACATGGGATCTGCACTGTCACCTTGAGCACGCCTGCAGAGAATGGCCCGAGCTCGAGTGTCGGGCTGGGCGTGACCGTGATTACCCAGTCGGCGGGCACATTGAAGGTAATCAGTCCCACGTCTACCGTCACGGAGATAGCCGTGTCGTTGTAGATTGTGACACTATAGACCCTGGTCTCGCCGCACGGCGGACGCGGGCCCACGTCCACATTGCGCTGGCTAACCTGCGGCTCATAGCCCTCCGAGGCGAGCCGGATCTGGACGCACTGGTGTCCGGATTGGGGTGGCGTCCACGTCACAGTGGCCGTCTGTGTCATCACCGGCCCGAGCGTTACCGAGCGCGTGTAGGGCGTCATTCCCGTCGTCGTGAAGGGGATCCCGAAGCCGAAGTCCGCCCAGCCGAACATCAATTCCACCGTCATCGTCACATCGCTGGCATTCTGCACGACGGTGCTGACACGGGTGGGAGACCCTTGCAGCGGCGGGTAAGGGTCGATGACGATCTCCGACTCGGCGTAGCCCTTCTCATGCGGCTTGTGCAGCGGGACCGGTGGGCGGTCGAGCTTGCGGAAGCCGCCGATGATCTCGCCATTCACGAAACCTTCCACGTCGACGATCGGAGCACCGGTGCCGAGCTCGACATCGCGCGGCGGTGTGACCGTCAGCGTCACGGGAACCGTCTCGGCGGGCTGCAGGTCCGGCAGCACATCCTGCGACAGCTCGAGCCCCCACCCCTCCAGATGTGGAATCATCCCCAGCGTGACCGTCGCCGGCGTCCCCGAAGGGTTGCCCACCAGGAAGGACATCGCATGCGGCACGCCTGGCTCCAGTGGCTCGCCCACGTCGATGTTGCGCTGGCTCCAGATAGGCTCGTGGCCCTCCATCTGCAGCGTCACCCGCACGCAGAACTTTCCCCTCCAGTCCGGTGGCGTCCAGACGACATGTCCCCGCGCTGCTCCGAATGCCGGCACGAATACGACAATCGGATTCGGCATGATTTGAGCCGCATTGAACGGCAGTCCGATGCCGAAAGGCGCGATGCTGAACGTCACGGTCACAAAGCGATCCGTGTCCGTCGGGTTGAAGACCTCGACGCTCAGCATCGTGGGTTGGCCAGGGATGGCGGGATATGGGTCTACGCCGATCTCCGACTCAGCGTAGATCGGGTCCTTCGGGCGGTGGACGGGCACCGGCGGACGGAAGATCTTGCGGAACCCGCCGATCAGCTCGCCATCGACGAAGGCCTCCACATCGACGATTACATCGCCATCCGCGGGCAGGTCGGCAGGTGGCGTCACGGTCAGGGTCACCTCGCGGGTCTCACCCGGCGCCATGTTCGGCAGCACATCCTGCGAAAGCTCGAGACCCCAGTCCGGGAAGTGCGGGATCATCCCCAGCGTGATGGTCACCGGATGGTTGAGGGGGTTGCCCACGAGGAAGGTACGCGCGTGGGGTGTCAGCGGCACAAGCGGCTCGCCCACGTCGATGTTTCGGCGGCTGATGAACGCCCTGTCGTACCGCGGGTGCTCGATGGTCACCTGGATGCACCAGAGCCCACCGTGCGGCGGGACCCACATGATCACCGGGCGTACCAACCCGAGCGGCGGCACCTCGATGACAAGCGGCTCGTGGATCGGCCAGAAAGGCAGGCCGATGCCGAAATCCGCGGCGCTGAAGGTGACTGTCACGGTCTGCGGCTGCTCAGTAGGATTGCGGATCTCCGCGCCGACTTCGACCGGCTCAAATGCGCGCGGCGGATACGGATGGATGAAGATCTCCGACTCGGCATAGATGGGCTCGCGCGGGCGGTGGATGGGCACGGGCGGCCGGAAGACCTTGCGGAACCCGCCTATCAGGCGGCCCTCCGCGTAGGCCTCGATATCCACGATGGGTGTGCCATCGGCTGGCAGCCCCTCCGGCGGGGTTACGGTCAGCAGCACCTCTTTGATCACGCCGGGCAGGACGTTCGGGAGCACGTCCGGCGACAGCTCAAGACCCCAGCCGTCCAGATGCGGGATCAGCCCCAGTGTGATCGTGACCGGATGGTCAAGGGGGTTGCCCACGGGGAAAGTGCGCGCGTGTGGCGTCAGCGGCTCCAGTGGCTCGTCCACATCGATGTTGCGCTGGCTGCGCTGGGGTTCGTAGCCGGGGATGAAAAGCTCCACCTGCAGGCAGACGTGTCCACCCACTGGCGGAACCCACATGATACACTCCTTCACGATGCTGTGTGGCGGCAGAAACACCGGCCGCAGCCCGTCGATTGGCGTGAAGGGGATGCCGATGCCGAAGGCCGCCCATGAGAACTGTACCGCGACATTCTGGTCGAAGTCCGTGGGATTGCGTAGCTCGACGCAGATCTCCGTCGGCTCGCCGGCACGAGGTGGGTAGGGCTCGACGGTGATCTCGCGTTCGGCGTACGGCGGGTCGGGGAAGGGGTGGAGCGGCACCGGCGGGCGAAAGATCTTGCGGAAGCCCCCGATCAGGTGCCGTTCCATGCCGGGGCGCTCCGCGAAGGCCTCTACGTCCACGATAGTCGTCGCATCAGCCGGTAGTGACACGCCCGCCGGCGGCAGCACGGTCAGGCTGATGACGCGATGTGCCCCAGGGGCGACGCCGGGCAACACGTTCTGTGACAGCTCAAACTGCCAGCCCTCGATGTGGGGGATCAGCCCCAAGGTGACCGTCACGGGTACCGGGAAAGGGTTACCCACAGGGAACGCCAACGTGTGCGGTTCGCCGGGCACAAGCGGCTCATCGATATCAATGTTGCGCTGGCTGCGCTGCGGCTCGTAGCCCTCCATAAACAGCTCGACCTGCAGGCAGACGTGCCCGCCGACCGGCGGGACCCAGTAGATGCACTCCTTTACGACGCTGTACGGCGGGAGCGTCACCGGTCGTAGACCGTCGATCGGCGTGAAGGGGATACCGATGCCGAAGTTGGCCCAGGCAAACTGCACTGCGACCGTCTGCGTGACGGCGGTAGGGTTGGTCAGCTCGACGCAGACCTCGGTGGGCTCACCCGCACGCGGCGGATAGGGATCGACCGTGATCTCGCGCTCGGCATAGGGTGGATCGGGGAAGCGGTGAAGGGGCACCGGCGGGCGATAGATCTTGCGGATGCCGCCAATCACCCGCTCCTCGCCGGCTTGGTCACGCGCGACCGCGCGCACATCCACGATTGGCGTCCCGTCAGGCGGCAGCGGCTCCCCCTGGGGCGGAGTCACGGTCATCACCACCGGACGCACCTCGCCAGGCTGCACCATGGGTAGAAATGGGGGGATTAGCTCGACTCGCCATCCGGGTAGGAGCACGTCGGGTTGGAGCACGATGTCCATCGCCGCCGGTTCGGGATTCGTGAACTCGTTGTAGAAGTTGCCCACGGGGAACTCGGTTAGGTGAGGCACGCCCGGCTCAAGCGGTTCGGCGACGTCCAGGTTGCGCTGGCTGAACCGCTTCACGTAGGGGATCTCGCCAAGGATCTCCAATTGCACCTGGACACAGAAGTGCCCCGCCTCCGGAGGGACCCAGGTGATGCAGACCACTTCGTGCCCGCCGGGCGGGATCATCAGCTCCTTGGGAGGGCCGATCGGGTCAAAGGGCAGGCCGATGCCGAAGGGCGCGCGGCCGAACATCACCCGCACCGTCTGCGGCGCACCGCTGATGTTGTGAAGCTCAACGCAGATCTCCGTCGGCTCGCCGGCGCGCGGGGGATAGGGTTGGATATGGATCTCCGATTCGGCGAAGAAAGGCTCCTGCGGGCGGTGAAGCACCACCGGCGGCGAGTCAAGCTTGCGGAAGCCGCCGATCAGGTCTCTGCCAATGTAGCCCTCTACATCCACGATCGGGATACCGGTACCGAGCACGGCATCGCGAGGCGGCGTGACGGTCAGGGTCACCTCTCGCACCTCTCCCGGCCCCATCGATGGTAGCACATCCCGCGACAGCTCAAGACTCCAGTCCTGCAGATGCGAGACCATGCCCAGCGTGACCGTCGCCGGGGCTCCGGAGGGATTGCCCACGGGGAAGGTTATCGCGTGTGGCTCTCCCGGCTTCAGCGGCTCGCCCACATCCATGTTGCGCTGGCTGATCACCGGCTCGGACTGCGCCTGGTAGATGGTCGCCTGGATGCACCAGTGCCCGGCGCGCGGCGGGATCCAGATCACGCAGCCTCGCCCGCCGCCGCCGGCGGGAACCACCAGCGAGGTTATGCCCACCGGGTTGAAGGGCAGGCCGATGCCAAAGGCCGCCACACTGAACTCGAGATCGATCGGCTGGTCAGCGGCAGCGTCGGTATTAAGCACCTCCGCGCACAACTCCACCGGTCGGCCCTCAAGGGGTGGGTCCGGATCTACGGAGATCTCTTCCTGGGCATACCAGGGCCAATCCCCTGTGGGGAAGACCACGGGGCCGGCCTGAGGGGCGAGCGGGGCGTCCTGAGACCGTACCGCGTCCTCTTCAGGCAGGTCCGCTGCTCCTGTCTTTCTGGGGGTCTGCGCAAACACAAATACTGTGATCAGCAGTGAAGACAGTGCCAGCGCACAAGCGACCATCGTCGCAGCCAGTAAGAACCGCTTGCTTCTCATCGTTACCCTCCCTACGACGTGACCGTGAGGGCTAACCTGCCACCCGCCGGTCCGGAACCGGTCCGGAGACCAACGACGGAGGGCGAGGCTGCTCGATGAATGAGGCGGACGGGTGGAGTGAAGCGAACCGCGATCGTAGTCCTGGAGATTTTCAGCGCCCCACTTGATGAGCTCTGCGATGGTGTGCCCTATGGGGTTGCTTCCATTGTACTGCTGAAGGCATACGGATGCAAGGCCCCATCACTAGCTATTGCATGACTGCGGCAACGATGGTATAATGTCAGTTAGACCGCGCACGACCTTCCTCATGTGAGCTTCCCACTACACCAATCGTCGATTTGGCATCGCCTGTTTGCTGGCGCGTATCCCGCAGCTCACCGCATCGCCCTGATTACACAGCACGCCAGCGGACCTCAATCCTGGAGGTGATCCATGAATGAGTGGCTGGAGACGCTGTTCAAAGAGATCATCTGGACAGCGCTGGTCGACTTCTACACTGATATCGCCTCATGGGCCGAGGACAAGATCGAGACGAAGCTCAAGGAGCTGTCCGCGGAGGTAGGCAAGGCCGAGCCGCTCTCATCCTCCCCCCTGGTGCGCGTAAGCGCCTACTCCACCACCGCCGACCCCGACGTCGACAACATCACCTTCCTGATTCGCGGTCGCGTCGCGCTCTTCAAAGGGGTGGAGTCGGTCTTCATGCGCGTCGAGGTGACCGTTTCGACGCACGTGGACCTGGTCGCCTGGGATCCGCCCATTGAGATCGTTGAATGGCACACGATCACGGGTGACCTGAAGATCAGCAAGGCCAACGTCTTCTATGCCAACCTGGGCTTCGGCTATGACAAAGGGACGTGGCTTGGGCGCGGTGCGGTCAAGATCCTGCCTGCAGGGTTCGGCCTCGACATCTATCTGGGGGGCTTAAGCGACCGCGGCGCCATGATCGGCCTGAGCATTGACCTGCCGGCTGCCATTCCGCTAGGTGCCACGGGGCTGGGCCTCAAGGGGATGGGCGGAGACTTCGCCTATAACTTCATCGCCCGCCTTGAGGAGGCCGGCCTACCCGTCGCATCGCCTACCGCCAAGCACTATGTCACCTGGGCGCGCAATACCGAGGTGCTGGACCGGTGGCAGGCCGGACCCATCGACCAGACGGCGGTTGGCGTGGGGGTGAACACCGACCTGGTGACGTTGCCCGACAATGGCCGCGTGCTGACGCTGGAGCCAATCGGTGTGGCGGTCCTGACGCCCGGCCCGGTATTCGTGTTGGGCGGTGTGGGCAAGATGCTAAGCACCAACTCGGCGCGCGTCGAGGGGTATCTGGCTGTCGACATCGCGTCCGCCTCGATGGCGTTGGGACTGGGGGTCATGATCAAGATACCCCCGCCCAAGTCCGGCGACAGCTTTGGCGACGACGAGAAGTATCTGGTGGACGCCGGCGGCACGCTGGATGCCTTCTTCTCGTTCTCCAACCCGTCGTCGTGGTACCTCAACCTGGGCACCGACAAGAACAAGATCGCGGCCAAGATCATCACCGACATCGTCCGTGCCGAGTTATACCTGATGCTCAACAACTACCGGGTGGCTTTCGGCGCGGGGATCTCCATCGGAGGCAAGTGGAAGTGGTGGATCATCACGCTGACCGCTCGCCTGGGTGCCGATGTGGCTGCCGTCATCGGCTGGAATCCCGTCCTGTTGGAAGGGCTGTTGCGCATCTGGGCAGAGCTCGGCCTCAAGATCTGGAAGTTCGGCTTCCTGCTGCGTGGCTCGGCTGAGGTGCTGGGCCACACGCCGGATCCCACCAAACTCGACGTCATCCTGAAGTACAAGCTGGATCTACCCTGGCCCATCCCCGACATCACAGGCGAGAAGAAGTTGACGCTGGGCGATGATACGCCCAACCCACCTGCGATCGCCTCGCCGCTGCTGGCGGGCACGTCGACGGTAGACGGGACGACGACCCAGGGTGCGCTCGAGGTCGGGCTGCTCCATGCTCTGACGGGCCGTCAGTGGGAGATCGATCCCGCCAAACGCGAGTGCTGGCCCGACGTGGACGTGGTGGTCCCTTTCAGCAGCCGTGTGACCGACCAGACGGGCGTTGTTGTGGGCTCGGCGGTCAGCTCGCCCGTCCAGGGCGGCTACGTCGTGGCCCACAAGCTGACCAAACTCACGCTGGATGATATCACCCTCGGCGCGCCGGGCACGGCGGTGGCGGGGCTGCAGGCCGTCTGGGCTGCCGGGCCGGGCGGGGACACGGCTCGGCTGCACGTGCTCGGCTCGGATCCCTTCTCGTGGGTGGTGCCTCACGTCGATGTGATCTCGACCACGGCGGAGACGCCCGGCAAGACGGTGCAACAGGACTTCGGCACCGGTCTAGCCGAGGCCTTCGCTAACGAGCGCCGGTTTGGGGAGATGCTGGTGCAGTCCTCAGGCCCGGTAGCCCAACTGCTCACCGACTTCTCGCCGGCACTGCCGACCCGCGTGCTGCGCGCCGAGCAGATTCGACTGCGCTTCCGCACCTGGCTCGACGATCCGGTGGAGGTGGATCAGGTGACCCTACTGCTGTTGCTGGGCCGAGGCCAGGAGACCTCGCTGTCGACCAAACCGGGTGGCCCGCGGAGCACGGTCACGGTGAAGGAGATCTACAAGACGTTGCACCTCGTGGCGATAACGGTGACGCTCGCCCCCGCTACGGACGAGCTGACGGTGATGGCGGCAGGGCATGACCCGCTGTTGATCTTCGCCGTGCGCTATCGCGAGGCTCGGGCGACAACCTGCAACTGGAAAGAGAAGGTGGTCCTCAAGCCGGGCACCTACAAGCTGACGGTGGAAGGGGAGTCGCTGGCTACGTATCCCGCGGGCGGGCTTCCGGACAGCAAGAAGGTGACGTGGTCCACGACCGAGACAATCAAGGTGGCCTACCCGGAGACGTTGCGGCCCTATATCGACACGAGTACGATCGGCGACAGCCGGATCTTCGATGTGGACTCGCCGCCGCGGGAGCCCACGTGGAACCCCACGATGCACGGCTTCGGCTTCCCGATCTACCAGAAGTACCGGGGCTCAGTGCGCTTCCGTGTGCCGTATATGGACAAGATCTTCCCGAGCCTGCGGTTCCGCCTGCTCTACGAGACAGGCGAGAAGGTTGAGCAAGACCTGGTGCCCGTGCCGAATGCCTCCGGTGAGAGTTACCAGCTCGACCAGAGCCGGCATTGGGTCCGCGACCACTGCGGGAACTGGACCGCGGATCAGGAGGTGACGCTGACCACGCCGTTCATCAAGGCGGGACCCGCAGCGGTCCGGCTGCTCTTCACCGACTCCGGCGGCAAGGAGGTGAAGGTCGACGAGTGGGCGTGCTACGTGTCCCAGTTCGACAGTTTCGCGACACACCTGGCCTGGCAGGAGCAGTGTCTCACGGTCTTCTATGGGCCGAGCGGCCGGTCCGAGCGGTCGTGCTGCGCTCCACCGGCGATGACCAAGGTGGTGAAGAACCCTCATGCGAGGATCGGGAATCGCGTTGACTCGCTCGTGCTCCGGAAGGGCGCCAAGCGGGCCTATGAGGCGCCGGTCTACGCCAACCCGTGGACGGATGTCGTGGTTGGCGGGATCGAGGTCCTTCCGGAGGAGCTGACGGCACCGCCCGTAGGCTGGCTCCTCCCATCCTCACTGACGAGTTGGCTGTCTCCGCTGGACGCCAGCACGGGCGCGCGCTTCGCGCGCTTTGCCCTGGCGACCGGCGACCGCTTCAACAGCGGCGCAGGCGACGCGCTCGACGGCATCAACGACACCGTGGCGACGACCACCGTTGAGGCGGTTGTAGACTCGGCAGGCCGGCCCTACGCCTTGTGGCTGCGCACACCTGAGCCGGTCGACTGGCGCCGGGTCACCCTCTCCCTGCGGATCAAGCACGTCGAGGGGACAACCGACTGCCCGACGGGCTACGCTTCACGCAACCCGCTGGATCTTCAGGTTGAGGCACTCCCCAGTCCCGACGGCTCATCCGCGTTTCTGGTGGGCTCTTTCGCGGGCCAGCGCACGCGGCTGCCACGGGGCGTCTATACCCTTACCCTGCAGTTCAACACCCAAGTCGCCAACCTGCCGACGCTGAAGCCCACGCCTGTGGTAGGTGGCCCCGTTGAGCAGGTGACTCACACCTTTGTGCAACCCGGCGGGGCGGACTGGCCGCTGCCTGCGACGGGGGTCGTGATCCCCGCGTTCGTATGGGAGCGCCTGACCAAACTCTATCGCATCGACTGGCCGATCATCGAGGAGCTGTGGCGTCCCATGCCGGATCCGCAGGTGCTGGAGGATCTGCTGCGGGCCAGGCAACCGGTGGGCCCCCCGAGTCCGATCGGGCCCGATCGGATCGGGCCTGAGCCGGGCGGCCCCGATTCCATCGGCCCAGATGGAATCAGGGCGCTGGCCTCCACGCTGGCCCGGCTCGAGACCGTCACCGAGCGACTGACGGCCCTGGCGGGCGCAGTACCCGACATGGATGTCGCCGCACTCGCGCGCGAGCTCGTCGATCAGCTCAAGGAGCAGCGCCGGGCACATGGGCAGACCGGCGGTCCGGCACCGCTTGATAGGAGGTGATGCATGAACATCCATCTTGCTGCCCTCGGCTGGATACCCGACGCCCCCGCCGGCAACCGGCTGCGGTGGCACTATCCCGCTGATGTCGTCGACGGCGATGCCTACCTGGGGCGTGGTGGGACGCCTTCGGGGACGTTCACCCGGCAGGCTTCCTGCCGCGGAGGTACGACCTTCCCTGGTCGGCGCAGGCGGTTCGCTTCATCTATCAAGGGGGCGACACGCGGCTGGTGGCCCTGGACCGCGACGGAGACATCGTGGCGGACCAGATGGTAGCCGGCGGTCAGATGGTCGTCCTGAAGGCGCCTGACATCAGCGCCCTGGCCGTCTTCGCCTTCAGCGCCACCTTCGGCGACTTCGCTGCTCTGGACCTCTACCGTGACCGCGGCCTGCCGTGGGAGGAGATCGCCCGCATCCGGGTTGCGGACACCATCGTTCTGTCACTAGACGAGGCCTCCCAGCGCTATGACGTGCCTCCGACGCTGTCCAAGCAGGAGTGGGCGGAGTTTGTCGAAGCCGCCAAGGAGGCCAAGGTAGCGGATCCTGCCAACGATGCGGCTGCCCCTGACGAGCCCACCGCCTGGGAGGCGTTCGAGATGATGATGGGCATCCGGTGGGAGCACGCGGTCCTGTTCGGGCACGGCTTCTTCGATGGCCCGCGCAAGGGCTGGCCTGGCATCGACGAGGTCAGGGAAGACCTGCTCCTTCCCAACGTGCCCTCGCATGCTGTGGTGTACCGCGTGCGCGAGGAAGAGGAGCGCGTGAAACCGAGCAACGTCGTGGTCTGCCCGCCGTGGCTAGCCGCGCCGCTGGGCGCGCCCGGCCTGCCGGCCTATGAGAACCCGGAAGTGCGGCTCACGGTCGATACTGAAACGGGCAAGCCGCAGTTCGTGGCGACGTACAGCTTACGCTGGGCGCAGCCCGATCCCCTGGCGCTGGGCGTGGAGATTGAAGAGGAGATCAGCGCCTCGCCGACCCCGACAGTGGCATCCGCGCCTATCACCTTGAGCTATAGCTGCCGCACACGACAGCCCGACGACCCGCCGGGCGAGGGGCTGCAAGTGCGCTCCCAGGATGTAGCGTTCCACGATGTGCAGCTCCGCTGCCGCGCCCGGGCTGTGGACGGCTGGGATCGGGCCAGCATCACCACGGTGCATACAGCGTGGACAGCGCTGGCCCTGCGTCACGATCCGTCGCCGCCGAACCTGGTCAGCGCGACCTGGAGCGGCGGGTCCGCTTCGCTGGCCCGCCAAGTGGGCGATGCGAACTACCCGAACTGGGCGCCCGACCTGGTCGTGCAGCACGATGCGGGCGCACGGATCTTCGTCTACCGGCGAAAGACTGGGGCCGCGGGCCGCCCTGCCGTGACCGCGGTGAC
>JALOOJ010000271.1 GCA_025454475.1 Anaerolineae bacterium
CGAGACACCGTTCCGCCCAACCCTCACGCTCCCGTTCGGCCAGGGTGGGGTGCGGTACCAGCATCGGATGAACGTTGGCGTCGGCCCCGGGGCGTCCCCTGCGCTGGTGGGCAAGTTGCTGTAGCAGTGATTCCTCGCGGTCGCTCCGCGGTCGTCAGACCGTTCGGGGCAGGGGGCGCGGCAACCGGTTCCGACCGGCCCGCGCCCCTGCAGTTCATCCCCTTGATCAGCGGCGAACACTTGCGAGGATCGGGAGCAAACGGGATCCCCGGTTCGTCAAGGAGTACTGTCAGGCGCCCGTCCCAAGGTGCATCTCGGTGGTTCCTCCAGTGGACATTTCCACGGGGCTGGTTATCCTTGGAGCTTGGCAAGCGCTACGACGACGTGAGGTGCTCACTGCGGGTGCTCCTGGGCGTTCTGCTAAAGCCGCGTTCTACGCTTTCCTACCTCAGTACCGCTCGGCGCCGCTGGTGGTGGGTGGTCGCGTTGCTGATGGTGGCGGCACTGGCCGCGCAAGGCTTTTCCTACAGTAAGGCCGAGCTACGCTTCAGCTTTCAGCGCCAACTGGAGTACTACGAGAGCCTGTCTGTCGCGGAACGTCAGATGATGTTTCCTGAGCCCCCGGTGGAGCCGCAGGCCTCGACGTTTACGCTGAGCACCGCGATCGGCGTGGGCGCAAAGATCGTGGCCACGATCGCCACGTGGCTGGTGTGGGCCGGCCTGCTGTACCTTGCAAGCACGTTCCTGGGGCAGAATCGTGCCGGTTTCGGGGCGTTCTACGGCATTGTGGCCTGGACCTGGATCCCCTACGTCATCCGCAATGCCATCCAGGCGATCGCGATGACCCTGACCGGATCGGCGATCTACAACCAAGGGCTCTCCGGTCTGGTCATTGATAGGACGCCGGTGCCAATCACACCGATCTGGCAACCGCCGATCTCGCCTTCGGCCGGCGACCAGGTGCTGGCGGCGTTTCTGGCCCGCTTTGACGTATATGTGATCTGGAATCTGGTGCTACTCGTCCTGGGTGTGGCGGCACTATCGCACCTCTCAGGCAAAAAGGCGTTGCTTGGGACGCTCGTGATCTGGCTCCTGTTCACACTGCTGAGCCTGTTGCCAGCGCTCACCGGGCTAAACCAAGGCTTCCGACTGTAGCTGGGGGCGCACTGCCATGGGAGTGGACGTGCCCGAAGAGCCCCTGATCCGAATTGAGGATCTGCGCCGCGAGTTTGTGATGGGCGATCAGGTCGTTCGCGCTGTCGATGGCATCACAGCCTCTGTAGATGCCGGCGAATTCCTCGCGGTCATGGGGCCATCCGGCTCCGGTAAGTCGACGCTGCTCTATCTTCTGGGCGGACTCGACCGCGCGACGTCGGGCGAAATCTGGGTTGATGGGCGTGAGATCGTGAGCCTCGACGAGAATGGACTTGCCGATTACCGGCGCCGTGAGATTGGTTTCATCTTCCAGTCGTTTTTCCTGATCCCCACGATGACGGCAGCGCAGAATGTCGCCTTCCCGATGGTCTTTGCGCAGGTGCCGGTCGCTGAGCGTGAGCCGCGGGCGCTGGCGCTGCTGGAACGGGTCGGTCTCGGTGATCGCGTGCGGCATCGCCCGACGGAGCTTTCCGGCGGCCAACAACAGCGTGTCGCCATCGCGCGGGCGTTGGCCCTCGACCCAAAGATCATCCTCGCCGACGAGCCCACGGGCAACCTCGACACGAAGACCGGCGCCGAGATTATGCAACTGCTGGCGCAAGTGAACCTGGAAGAGGGGCGGACGATCGTGGCGGTCACGCACGACGCGTCCGTGACCGACTATGCCACCAGATCGCTGCACCTGTTGGATGGGCATCTTTCCGATTCGGTGGAGCTGGACCGCCACCGCTACTATCAGAAGGCGGAGCTATGAGACACTACTCTGTTGCAGCCTTGGTGTTCGGCCTGGCGGTTGCGCTCTACGCGCCGCTCTCCGCGTTGGCTCAGGAAGTCGCGCCCACGACGCCTACGACGGTCGTGCCCGCTGCGGCCCCCGCGGCTATGGCAGGCGACGTCATAAGCATCGAGCCCACTACATTGGTGGCGACGGTGGGGGGCACGCTGAGCGTCTATGGGACGGGTTTCACGGTGGCTACGGTCGTGCGGCTCCAGGGATATGGCCTGCTGAACACCACGTTCGTCAACGCTACGGCGCTCAAGGCAGAGGTGCCCGCCATGGTGCCGGCGGGCGTCTACAGCGTCGAGGTGAGCGACGGCGTCGGCACGCCAGACGTCCTGGTGCAGGCGCTGGCGATCATCGCGCCGACGCCGACACCCAGACCGACGGCACCGCCGTCGGAGCCGGCGCCCGTCAAGCCGGGCCAGCCGATCCTGACGCTGAGCAACTACGTCGTAACACCACAACAGGTGAAACCCGGGCAGGAGTTCGAGGTCGCCATCGAGCTCTACAACAACGGCAGCCGCGCCGGCGAGAACACGCTCGTCGTCTTCTCGGGCGGTGCCTTTCTGCCACTGGGCGAGAAGAGCCACCTGCTCTGGCAGCTTCCCATCAATGCTAAGGCGAGTGTGTCGCAGCAGATGCGGGTACCTGTGACCTTGGGCAACGGCGTGCACCAGCTCGAGGTCATGCTCGAGGCCAATGACTGGGAGGGCAACAACTACAAGTTCCCCACCACGATCCCGGTAGAGGTTATCGGCGCGAGCACGGGCGGTGAGGTAACCGGGAAGCCCAAGATCGTGATTGAGTATGCTGAGACGGTGCCGACCGTGTTGATCCCTGGCGAGCCCTTCTCATTGACGCTGAGGCTGGTCAACCGTGGGAACCGCACGGCCGTCAACGTCTTCGCCACAGCTGCATCGGCTGAGATGGCGATCCCGGCATCCGGCGGCGACACCGTCTACGCGGATCTACTCAAGATCGACGGCGTCGTCACCGTGACACTGCCGCTCGTGCTGGGCGCGCTCGATAAGGGCGGGCGGCAGAGCATGCCTGTGGCCTTGGCCTACAGCGACTACAGTGGTGGCAACTACAGCGAGCAGCAGAATGTAGGCGTGGATGTGAACACGAGCCTCGTTAAGCAACCGCAGTTGCTAATCGATGCGTACAGCACAGCCCCGGATTACATCGCGCCCGGTGACACAATGACGCTCACGATGCGTGTAACCAATGTGGGCGGCGGGGATGCGTTGCGGATCACGCTGGCCCTCGGTGGCGAGGGGGGCGCCGGCCTGGCTCCGTTCGTCCCTCTGAAATCGGGCAACGTCATCTTCATCGAGCACATCGCCGTGGGTGGCTCTGTCGAGGTGGCGCGAGAGCTCATCGTCGATGGCTCTGCAGAGACGCGGGCGCACAGCTTGCCGATCGAGCTGCAGTATGATGATCCGCGCGCCGCGCGGCACAAGGATACTCAACGCCTCAGTCTCATCGTGCGCGAGCGTCCAGAAGTGCAGGCAAGCTTCTACCAGCCGCCGGGGATGCTTATGGTGGGGATGCCCAGCTCGCTCTCGCTGGAGCTGCTGAATGTGGGCAGGAGCTCCGTCAACATCGTCGAGATCCTGCCGCAGGGCACGCAACTGGATGTGGAGCTGCAGGGACTGCCCTTTGTGGGGCCGCTGGATGCAGGTGGATCCGCGCCGGTGGATCTTCTGGTAACCCCGCGTGAGGCCGGAACCACCGAGCTCGTGTTGGGCATCGCCTATCGCGACGACTTCAACCAGACGCAGGTGATCAGTCGGACGCTGACGCTGGATGTGATTGAGGGCGATGATCTTGGACCGGGCGAGGGCGGCAAGCCCGTCCCAGGTGGGGTGCCCGAGTCTGCGCCCGAGACCTTGATGCAGAAAGTCCTGCGAGCGATCAAGGGTTTCCTGGGGCTCGGGAGCTAGCTGTATGTCAGGCAGGTGCCTTGAGTTCGTAGTAACCGCCTCAGCGGTTCTGACCGGCAAAGCGGTTACTGGGAGCTAACTCGGCTGAGTACTATGAACGAGGTGGCTGGGTGAACCCGCGGGATCTGATTCGCCTGGTGCTGAGCAACCTGAAACGCATGAAGGGCCGGGTGATCATGACGGCGCTCGGCGTTGTCATCGGTACGGCCGCGGTGATCGTCCTCGTGTCGTTGGGCGTGGGGCTTCAGCGTCAGGCGACGCAGAGCCTCGGCGCGGGCGGCTCGTTGACCGAGCTGCGCGTGAGCGCAATGCCGGACTACCAGATGGTGGAGGCTGTTCCGGTGGACGGTGGAGGAGGACGGGGTGCCCCGCAGTCCGATGTGCTCCGGCTTGACGCTGCCGCGCTGGAAGAGATCCGTGCACTACCGAGTGTCGAGAGCGTCTCGCCCATTGAGAATCTTCAGATGGGCGGCGAGCTGGTCTTTGGCCGCCTTCGCGGTTGGGGACAGATTGTGGGAGTGGAGCCGGAGATGCTGGCGGATGTCGCGGTTGCGCAGGGC
>JALOOJ010000272.1 GCA_025454475.1 Anaerolineae bacterium
TGGCTCGACGTCGAGGTCAGGCGCGACGGTGTGATCTACCACCAGCATCATGAACGCGGTCTGCCGGTCACCCCCGTCCAGATCCTCGACCCCCACACGCGAGACGTGATCGGGACGGTTGGCGATCGAGGCGAGAAGGCACTCGTGCGCCAGCACAGCGACCGCCAGATCGGCACCGGCAGCACGGTCTCGTTCATGCCAAACCCCGAGTTTCTCGACATCACCGAATTCAGTTTCAGCACGCTGGCCCGCCGATTGCAGACCGTGGCGTTCCTCGTCCCTGGGCTCAAGGTCCATATCCTTGACGAACGTGACACCGACAAGGAACGCACCTACCAGTACAACGGCGGTATCGCGGAGTACGTCAGCTACCTGAATCAGGACCGCGAAACGATCCACGAACCGATCACGATCACCGGCCAGAGCGAGGACGACACGCGCGTCGAGGTCGTGCTGCAGTACCAGGATCAGGATGACGAGGAGATTATCTCGTTCGTCAACACGATCCCCACGCCCGACGGTGGGCGCCACGTCGCCGGCCTGCGCTCGGCGCTGACCAAGGCGGTCAACGTCTTTGCCGCGGAGAAGAAGCTGCTGAAGCCGGGCGACGAAATCACAGGGCGTGACACCACCTCGGGGCTCACCGCCGTGATCAGCGTCAGCATGCGCGATCCGCAGTTCACCAGCCAGACCAAGACCCAACTCGGCAGTGACCAGGTCCAGGGCCAGGTCCACTCGATCGTCTATGCCGCATTGCTGGCGCAGTTCGGCAAGAAGATGCCGCTGGGCCGGGCCATTGTGGCACGCTGTGTCGCCGCCTCCCGCGCACGCTTTGCAGCCGCCAAGGCCCGTGAGCTGGTTATGCGCCGCTCCGTGCTGGAGGTCGATGAGTTGCCCGGCAAGCTGGCGGACGTCGCCAAGGGCAGCCCGACACAGCAGACCACGCTCTTCATCGTTGAGGGCGACTCGGCGGGTGGCTCCTGCAAGCAGGCCCGCAACCGCAACTACCACGCCATCCTTCCCCTCCGCGGTAAGATCCTCAACACCGAGCGCGCCAGGCTCACCAGCGTGCTGGCCAATGCCGAGGTCAAGTCGATTGTGGCGGCCATCGGCGCCGGGGTCGGCTCGGACTTCGACACCGAAAAGATGCGCTATGGTCGCGTAGCGATTCTGGTGGACGCCGATGTCGATGGAGACCACATCAAGACGCTGCTCTACACGCTCTTCTGGCGGCTGATGCGCATCATGGTCGAGGATGGGCGGCTCTTCATCGCCCGCGCGCCCCTCTACCAGATCCACAACGGCAAGACCAGCCAGTACGCCTACACCGAGGCGGAGCGCGAACGAATCATCAAGCAGTGGGGCGCCGCCAAGGTGACCACCCAACGCTACAAGGGGCTGGGCGAGATGAACCCGACCCAGCTCCGCGAGACGGTGTTCAAACCCGGCGTCCCCGACCCCTGGTTCAACGAACACCTCATGCGCGTCACCGTTGCCGACGTCCACGCAGCCAATACCACCGTCTCGCTCTGGATGGGCGGAAGCCCCTCGCAGCGGCGTGAACGCCTGATGGTGTACTGGGATGGTGAGGCGCTGGAGAGTAACGGCGCAGAAGACTAGATCTCCTCGCCCCCACCCCCTCGCGGATGAAACTAGGTCTCAGGCAGTTTGGTTCGTAGTAACCGCTTCAGCGGTTCTGACGGCCGTTCCGACGGCTGAAGCCGTTACTACGAACCTCAACCACCTGCCTGGCAGTTTATTATCAGGAAGGAATCAAGTATGGCAGCAATCGCAGCCGGCGTAGAAGAGATCTACAGGGAGACCATCGAGCTCCATCGGGACATGACCGAGGCCTATATGGGCTATGCGCGGGAGACCATCTCCGACCGCGCGCTCCCCGATGTCCGCGACGGACTCAAGCCGGTGCAACGGCGCATCCTGTACGCGATGCACGATCTTGGCCTCACGCATACCAAGCCCCACAAGAAATCGGCCCGTATCGTCGGAGAAGTGCTGGGCAAGTACCACCCGCACGGCGACAGCTCCGTCTACCTGGCGATGGTCCGCCTGGCACAGGACTTCGTGATGGAGGCCCCGCTCGTCGATGGTCAGGGCAACTTCGGCTCCATCGACGGGGACGCCCCGGCTGCGATGCGGTACACCGAGGCGCGCCTCACCGCAGTGGCGGAGACGATGCTTCAGGATCTCGAGATGGACACCGTCGCGTGGGTCGACAACTTCGATGGCAGCCTTCAGGAACCGACCGTCCTCCCAACGGTCCTCCCCAACCTGTTGGTCAACGGCGCCGATGGCATCGCGGTCGGCATGGCCACCAAGATTCCGCCCCACAACCTTGGCGAAGTATGCGATGCCGTTGTTCACGTGGCCAAGGGCTGGACGCACCGCAGCAAGATCACCGTCGACGAGCTGATGAAGATCATCCCGGGGCCGGACTTCCCCACCGGCGGCCTCATTTATCGCTATCGCGCCGAGGGTGATGGCGAGCCCACCGATTGCATCCGCCAGGCCTATGAGACTGGTCGCGGTCTGGTTGTCATGCAGGCGCACGTCGGCCTGGAGGACATCGGCGGAGGCAAGAGCAACATCATCGTGTCCGAGCTGCCCTACGCGGTGCTGAAGACGACCGTGATCGAGAAGATCGCCCGCGAGATCCGCGACGGACGCCTCACCGGCATCACCGACCTGCGCGACGAATCCGACTACACCGGCATGCGCGTCGTGATCGAGGTATCGCGCAACGCCGATCCGCACGAGGTCATCGCCGAGACGCTCAAATACTCGCAGCTGCGTGAGACCTTTGGCGTGATCAACCTGGCGCTCGTGCCCACAAAGGACGGAGGCACGCGCCCGACCTATCTGTCGCTTGCGGAGATGCTCATCCACTTCGTCCAGCATCGGCTGACCGTGATCGAGCGCCGCAGCATCCACGAGCTGGCACAGCGAAAGGCCCGCCTCCACATTGTCGAGGGCCTGCTGAAGGCGCTCGACATGCTCGACCAGGTGATCGACACAATCCGGCGATCGCGGACCGCGGAGACAGCCCACGACAACCTCATGAGCAAGTTCGGCTTCTCCGATCTGCAGGCCACCGCGATCCTCAATATGATGCTGCGCCGCCTGGCTGCGCTCGAACGGCGCAACCTCGTCGACGAGGCGAAGGAGCTGCGGGACCGCATCGCCTACCTCGAAGGTCTCCTGGGATCGGAAGCGAAGCGCCTGCAGGTCGTCATCGAGGAGACCACCGAGCTCAGGAAGGCCTACGCCATACCACGCCGCACCGTGATCATCGACGCGGAGGAGAACGCTGCGGGCAAGGGAACCTTCACGACCCAGGCCGATCTCGTGATGCCTGAGGGCCGCCAGTTGGTCATCCTGACCCCCAACGGTGTCCAGCGCCGCGATGCATCGGGCTACCAGTACCGTGTGGACGACGGGCTAACCAGCCGTGCGCCGGCGGGCGGTGGACACCTCCTGCATCTGATGGTCGAACCGACGGAACAGGTCATTCTGTTCTCCAGCAAGGGACGCCTGTGGAAGGGAGCCGTGGGCTTCATCCCTGAGGAGGCTACCCCTCAGGCGATGGGGCTTGCGCAGGATGAGACCATCGTCGGAGCCGAGATCCTCAAGCCCGGCACGTGTCTGGTGATGATCAGCCGGGCGGGCAAGATCAAGCGGACCAAGGCCGACGACCTCTCGCTGATGGACCGCACCTGGGACGTCATCATGGGCTTGACGGAAGGGGAGCCGGACGCGCTCCTGATCGGATCGCTCGCCGATGATAACGCTCAGGTCCTCTTCTACACACGGGAAGCGCAGGCGCTCCGCGTGGACGCGAACACGGTCAACCCGCAACAGACGGGCTCCGCATCTGGCGTCGTCGGCATCAAGGTCCGCGAGGAGGACAGGCTCCTTGGCGCGGTGGTCATCCCCAATGGCGCCAAGGAAGAGGCCCAACTCCAGGTCGTGGTTGCCTCCGAGGCCGGTTACGTGCACCGCTTCCCCCTGACCGAGATCGGCGCGAAGGGTCGTGGCAGCATGGGGATGCGCTGTCTACGCACCTCGAAGGCAGCGGGCATGCTCGGGGGCCTGGCTGTAGGGCGCGAGGACGACGGCGTGGACTTCTACCTGGACGACGGGCGGCGCTTCCACAGCACGATCAAGGCCCTAACCGCGTGATCAAGGACCCGAAGAAACAGCCTGTGGTACAGGCAGTGGTGCTGAGATAGAGGAGGCCTCCATGACCGGCTCCGGACAGACGATCTTGCCGCGTTGGCGCGGGTTCAACCTTCTGGACATGTTCACAACGCGAAGCAGCGGCGATTTCGAGGAGGACGACTTCCGCTGGATGGCGGACTGGGGGTTCAACTTCACGCGGATCCCGGCCTGCTACACACTTTGGATCGAGGACGCAGACGTCTACAAGCTCCACGAGCCGATGCTGGCGAAGATCGACCGCGTGATCGACCTGGGACAGCACTATGGCATCCATATCTCGTTCAACTTCCATCGCGGGCCCGGCTACTCGGTCAACCGCGAGCGTCAGGAGCCATTCAACCTGTGGAAAGACCAGGAGGCGCTGGAAGCCTTTGTCTTCCATTGGGAGACGCTGGCGAAGCGCTATAGGGGCATCTCCTCGGAGAAGCTCAGTTTCGATTTGGTGAACGAGCCACCATCACCCAGCGCCGAGGGAATGACGCGCGAGGACCACGCGCGTGTCGCCCGCGCAGCCGTTGCCGCAATCCGCGCCATCGACCCGGATCGACTGATCATCGCCGACGGCCTGGGCTACGGGCGCCTGCCGATGCCTGAGCTCATCGACCTCGGCATCGCACAGAGCTGCCGGGCCTACGAACCTATGGGCGTGAGCCACTACAAAGCGGATTGGGTACAGGGCGAGGCCTGGCCCACGCCTCAGTGGCCCGGAGGCTGGCACTACGGCGCAGCGTGGACTCGCACGGACCTGGAGGCCGCGTACGCGCCCTGGGCCGAGATCGCCGCACAGGGCGTCGGCGTGCACTGTGGGGAGGGCGGCGCCTTCAGGCACACCCCACATCCGGTGGTGCTCGCCTGGTTCCGCGATGTGCTGGAGATCCTCACGGGGCACAACATCGGCTTTGCGCTGTGGAACTTCCGGGGGTCTTTTGGGATCCTGGACTCGGGGCGCAGCGATGTCGCCTACGAAGCGTGGCACGGTCACGAGCTCGATCGCGCGCTGCTGAGCCTGCTCCAGGAGTTCTAGCCCGCCTGAGCGCCCAAGGACTCCCTATCTGAGCTCCCAAGGAGTTTCGGAGACTCCTTGGGAGCTTTCCGGCGGTGATCGTCACGCCCGAGGCGTTCCCCCAAGCATGCGGCTGTGCAGCACCTCCTGCAGTCGGCGCGTGACCGGCCCCGGGCATCCTGACCCGATCGCGCGCCCATCGATCTCGATCACGGGCATGATGCCCGAAGTGGTGCCCAACAGCATCACCTCATCGGCCTCGTAAAGAGATGCGACAGGGATCTCACGTTCGGCGCACGCGGTCCCCAGGTCTCTGCACGACCGCAGCACGAAGTCCCGCGTCACGCTGCCGAGGATCTCGGGAGTGAGCGCGTGGGTCACCACCGTGCCATCGAAGACAGCGCAGACGCCGGTGTGGGATCCCTCCGTGACCACGCCGTCGCGCACCAGGATCGCATCATAGGCGCCGGCCTCCTTCGCCTCCTGCGTCGCCAGGATATTGCCCAGGAGGTTGAGCGACTTGATGTCGCAGCGCCCCCAGCGGATGTCGGCGACCGTGATCGCCGGGACCCCCGTCTCCCACAACGCGATCGGCGGCGCATACGGCTCAACCGCCACATACACGGTCGGTGGGACCGCTGGATCGGGAAACGCGTGGTCGCGGTGGGCTGCGCCCCGCGTGATCTGGCAGTATACCCTTGCGGCCCCGTGCATCAGCGCGTTGAGCCGTAGGAGTTGATCCATCGTGAACCGCAGGCCATCGAGGTCGTGAAAGCCGATCCGCAGCGCCGCAAGGCTGTGCTCCAGGCGCGCGAAGTGCGCCTCCGGCTCGAAGAGATGACCATCCCAGGCGTGGAGCACCTCATAGACCCCATCGCCGAACAGAAACCCCCGGTCATCGGGCGAGATACGGACCTCGTCCTTGGGCATAAAGCTGCCATCGAAATAGACGATCATAGTCACTCCCAGGCGAGCTGCCCATGGCCCAGGGCATTCGCACTCGCCATCTTAGCACGGGATGTCCCCTCTGAATAGCGCCCCTTGGCTGTGCCGGAGAGAGGGCTACAATGAGCGTGAGTTGCGCGGGAGCCCTGGGATGACCGGTCGGCGGAACCGCGTCGGGTTCTGCCCGGCCACAGAGCGAGCCTCAGTTACAAAGGAGCCAACGATGACCGACTTACAGATACGGGTAGCCGTGATCACGGGCCAGCACGCCTTCGACGTACCGGCCTTCACCCGGCTCTTCCGGGTCCTGCCCAACGTCGATGCTTACGTCCAGACCTTGGATGACTTCGTCGCCGATGTCGGGAAGGCGCGCGAATGGTATGAGGTCATCCTCTTCTACAACTTCCACCAGGGCGCGCCGGGCGTCCCCGAGCAGGAGCCTTGGTGGGGACGGGGCGCCCAGGTCACACTGGAGCGGCTGGGACAGACCGAGCAGGGCATCGTCGTACTGCACCATGCCCTGATGGCGTTCCGCGAGTGGCCCTTCTGGTCGAACTTGGTGGGCATCGCGGAGCGGGGCATGGGATACCACCCCGACCAGCGCTTCACAGTCCGCGTCGAGGATCCGGACCATCCCATCACGCGCGGGCTCGTCGACTGGGCGATGACCGACGAGACCTA
>JALOOJ010000106.1 GCA_025454475.1 Anaerolineae bacterium
GAGGAGAGTGTAGCATCTTTTCGGGTAAGCGGGAGACCTTTGAGCTTTTCCCGGAAGCTCAAAGGTCTAGCGTGCCGGCGAATGGGCGCTGCCCGTGTAGGTCACTGGAGGATGTACCAGAGAGGTGGATTGTGATGGTACTCGCACGACGAGGGATGGGGGTAACGATGGCAGTACTGCTCTTGGTTGCGGGATGCGCAGGGGCAGGAGGGGTGCCTAATGCGACAGAGATATCACCCATTGATACGGCGCCGTTGCCGACGGATACGGTGCGCCCGACGGTTGCTCCCGCGGCGACGTTAACGCCCGAGCGCGTGCCGCCGGAGCGGCCCCTGCTGCTGGCACACTTCATGCCGTGGTACCAAACGCCCGACGTCAGCGGGTATTGGGGTTGGCACTGGACGATGGAGCACTTCGATCCCACCAAGGTAGACGCCGACGGACGCCCTGACATCGCCTCCTACACGCTCCCGTTGACCGGCCCCTATGACTCGCGCGCCCCTGACGTGCTCGAGTATCAGGCGTTGCTGATGAAGCTGAGCGGTATCGATGGCGTGATCGTCGACTGGTACGGGATCGAGGCCTTTTGGGATTACGGCGTGCTCAACGAGGCCACATTGGCGCTTTTCGACGCGGTCAAGGCGGCGGGGCTGCAGTTTTCCATCTGCTATGAGGACCAGTCGATAAAGCACATGGTCGACAACAAGCACCTATCGTCCGGTGACGTCTACACTCACGGGCAGGACGTCATGCGATATATGGAAGAGCGCTGGTTCGGTGACGACGCCTATCTCAAGGTGGGCGGTCAGCCGGCGCTCTTCACCTTCGGCCCACAGTACTTCAAGAGCGCGTCGGACTGGGACAAGCTCTTCTCGGTGCTTGCCGTCCGCCCGGCCTTTTTCACGCTCGACGACCACACCGAGTCCGCTGCCACCGCCGCCTACCCCTGGCCGCCGATGTGGGCCAGCAAGGAGGGCGTGTTGAGCCAGGAGGCGCTGACCGACTACCTGACCGGCTTCTATGCCAAGGCGGAGCGCTGGCCTGTCCGGATCGCGGGCGCCTTTCCGGGCTTTCACGATATCTACAAGGATGCCGGGGTCTCCGCCGAAGAGCGCATTCTGGACCCACGTGATGGCGCCACGTTCCGTGAGACGCTTCAGCTCGCGCTCGACCAACAGCCCGACATCATCCAACTGATCACGTGGAACGACTACGGTGAGGGCACCACCATCGAGCCGACCGAAGAGTACGGCTACCGCTACCTGGAGATGGTCCAGGAGACCCGGCGCGCTACTGACCGTGAGGTATTCCCGTACACGGCCGACGACCTGCGGCTGCCGCTCGTGCTGTTCCAGCTCCGCAGGGCGCATGCTGGAGATGCCGCGGTCAATGCCGAGCTCGATGCTGTAGTCGCCGCGCTTCTCTCGGCCAATGCCGCGCAGGCGCGCACGATACTGGAGGGGTATGAGACGCCGTAGGGGTGTCAAGCGATACCGTTTACTCATCCGTGGCGAGTGGTATGTCGACCGAACCCGGTGCATGATGGGGGAAAACCTCTTTGCGGAAATTCCTCCATTCATCGAGGCTGAACTATGGAGACCATTGCCGTCAAGATGCGGCAGAAGGGTGTGATCACGCTGCCGGTGGAGGTGCGGCAGCGCTTTACCTGGTGGAGGGCGATATCTTCACGCTCGTCGATTTGGGCGAGGGCGCGCTGATGTTGATGCCACAGGTCTCAGAGGTCGCACGTTTGGGCGACGAAGTGGCGCGGCAACTGGAAGAAGAGCAGGTCTCTCTCGAGGATCTGCTCAATGCCTTGGATGAGGAGCGCGAGGCCTATTACCGTGAGCACTACGAAGAGGCCTGACCTCTTCTTTGACAGCAGCGCATCTCCTCGCGTGCCAATCCGCAGGCCCGACCGCGCTGAAACCGCTGGATCATCGCCGGCGGATCACAGATCCGCCGGGAACGCGTCTGCAGCAGGACGTCTTCGTAGTGGAACGACGAAACCCTGAACACGATGGCCAATCACCTCTACCTAGCCCCCGCAGGATGCGGCAAGACGGGCTACCTGGTTGACCGAGCACGGCAGGCGGCCCAGGATCCGCGGGCCGCGCCACGCGTGATCGTGCCCACACGGCTACAGGCGCGCGCGTGGCGTGAGCGGCTGGCTCGGGCGGGCGGCGCGCTGGGCGTGCGCATCGGGACGTTTGACGATATCTACCGCGAGGTGCTCCGCGCTTCGGGCACAGTGGTCACGCGGCTGGCGGACCCTGTCCAGGTGCGGCTGCTGCGCGCCGTGATCGACGCAGCGCATCAGAATGCGGCGCATCAGAATGCGGCGCCTCTGGTCTACTACGACCGCATCCGCGCGCTGCCGGGCTTCGTCCAGGCGCTGCGCGACCTGATCGGCGAGCTCAAGGCCGGCGGGATTTTTCCCGAGGCGTTCGCCGAGGCTGTCACCCGGGCGGGCGCTGGGCCGCGTCTCACTGAGCTGGCGGAGCTCTACCTCGCCTATCAGCGCCGATTGCAGCAGGAAAAGTGGGCCGACGATGCCGGTGTCGGTTGGTTGGCCTGGGAGGCGCTGACCGGGAGTCCCACCGTCGCCGCGGATTGGCCATGCGTGCTGGTCGATGGGTTCGATGACCTGACGACAGTACAGCTCCAGGTGCTTGCGCAGTTGGCGGACCGCGTTGGGCAGATGGTGGTCACACTGACCGGCGTCGCGGACGGCCCCGAGCGTCCTCTGGTTCACAAGCGCTACAACCACACGCGCACGCGGCTGGAGGATGCGTTCGCAATCGCAGCCGAGCCCTTGCCGATTTGCCCCGTCGCGCACACGCCGTCATCGCTGCGACACCTGGAACGGACACTGTACGCCGGTACCAGTGCCAGGCTCTCGGCACCCGATGGCTCCGTCACGCTGGCGGCAGTGCCTGACCGCGAGGCTGAGATCCGCACCGCGCTTCGCTGGCTCAAGACGCGCATCGTCCACGATGGTCTACGGCCCGGTGAGGTGGCGCTGCTCGCGCGCACGCTCGAGCCCTATCGCGCCTACATCTTCCAGACCGCCGAGGAGTATGGACTGCCTGTGCGCGTGGTCGATGGTCAGCCCCTGCGCAGCAACCCAGCGATTGCAGCACTCCTCAATCTCCTGTCGTTGGCTTCCACTGGCGAGGCCGGGATGCCTGCCAGCGTACACCTGGCCTGGCGCCAGACGGTTGCGGCGTGGCGTTCACCCTACTTCGACTGGGTACCTATCGGTATCACTCAGCAGGACGCCGAGGCGCTGGAGGCAGTAGCGCGGTGGGGCAGCGTCATCGGCGGGCCGGCGCAGTGGGAAGAAGCCTTTGCCCTGCTCCGCCAAGCCGGGGTGTCACGCGAGGTTCTGGACGAAGACGAGGCCAAGATCGCCGGGGTGGGGCTTACGGCTGCAGAGGCGGAGGCGCTTTGGGGCGGCTTCCGGCGCTTCTGCGAACGGGTCACACCCCCGAACGGTGTGCAGGCCTACCGCGATTGGGTGGCGTGGGTGGAGGAGTTGGTGGGTGGCACGTCTCTTGAGACGGACGAGCCGTCTGTCAGCCTGGGCATCGTCCGGTGCGCAGAGGAGGGTCGAAAGGAGCTTGCAGACCGCGACCTTGCGGCGCTGGAGGTGCTGAAGGATGTGCTGCGCGGGCTGGTCTGGGCCGAAGCGGCGCTCCAGGGCCCGCCCGTGACCTTCGAGGCGTTCCTCGCGGATCTGGCCGGCGCCATTGACGCCGCCGTCTACCACTTGCCGCTGGCCGTCGAAGAGGACGCCGTGCTCGTCGCTGGTGTGGCGCAGGCCCGCGGGATCGGCTTCCGCGCAGTGGCGGTGTTGGGATTGGCCGAGGGCGAGTTCCCCAGCACTTTGAGTGAGGACCCCTTCCTACGCGACGAGGACCGCAGGCACCTTGCCGAGGCCTTTGGTTTGCCCGTTGATCGCTCACCTGAGAGTCTGGAGGCTCAGATCTTCTACGAAGCAGTCACCCGGCCCCGCGAGGCGCTGCTGCTTACGCGGCCCCGCATTGCTGACAACGGCGCGCCGTGGGAGCCGTCGCCCTATTGGGAGGAGGTCACGCGCCGGCTGGATATCACACCCACCGAGTCCACGGGTCAGAGCCATCCGACACTCGGCGAGGCAGTCTCGTGGCCCGAGTTGGTGGCTGCGGTAGCCGCTCACAGCGCCGTGGGAGTCGCCACAACGGTGGCTGGCGAAGCAGAAGATACCGCAGCTTGGGCGTGGGTTGAACAGCACCAGCCCGACTTGTGCGCTCATATTGCCTACGGAACCATGCTTCTCGCCTACCGCCTGGCTGGAATTGCCGGTCCTATCGATGGCGATCTCATCGACTGGGCGCCGACTTTTCGTGCGCACTTCTCGCCGCACCACGCGTGGAGCGCCAGTCGGCTTGAGCAATACCGCACTTGCGCCTACTTCTTTTTCACAAGCAGTGTGCTGGGATTGGAGCCGCGCCAATCGCCCCACGAGGGGCTGGATGCGCGCCAGCTCGGGAACATCTACCACCACATCCTGGAGCAACTCTACCGCACCGTTGGGGGCGCCGGCGATCTGGCGGCGCTACTCGAGGCTCTCCCTGCAGTCGCGACCTTGGTGCTTGACGCAGCACCGCGGGCTGAGCAGTTCCGCGAGACGGCCTTCTGGGAGCGGACGCGCCAGGGGATCCTGACGCACGTGGAGCAGTCGGTGCGGGCGATCGAGTCGCTCGGCGGGGAGTTCCGATTCAGCGAGGCCGAACGCGCCTTCGGCATCCACGATAGGCCAGGGGCCGCTTTGGTCGTGCGCGATGGCGACGACAGTTTCATCGTGCACGGACTGGTCGACCGCGTGGACCGCGACGATGCCGGGCACGTGCGCATCGTGGACTATAAGACCGCCGGACCTTGGAGCTTCACCAACGCTGCGGTGCGCGACGGCAAGAAACTTCAGTTGCCGCTCTATGCCCTCGCCGCGCAGGAGGCGCTGGGGCTCGGACAGGTGACTGAGGGCTTCTATTGGCACGTGCAGCACGCCGAGCCCAGTGGCTTCACGCTTTCGGGCTTCTATGCGGATGACCAACGAGGTCCACGCGCCGCGATGGATCATGTCGTCGCGATGGCCTGGGAGGCGGTCCGCGGCGCGCGCGCAGGCGCCTTTGTGCCCAAGGCTCCCAAGGGCGGCTGTCCATCCTATTGCCCCGCGGCGGCCTACTGCTGGCACTACGAGGCCTCGTCGTGGTAACGGACCTGCACACGATCATCGCGCAGCTTGCGCCGAGTGACGAGCAGCGGCCCGCCGTGGTTGCGCGGGGGAGCGATGTCGCGGTCACGGCGGGGGCCGGGGCGGGCAAGACGCGCACGCTTGTGGCGCGCTATCTCTCGCTGCTTGCTGATGGGGTGCCGCTGCGGGGCATTGTCGCGATCACTTTCACCAAGAAGGCCGCCCGTGAGATGCGCACACGCGTTCGCCAGGAGATCCGGCAGTACTTGCAGACTGAGGGCCTCCCCGATGCGGAGCGCCTCCGCTGGAGCGATCACTACGAGGGACTCGACGCGGCGCGTATCGGCACCATCCACAGCCTCTGCGCTGATCTCCTCCGCCATCATCCGGCCGCGGTGGGGATCGACCCACGCTTCGACATGCTCGACGAGGGGCAGATGGCGCTGCTACAGGCGCAGGCTGTCGCCGTGGCGCTGGGCTGGGCGTCGGATAGCGTCGAGGCCGCGCCGCTCTTCGATCTCTTTGGCGATGTGGGCCTGGGGCGTGTGCTTTCGTCAATGCTCGCGAAGCGTCTCGACGTTGCGGATGCGTGGGCACGGATTGGAAACGACCCGTGGGGAGTCTGGAACCCAATCCTCGTCGCGCCTATCCGCGGTTTCCTCGACGATGCGTCGGTCCAAGCCGGCTTTTCCGAGCTGCTCGCGCTGCGCCACGACGGCGCGCTCGCCCGGGCAGCCGCGGCAGGAGATGCCCTCGCGCCAGACCTGGTTGCCGCGCTGGAGCATATCGACGCTATCGCCGCGGCACGGGCCGAGGGCGATTGGGCCGGAGTCTCGCGCCGGCTCGCCCCGCTGCGCGGCTGCCTAAAGCAGAAAGGGCGGCAGGCTAATTGGGCCCCCGCGACGCCCAAGGCGACGATCTCGTGTCTGCAGGCACGCTATGATGAATCGCTGGCTCCCCTGGTCGGCAAAGGCATTGACCTGGATCTCGACCGGCACCTGGTTCGCGCGGTCGTGCCCGCGCTGATGGCGGTCTTCGAGCAGGCGCGCGACGCTTATGACCGTGCCAAGGCACAGCGCCAAGCGCTGGACTTCGACGATCTGGAGGCGACCGCTCTCAGGCTGCTCGAGGAGAGCCCTGAGGCACGCGCCTACTGGCAACAGGAGATCAGGGCGCTGCTTGTCGATGAGTTCCAGGATACCAACGAGCGCCAGCGCGTGCTCTTGCAGGCGCTGAACGGCGCTCAGGGCAAGCTTTTCATCGTCGGGGATGCCAAGCAGTCGATCTATCGCTTCCGCGGCGCCGATGTGACCGTCTTCCGTGCGGAGCGGGAGGAGATCGCGGCGCATGGGCAGGGGCTCGACCTGGTGACCTCCTATCGTGCCCATCGGGCGATGGTGGAGGCGTTGAACACCCTCCTCCGGCCCGTGCTTGGGGAGCAGGATGACCCTCAGCGTCCCTATGTTGAACCGTTCTCCGAACTGGCGCACTACCGCGACGCACCTGCTGCCGGGCTACACTCCCCCTACGTCGAGCTTCACCTCGCGGTTGGTCCCAAGACCGGTGGGGCGCTCGACCGTGCTGCGCAGGCCCTCGTCGTCAGACTGGCGGACCTGGTCGAGCGCGGCGAGGTCACGCTCCCCGACCGCGGCGAGGGGACCGGAGCGGAGACGATGCGTCATCTTAGCTATGGCGATGTGGCGATCCTCTGCCGGGCCTCCACCGCTTTCCCGGTCTACGAGAACGCCCTCGAGCAGGCCGGCATCCCCTACTTGACGATCGCGGGCCGAGGCTTCTATAACCGTCCCGAGGTGCGTGACGTGCTGAATGCCCTGCGAGGTCTTGCCGATCCCACCGATGACCTGGCGCTCGCGGGGTTACTGCGCTCGCCTGCCTTCGGGCTCTCGGACATGGCACTTTACCAGCTGCGGACCGGCCAATGCGCTGCGGCGCGCGCCTCGCTCTGGAAGCATCTCCTAGTCGTTGCCGCATCACCCGCTGCCCTCTCGGATCTGGGCGACGAGACCCCACGCGCAGCCCATGCCGCAGCCCTGATTGGCAGACTCCACCAGATGGTTGGACGGACGCCGGTCGCCGATGTGCTCAAAGCTTTCCTGGACGCCACGGCATACCGCGCGATCCTGCTGCGTACGGGTGCAGCGCGGGCCACCGCCAACATCGACAAGCTGCTCAGTGATGCCCACGCCAGCGGGATTGTCAGCGTCGACGCGTTCGTGGAGTACCTCGCCGAGCTGCGGGATGTGGCCTCGCGTGAGGGTGAGGCGCGGTCGCTCGCCACTGGTGCTGTGCAGATCATGTCGGTCCACCAGGCGAAGGGGCTCGAGTTCCCCATCGTCGTGATCGGCGATGCGTCGCGCAGCAGCCCGGGGGGCGGGGGAGCGTTTGTGTTGGACCGCGCGCTGGGCATCGTGCCACATATGCGGGCTGCTGCTACGCAAGAGGGCGAGGCGTCGTCGCTGGCCTACGCGTTGGCTCAGCGCCGCGAGGAGGATCAGGAGGCGGCGGAGTCGGACCGGCTGCTCTATGTCGCGGCGACGCGAGTCCGGGAGCTGCTGCTGATTAGCGGCACTGTCAGTGTCACAAGGAGCGGGGGGCTCAGCCTTGCAGGCTGGCTCAAGCGACTCGATCCGGCGCTGGGCCTGACGGCTCAGGCGCCCGCGTGCGCAGATGCCGGCGACGCGGTGCGTTCCTTCGTCCTGCCTTTGGGTAGTCAAAACGCTCAGTGTACGCTCTATGAGCCGGAGGCCCTGCTGCCACCGGTCACGACGTTGCAACGTATGGCGCAGGGCGCGGAGCAGGCGCTGCCCGACCACCTACGACTGCTCGAGCCCGTGGCTGGCCTTGCCGCACAGGCCGACGAAGCGACCGATGACACCGACCGCGACCCACCCCGACGTGTGTGGCTCGTGGTGCCCCGCACTCCTACGGCCGGGGCGCCCGCCTGGGTGGTGGGCGAGCTGGTTCATCTCGCGCTCAGGGACTGGGCCTTCCCCGATGGCGACGACACTACGGACTTCTATGCCTGGAGCGCCGCGGAGGCGCGGACGCTGGGTCTCACCGACGAGGCGCGGATCGGGGATGCCGTGCGCCGGGCCGCACGGATGCTGACGCGGTTCCAAACCACCGACCTCTATGAGGCAATGGATTCGGCTACGCAGCGGCTTGCGGAGGTCCCCTATAGTATCCTAGATGGGGATGGGCGGATCGACACTGGCGTGATCGATGCGCTCTACCTGTATGAGGGAGCCTGGTCTCTTGTTGAGTTCAAGACCGACGCCCTCAAGGACGCTGACGACCTGGACACGCCTCCGCACATCACCGACTACCGTGACCAGGTGGCGCGTTACGTCTTCGCTGCGGGGCAGCTACTGGGCGAGCGCCCCCGACCCGTGCTCTGCTACCTCAACTGCGGCGGGCGCGTGCACCTGGTCACTGATCGGTGGTCGACGGGATATGGCTCTGGACGGTGACCGTGTTTTCGCGATCACCGAGGATCCTCTCACGTCAGCAGGGTCGACTCGGGTCATTCTGCCGTGGGTTAGGCCAGTCCGGCGATGAAGAACCAGTAGAAGACCAGATAGCCGCCCGCACCGATCAGAAACAGCGCACCGAAACGATGCACATGGGGCATCAGCCGTTTCTGCCAACGTGAGAGCGCCCCGCGGAAGAGGGCAGTCCCAAGCGTCACGATCAAGATCACGGTGCCCATGCCCCGAGATCTAGGTTCAGAAAAACAGGTATTCCCAGTCCTTACCAGTCAGATCGTTCCACGGAAAGTCCGACCTGGCTATGACATCACCATATTCGGCCACGGGCAGACCGATGGCACGGTACATTGGCATCATCCCGCGTCGATCACCCATCAGCATAGCACCTGCGAGATTCCCGTCGACCAAGCGCACCTTGCGGTAGGCACGATCGTTCTCGAGGATATGGGCTACGCCTCCCTCGGCATTGGGATCGCCGATGTACGCGTAGTGGATGTCGTAGAGGATGGACGCATTGAGGAACGGGTACTCGGTCAGGCTGGCGTCCACCCCCGCCATACTGCAGCCTGCGACTCTGCCCTGGCGGGCGCAGTCCAGCCAGATCCGTGTCGGCTGCCAGCGCCCCTGGCTCCGCACACAGGTCTCAGTACAGTCCCCCGCGGCGTAGATATCGGGCAGATTCGTGGCGCCGTGTTCGTCGATGCGGACGGCCCGGCCGGTCTCGAGGCCCGGCACCTCGGGATAGCGCGGCCTGACCCCCACGGACTGGACGAATAGATCGAAGTCCCGCGTCTTGCCGCTCTTGAGATGAGCGACCTGACCCTCGACGCGTTCCACCGTGTCGCCCAGAAAGAGCGTCAGGCCATCGGCGCGGATACGCCGCTCCAGCCACCTGCCGGCATGCTCATCCAACAGCGGCGGGCCAAGGAAATCCAGGAGCTGGACGATGGCGATGTTTCTCGTGCCGATCTCGACCAGAGCCCCGGCTAACTCGAGTCCGAGGACGCCGCCGCCGAGGATCAGCACGTTGGTCTGCGGATCCACGTGCTCCTTGATCTTCCGTGCGTCGTCCCACGTGCGATAGGCCATAGGATCCTCGAGCCCGGCAATCGGAACTGCGTTTGGGCTTGCACCAGTGGCGATCAGGAGCTTGTCATAGGGTGTCTGATCGCCACTCTCGAGTGACACCTGTTTGCGCTCAGCGTCTATTCGGTCGACTCTTCCCGTGACGTTCTCGATCCGCATCGCCTCATAGAATCCCGTCGTGCGTGCGTAAGTCTGCTCCGTGGTGCTATCCTCGGCGATCCACTCCGATAGCGACGCCCGGTAGTAGTAGGGCTTTCCCTCATCACCGATGATCGTGATCTGGCCCGCCGGGTCATGGGCTCGGATTTCCTGGGCCGCTGTGATGCCAGCCACACCGTTGCCAATGATCAGATAACGCGTGCCCATCATGCACCTCCCCGCGTGGCCAATTCAGCCGCCACCATAAGCTCCCAGAGAGGTACGCCGGCTTCTTTGAATGGTTCGGCGAAGGATTCCCAACAGGTCACGCACTCACACGCCATACCTTCGGCGCCTTTTTCCGCAACGAGCGCCAGTTTCTCCTCGTGTAGCTGATGGTTCAGGTCGCGATTGGCATGGATATTGTAGTACCCGCAGCAGACACAGTCTTCGGGAGACTCAGCGATCTCCACGACATCGGCGATTCTGGCGAGCAACTGGCGTGCAGGATCCGGTTTTCCGAGTTTCTTGGTGATATGACATGAATCATGGATGGCGATGGGCGTGTCGAACCTGCGCCAGGAGAGCTTGTCGGCGTGCTGCAGCAACCATTCGGGCGTCGTGAGCGGTGTCCAGGATGCCCCCGTCTTCTTCCTGAGCCGAACCAGGCCCGCGTAACACTCCGCGCAGCCGGTCACAATCACCTTCGGTGCCACCTTGTTAATGAGCGTCTCCAGGTGGGTGAGCATCTGCTGCCCATAGCCCATCTTGCCGGTCAGATACTGAGGCCAACCGCAGCACGACCGTACGCCAGCCAAGACCTCGTAGTCCAACCCCAAGCGATCGGCGAGTTGGAGGGTCGCCGCCGGGGCTTTCGAGGGTGAGAAGATGTAGCATCCGAAGTAGAACAACAGTGATTTGTGCTCCAAGTTGGCCTTGTCGACATGCTTTCCGAGCGGACCAACCTTCAACCGCCCCACAATGTTGGACAGCGAGATGAGCAGTTGCTGATCCTGGCGGCCTTTGACGTTGTAGTAGAGCTTCCAGGATCTGGGGATGCTGGGCAGCATCGCCTTCAGCATCAGCATCATGTGATCCCGATGTACCCCCGCTGGGCAGGCGAGCGTGCAGTCACCACACTGGACGCACTCGGTGACAAAGGTCTGCACCCGCTCCGTCCAGACGCCCGAGACCATCACCGAGTCCAGCTCGTTCTGGTTGACGTTCAGCCGGTTCACCGGGCAGGCGCGCATACAGTCATTTGCGCCGATGCAGTTGTCCAGCCCGAAATCCGCGATGTGCTTAAGGCTCGCCTCGAATTCGCTTCCGTCCCACTTCATGGTTGCCGTTCCTTTTCTTCAGACTGGGACGCCCGCTTCCGCCGGCGTAGCAGCGCCGCCGTCACCGGCGTCCCGACAATGACGACCACATTCAGGGCGATGGCAAAGATGAACCGCCACGACATCGGATCCGCTGCTGAGTCACCTAGAAGCACCAGCGCGAAACTCCCCGGGATGATGCCGATCGCCGTCGCCAGCAGGTAGACCGGCACGGAAACCTGGGTGATGCCCGCAAGGTAGTTCTGTACCTCCCAAGGGAGCACCGGAATGAGGCGCATCATCAGCACAAAGAGGAAGCCCCCCTGACCCCCGGACTGCGCATAGAACCGCCCGAGCTTCTTACCCGCCAGCTTTGAGGCCACCCACTCCCGGCCCAGCAGCCGGGAAAGGCCAAAGGGGATCAGGGAGGAAAGGGTGGCGACCAGGATCACCAACAGGAATCCCCACAATGCACCGAACAGCAACCCGCTTACCGGCGAGAGCAATGAGGCTAGGCCTGGGACGGGCGCGCTGACGATATAGACGATAGCGTACGCCAAGGGCGCCAAACCGCCGAACTCACCTACAAAAGCCCTGAGGTTCGCGCTGCTGAAGCGATCGTAACGGCCAAAGTATGCCCACGCCAGCGCGCCGAACGCTGCGAAAACGAAAAGAACGAGCGGTATCTGAAGCCACTTTCGATGCTTAGTGTCGCTATTCTGTGACACGCGTAGTCCTTTCACCTCGGCTAGCCGCATAAAGCACATCGGCGTCCGGGTTGGATAGCCTACTATGCTGCTGCGGGGGCGCGCTGCCAAACAGGCGCTCTCGACTCGATCGGTAGTGACGGGCGATCTTTTCGGCGCTGACCCCAAGGGCAACATAGCTGAAGCAGTACCAGATACTGCGCAGTCCCATCCGGAAGGTACCAATCTCCAACAGACGGCGACTCGAGGAGATGACCCGAAGAGGGATCATCTTGATGCGCCCGTGCCGGGCCAACGCTCGCGACATCTCAAGATCCTCCATCAGAGGGAGCTCGGGGAAGCCACCGATCGCGTCAAAGACCGCCCGCGTCATAAACTGGCACCGGTCGCCATGGACAAAGAACCAGTGACCGATGTTGTGGGCGCGGTTCAGCCATCGGATGATGAGGCCCACAGCCGGTTGATAGCGGCGCTGAAAGGCGCCGCCGGAGACGCCGGGCAAGCTGAGTGCGCTGACGACGGCCTCACGCCACCCCGCCGGAAGTCGCGTGTCGGCATGACAGAAGAGCAGTGTACCGCCCCTCGCGAGCGTCGCGCCATAGTTCATCTGGACCGCGCGCCCGCGTGGCGCGTGAGCGACGCGCACATAGTTCGGGATCAGGTCCACAGTGCCGTCGGTGCTGCCCCCATCCACCACGATGACCTCTACCTCGTCCTCGCCATAGCCTCGACCCGCTGCCTCAACACACGCCACGATCTGGTCGGCCTCGTTGAGGGCAGGGACAACCACAGAGACCAATCCGCGATCTGTCGCTATTCGCGTATCCTTTGTCCCTACGTTCATGCGTCGTCCCGCTGTGCATCGGCAGCCCGGAAAGCCGCGCCGGACGAGTGAGCGCGCGACCGCTCAATCGTCGCACGCCACCGCTTATAGTCGGCGCCGACATCGACATCCGCGAGTTCCGGCAGGCTGGCGAGCGCGACCTGGTGACTGCGGGCGAGCGCCTCGGTCTGCGCCAGGACGCGCGAAGTGCTCCAAGCGATCCCCCTGAACAGTGGTGCACCGGGGGCGTACATGCCGATCAGATAGTACCCACCGTCCGCTGCCGGTCCGATCACACCCGGCGTCACGCCGGGTGCACATCTGCGCTCCAGAGCCGAGAAAGCCTCCTGGATCACCGCCGCGGTCAATTCCGGTATGTCGCTGCCTGTCAACACAACCGACGCCGCCCCTTCACTATAGGCCAGCGCAAACGATGCCGAGATGCGCTCGCCCAAGTCCCCGACGGTCTGGGGGTGCACCGTGAACTCAGGAAAGGCGTCCCGAAAGTACGCGACATCCTCGGGCGCAGCGACCGCGATCTCCAACGTGGTGTCGGGCAGATCCGCACACGCGACATCGCACAGCAGCGTGTAGAGCAGCCGTCCGTAGACTCCCGCCGCTTCTTCATCTCCGATCTCTGCCCCGAGTCGCGTCTTGACATAGCGCGCCAAGGGGCGCCTGGCGTAGATGATGAGATGTCGTTTCATGCCGGGCTCTCTCCGGGTCTGTTACCAGTCAAGCTTCGAGATAAGAGTCGAACATCGAGCGGCGCTGGCTCGCGACCATAGAGGAAGTCATTGAGGCGCAGCGCAACGCGCCGGGCAAAGCCCGAATGCCGGGTGGCCCATCGCAACAGGTCGTGGCTCCAGGTGTCGGGGTGCGAGTAAGGGCAAACGCCCATGCAGCGCCCACAGTCGGTATGGCCTAGTTCCCTCTCAGTGTGCAGTATGGGCACGGTGCGTTGTCAGGCGTCTGGAGAAGATTCGCGACGAGCGCTGTCCAACCCGTCTGGTGGCTGGCGCCGATGCCCGCTCCGGTGTCGCCGTTGAAGTACTCGTAGAACAGAACGTGGTCGCGCCAATGCGGATCTGTCTGGAAGATCCGCTCGCTCCCGAAGACGGGACGTGTCCCGCCAGAGGCCTCGTCGCGGAGGAAAATGCGTGTCAGGCGGCGTGACAGTTCGTCGGCGGCTTGGGCCAGCGTCAGGTGATTCCCCGAGCCTGTAGGCACCTCCACCGTGAAGCTGTCGCCATAGGCATGGTGATACTTACGGAGGGCCTCGATCAGGAGGTAGTTGATGGGAAGCCAGATCGGCCCGCGCCAGTTGGAGTTGCCGCCGAAGAGCGCCGAGCGCGATTC
>JALOOJ010000273.1 GCA_025454475.1 Anaerolineae bacterium
GCCGCGCTCTACGCCTGCGACGTCGACCGCGAGCGCATGGCCCGGACGCGCGATGCGGTCGTGCTTGCAGTCCGAGCGGTGCGCGAGGGCTTCGCGGTCCTCCGGGAGCTCGGATACCCCACCACCCCCGGCAAGTTCGAGCTCTTCGCGCGTGCGCCGGAACCACTTATGGTGTATCTCCTCAGGAAGCTGTTGACCAGAGATCAGATGGAGACCGCGCTTACAAAGCATGCCGCCGTCGCGCGCGACGAGGTTCAGCATCTCGCCGATGAGTTTCTCGCGCTCGCAGCCAGAACTCATGTCCGGACGCCTGCCATCTTGGAGCTCTACCCGCACTTCGAGCTGAGCTATCCCCTGATCCCGGATGGCAGCGCAGCCATCCCGCTTGACTGGCGCGGTGTGTGGACCTCACTGGCCGCGTTATCCGCCGGGATCCTCGCGGTCCACCTGCTTGCGCGCCGCCGGAGAGCATAGCGCGACCCGTCCCACACGCGGAGACCACCTCCCCCGTGGGGCGAACTGTCTTGTTCGCCCTCGACAAGGCGCCGTACGTCGCGGCAGAGCGCACCTCCCCCGTGGGGCGAACTGTCTTGTTCGCCCTCGACAAGGCGCCGTACGTCGCGGCACACTTGCTACGTCGCAACGCACCTTCCCGACCCGGCGACGGGTCAGCCGACTCGTCCAACACGCAGCGCCTAGCCGCTACTCGGTTGCGCCTTCCGCGAACACTTTGAAACGTTCCATCTCCGTTTGAGTCTGCTTCGGGAAGCTCCCGCGCATAAAGATGGCCATCACCGCCATGAGCCCGCTGAGTCTGAACTCGTTCTCCATAGACCAGCGCGTTGTGGTCGGCCCGACCACCTCGAAGTGGCTTCTGGTGGCGTTCCAGACCCCCTTCGCCTCATAGATTGCGGCGAACTCCTCAGGGAGACTGCGGCTCTCGATGGTTTCCACCATCTCGACGCGTCGCCCGCCCTCTTTGTACACCAGCCGGGACTTCGCCCCCGGGCGGCCCGGTTCGCCGCTCAGATGCTCGAAGCTCTGGAGCCCAGGCTGCCACTTCACCAGATTGTCCGGGTTGTCGAACAACTCGATCACACGCTCGCGCGGGAGATCGATCATCACTTCGTTTGTGTATTTCATCATCGTCCCCTGTACCGACTCGGGTGATTTACAAGATAAGTATAACACAAATAGACCGAATGACAAGCAGTCTGAGGCCGTCGGGTACCATACCTCGGGCTCATCGCCCCGCAGAGGACGGCTTGACAGGGCGCCCACGGGTGGTACAAAGCAGCCTACAGCCTTCGCGCAAGGAGACGCGCCTATGGACAAGATCCGCATCGGCCTCTACGGCGCCAACGGCCACCAGATCCATCGCGCGCTCGTGGATCACCCTCTCGGGGCCTGCGTCGCGACCGCGGCGTTCGACCGCGATCGACTACCCGAACCGCTGCAGACTGACGCCGGGATCCGCGATTACGCCACGCTGGACGAGCTACTAGGGCACGATGGGGTCGATATGATCTCGCTCTGCTCGCCTCGCCGCCGTGACCAGGCGCAGGAGGCGATCCGCTGTATGGAGGCTGGCAAACACGTTCTTGCCGAGAAGCCCGCGGCGATGACCGAGGTTGAGCTCGACGCGATCATCGACACGTCACGAGCGACCGGCATGGCATTCCACGAGATGTGGTCCGGATCCGCCTCCACCCAACCTTACTGGGCGATGCGCCAGGTAGTCCAGGCCGGAACGCTCGGCAAGGTAATCCAGGTGCTCGTGCAGAAATCCTATCCCTTGCACCACAACCGGCCACAGGACGAGGATGTGGACGGCGGCCTGATCCTGCAGGTGGGTGTTCACGCGCTCCGCTTCATTGAGTTCACCGCCGGTGTGAAGGTCGACGCGATCTGGGCCATCGACACCCAACTGGGCAACCCTGGTGAAGGCGAGCTGCGCGTCGCGGCATCGATGATGCTGCGCCTGGCAAATGGCGGCGTCGCGAGTGTGGCGTGCAACTACCTCAACCCACCGGGCTTTGGAATGCACGGCAACGAGATGGTGCGGATATTCGGCACCGAAGGCTTCCTGGAGTCGACCGATGGCGGCACACGCACGCGGCTCGTGCTCAACGACGACGACCGAGGGCCGCTGGCGATCACCGAGCCCGGCCCGGAGTGGCTGGACCTGACGCTGGCCTCGATCCTGGGCCAGAGCTCAATGCCCATACCACTGGAGGACGAGCTTCACCCCACGCGCTTGCTGATCCGCGCGCGGTCGGATGCGCTCGTGCGCGGATAGACGCCATCGAGACATCGGCTGGGAGGATGTGAGTGCCCTGCCCGACGAACTCTGGGATGAGGGCGTCGCGACCTTTGATTGGCAGACCTACCCCGAACTAGAAACGAGCGAAAAGCTGTAGCGATGAAACCCCGACAACGCTTTCTGGAGACGATGCATTTCGGCAGACCGGACAAGGTGCCGCTGCAGCCGGGCGGGCCGCGTGAGTCGACGCTGGCAGCGTGGCATACGCAGGGACTGCCCGAGGGCGTCGGTTGGTACGACTATCTGATGGATCTGTTGGGCATCGAGAGGGAGGTTGTGCACCCCCATGTGGACTTGGGCGTCTCCTTCATCATGATCCCCACCTTTGAGGAGAAGGTGCTGGCCCATCGTGATGGGCACTTCATCGTTCAGGACTGGATGGGCGCCATCACCGAGATCTCCGACACCTACGACTACACCTACATCCGCACCGCTAAGGACTTCGTGACGCGCAGGTGGCACAGCTTTCCTGTGGCTAACCGGGAGGATTGGGAGAAGAAGCTCCGCTGGCGGTACATCCCCCACGATCCCAAGCGCTTCCCCGCGGACTTCGAGGCGCGCTGTGCCACGCTCCGTGAGCGCGACACCGTGGTGTCGATCGCGTTCAGTGGGGCCTTCTGGCAGTTGCGAGAGTGGTGCGGCATGGAAGGGCTCTGCATGCTGATGGTGGAGCAGCCGGCGTTCGTCGAGGAGATGGAGGCCTTCTGGACCGACTTCGTGCTGCGCACGCTCGAGCCGATCCTGCGCCTCGCACCACCCGATCACGTGGTCGTCAACGAAGATATGGCGTACAAGCTGCACAGCATGATCTCTCCCAAGATGGTGCGGCGCTTCCTGTTGCCCGCGTGGCAGCAGTGGATCGGGACGATCAAAGCGGCGAGCCCCGATACCGTTGTCGAAGTCGACTCTGACGGCTACAACGCCGAACTGCTGCCCCTGTGGATCGAGGCCGGCTTCGACGCAGTCTCGCCGATGGAGGTGGCTGCCGGCAACGACATCGTCGCCTACCGCCGCCAGTACGGCAGCCGGGTCGCGTTCCGTGGCGGCATAGACAAGCGTGCCCTCGCCAAGGGCGGCGCCGTGATGCGCGCCGAGCTCGACCGCGTGGTGCCACCGCTTCTCGCGACCGGCGGCTACATCCCAAGTTGCGACCACGGCGTCCCTCCCGACATTGCCTGGCCCGACTTCGTCGACTACACCCGTCGGCTGGCCGAGATGACGGGGTGGATAAAGTGATGTCTGATGGTGGATGTCGGATGGCGGACTACCAGAGGCGGGCGCCGATCCGGCAATCTGCGAAATCTCGAAATCGGTGGTATCCGTGATTCAGACGTCCTCGATGTCCGCCCACGACCGTCTCACCGCCGCGCTGCGAGGCGAGCCAGTCGACTTCCTGCCGTTCAGCCCCTTCCTGGCCTATGTTTGGGAGAGCTTCCCACGCGCCATCCAGGAGGCGGGGCAGCTCGCGTTCCACGAGCGCATCGGCGCGACGCCGCTCTGGCGCGGCGCGCCCTGCCCGGTCCGCGCCGTGCTGCCAAGCGAGGTCACCATCACCACCCTCCGGCAGGGACACAGAACCTTCGTTGAGACGGCCACACCGGTGGGGACGCTCCATCAGGTGCAGCGCCACAGCGACCAGGGTAACACTGAGTTCCTGGTTGAGCATCCACTGAAAACTGCGGCGGACTACGGTGTGCAGTTGTGGATCGAGGAGCACACCACCTTTGAGATCGATTTGACGCCCGTGCGCGAGCACCTGGCAGGAGACGGGCGTGAGGGCCTCTCCATCGGAATGCTGCTTCCCAGAAGCAAGTCCGCCTTCCAGATGCTGGTAGAGCACTATGCCGGGACCGAGGCATTGGCTTTCGCGCTGGCGGACATGCCCGAGACGGTGCAAACGCTGTGGGAGACCATGGTCGCCAACGACCTCGAAGCTGCGCACCTCGCGCTGGAAACCGGATTCTACACCTACTACTTGACCTGGGAGGACTCCAGCACGCAGAACTACTCGCCGAGCCTCTACGAGCGTTATATCGCGTCCGAGATCAACCAATGGTGCTCGATGCTCGAGGCCAACGACATGCATTACATCCAGCACGCCTGCGGGCATCTGCGACACCTGCTTACTCTGATGAAAGGCAGTGGCATCGCCGGCGTCGAATCGATCTCGCCGCCGCCCACGGGCAATATCGACCTGCGCGACGCGCGCGAGGTGCTGGGCAGCGATGTAACCATCATCGGCGGCATCGAGCCCACGCGCTTTCTGTCGCTGTCGATGGAAGCGCTCAC
>JALOOJ010000107.1 GCA_025454475.1 Anaerolineae bacterium
CGGTTCCTGTCTGGGGGCGACTTGTCGATCGCCACGAACCGCGGCGCGCGCAACTACCTCAAGGTTCCGGACCCGGCGCCGCGGACCATCGCAGCCACATCACGCGATCTCCACCCTGGCCCGGCGCAGGAGCAGGCGATAGTCCTCGCCGCCAGGCCTGTACTCCCCCGAGAAGACAAGCCACATATCCCGTCCGTCCTCGCTCATCCAGGCTGTGGGAAACTTGTGGTGAATCATCCAGCCTCGCGCCCAAGCGTCGTCATAGTAGACGGTGGACCACGGACCCCACGGCTCGAGGGCGTCGAAAACGCCCAGCGCCGGCGTGTGTGTGGCGCCGGATCCGTCCTCGTGTGCCGTCACGAGGAAATAACGCCCGAGCGCTCGGTTGTAGGTGAGCCCGACTCGCTGCGTCCCTCTCGGATCGGAGAAGATCGGTTGGCGCGCACGGATATCGGGGCTCCATAGGGGGCCGTCGGATCCCGCGCCCGCGTAGAAGGTATACGCTTCCCTCTGTGCCACCTGTGTTTTGTGCACTCGGGCCATCACGACATCCTGGTTGAAGTCGTAAGCACTGTTGCCGTCCTGGCTTACTACGTAGACGTAATCATCGCGAGCGCCGGCATAGGCGGGGCCGAACTGCACGAACTCCGGGCAACCAAAGCTCTCCGCAAAGGCCCACGCTGCCCAGGTCCACGTCTCACCGAGATTACTCGAGATCGCCAGCCGAGCGTGACGCCAGTCGCCGTTAACCACAGCATTACGCACGAAGAGATAGAGCACCTTGCCAACTGCAAGGAGTCCACTGGCCTTGATACCATCGCTACCCCACCCCACCAAGGAGTCCGCATCTGTGACCAGATCCTCGGCCTCGATCTGTGGCGGCGCACCAGTCACGGTTGCGAAGGCGAGCGAATAGTTCCGCTCCCTTGGCCCAAACCCGTTGCCGTCCCCGTATGACGTGATCAGGTGATGACCGGTACCGGGGACGTCGGCGGCGACCCACGTAATCGCCCAGTTGTCTCCGGCTCGCTCCCCGCCGTAGCGCAGAATCTCATCGTCCCACGTGAGCCCTCTAACCACCCGACTGGGTGGATAGGGTGCGTTCCTCGCGACAATGCTCATAGCAGCTACCTCCCGGTCGGGCAATGGACGCATGATACCAGCGTGGCGGATCCGTTAGCGCGCGCCCGCCTACCAATGGTACTGCCCCAAGATGGTCCTGCCAAGTGTCGGGCATCGATGGCGTGTCTGTGCCCGGCCAGACTGCGGGGAGACATCCCCGCATTAACGTGCTCGCCATCAGGCCTCGCGGACGCTCTCGGCACGTTCATCAGGGCGCTCCCTAAGTATAACGGCAAGCCCTAACGCCGGGAAGCCGCCAGTTACGTGGCGTATCTCGCGGTCGTCATCTGTGTGCCTGCTCGAGTTCGCGACGACACCACTGTGGCCCACACGCCACCGGCCCCTGGCCTCAGGCGCGGCGCAGGCGCATACCGTTGAGGATCACCGCCAGGGATGCCCCGACATCAGCCACAATCGCCATCCAAAGGGTAGCAATCCCAGATGCTGCCAGGACGAAGACTAACGCCTTGATGCCTAGAGCGACGACGATGTTCGCCTCGATTGTGCGTCGTGTGCGGCGGCCTAATCTGAGCAGGAATGGCAGCTGGCCAAGATCGTTTCCCATGAGCACGACGTCCGCAGTCTCCATCGCCTGCTGAGATCCAGCGCCTCCCATCGCGATACCGACCGAGGCCTGGGCCAAGGCCGGCGCATCGTTTACCCCGTCGCCTACCATCGCGATCACCTGCCCGGCGTCCATGATCTCGCGTACGACCGCTACCTTGTCCTCCGGAAGAAGCTCAGCACGAACCTCGTCGACGCCAACCACTGCGCCGATCGACGTTGCCACCGCGGAGCCATCACCGGTCAACATCATCGTACGCAGGCCAGCCGCGCGTAGCTTCGCCACAGCGCCCACACTCTCGGGCCTCGGCGTGTCAGCCACAGCAAAGATCGAGCATACGTCGTCATCGTGACAGACCAACATCACCGTCTTGCCTTGGGCCGCCAGCCGATCCGCATCCATGCAGATCGCCTCGCTATGAGGAATGCTCTCGTCGAAGAACCCATGGCTAGCTACCGTGACGCGCCTCCCGTCGACCTGTCCGGTGATTCCCCGCCCACTCAGGACACTCACGTCGCCCGAGGCGTGGATGTCCACGGCCTGCAACGCGGCTTCTGCCACGAGCGCGCGAGCCAGCGGATGCGCGGAATGCTGCTCGACTGCAGCGGCGTAGCTCAGTCCGTTGTGCGCGCGCGAGTTGTCTGCGCATACCCTAAGCTCGTCCGTCACTACGGGTCTGCCCTCTGTCAGCGTACCCGTCTTGTCGAACGCAACGACCCGTACCCGTCCCAACATCTCGAGTGTCCGCCCACCCTTGATCAGGACGCCGCGCGTAGCGGCGTGGGTCAGGGCACTGACTACGGTCACGGGCGTGCTGATCACCAGTGCACAAGGGCACGCAATGACCAGCATCTGCAACGCGCGCATCAGCCAGCCCCGGTCTCCCCAGAACGGCTGAGCGAACACGAGCGGCGGCACTACGGCCACTAGCAGTGCGACGACCGCCACCGTGGGGGTGTAGACCCTGGCGAACCGATCGATGAAACGCTGCACAGGGGCCTGACGCGACTGAGCCTCGCGGACCAGCGCTACCATCTGGCTCAGCGTGTTGTCTTCCGATCTGCGCGTCACCTCGACCTCAAGAGCACCGAAGGTGTTGACAGTGCCGGCATACACGGCATCACCCGGCCCTTTGTCTGCCGGCATGCTCTCTCCCGTGATCGCTGCTTGCTCAACGGCCGAGTGGCCTGCTGTCACAACACCATCAACGCTCACGCGATCGCCAGGGCGAACCCGGATGGCGTCACCCACCGACAAGGTGGCCACAGGGACCTCAACCGCGTTGCCGTCCGGCCCGATCAGAAGCGCCACCGGAGGTGCCAGATCCAGCAACGCGTCAAGCGCACCACGTGCGCGTTCAGCCGCGAAACCTTCCAACGCTTCACCCAGAGAGAATAACACCACGACGATTGCCGCCTCAGCGACCTCGCCAATGATAATCGCCCCCACGACCGCGACCACCATCAGCGAACTGATGCCGAGGCTGCGCGCTACCCAGATCTCCTGCAGAGCGTGCCGTGCCACAGGAACCCCACCTATGAGGATGGCCAGCAGGAGCGCGCCGCTATGGAAAGCCAGCGGAAGTCCAACCAGCTGGATCCCCAGTCCCAGGATCGTCAGCGCGGCAGCCAAGGCGGTCATCCGCGTGTCGCGGGCGCCGAGCAGAAAGCGACCAAAGCCCAGCGCTCCGGCTGGTGCCTGGGAGCGCTGATGGTCCACGATCAACCTATGGCCCGTATCCTCAACGATCCTTTCCAGCTGAGACACATCCACGTCAGGATTCGCGACCCGCAGACTCACTGTTCCGGCGGCAACGTCCACGACAACCTCGTCGACGCCGTCCAGTCGAGCGAGGCCTGCCTCGATACGAGCCGCGCAGTCCGTGCAGGACAGCCCCTCCACCCTGTAGATTCGGTGATCCAGGTCCTTCTCATGCATCACCGCGCCTCGCTCCATCAGCTTCTCAGTCTCGACGGTCATTCGCTATGCCTCCATCCATACCGTGACGTATGTGAGCCAGACCCTGGGCAAACAGGTCACCTATGTGGTCATCATCCAGCGCGTAGTACACGTGGCGCCCCTCCTTGGTATGGGCAACGAGGCGCATTTCGCGCAGGGTCGCCAACTGATGAGAAACGGCGGAGTGCGTCATCGCGAGCGCCTTAGCGAGTTCGTGCACACAGAGCCTACGCTCCGCAAGCGCTGAGACCATGCGCACGCGAGTCGGATCGCTAAGCACTGAGAAGGTCTCAGCCAGCCGGACAGCGGTCATCTCGTCCAGTACCTCGACCGGTGCGCCATCGCACCCAGTTGGCTCTGCAGCGGAGTTGGCGTCGTTGTCTTCCATTCGGACTCCTCCCGGAATTATATGAGCGCTCGCTCATATATTATCACAGACGGATTCCCTGTCAATGGCCACCTTGCGTTGCATGATCATAACTGGCGTCACGCGACGCGGCGCCTATAATGCCGGTGCAGGTCAAGGGATCGTGACGACGCGACCAAGGAGGTGACAATGGAACCGCTGGCAGATCATCTGGCAGAAGAACTCTACTGGACGCAACCCAAGGCCATGCACCGAAGTTATGAGCTGCAGACGGCCGACATCGTCGTCGGCACCCTGGAGTTTGAGACCGCCTTCGGCTCGCGCGCGACGGCTCGCGCGAATGGCGAGGCCTGGTCACTCAAACGCATGGGGTTCTTTCGACCGCACGTCACCGTACGCAACGCGGGCTCCGACGACGATCTTGCGGTCTACAGGCCAAAGTGGACCGGCACTGAGGGGGAACTTGCCTTCCGCGGCGGTGCCATATTCACGTGGACAGTGGCGAACTTCTGGGCTACTCGGTATGAGATCAAGGAGTCGTCGGGGTTGACCCTCATCGAGTACAAGTCCGGGGGCAAGGACGGCGGGCTGAAGGATTTCTTCAGATCGCAGGCCCACGTCACGATCACGGAGATCGGCCGAAGGTACCCCCAAGTCGGGCTGCTGGTGCTCACCGGTTGGTACCTGATTCTTCTGCAGCAGAGCGACGCGGCGGCCGCGGCGGCTGCAGCCTCAGGTGCCGACTAGGACTGACCGCATAGTGACCTGAGACAGACTGCAGTCCCGCGGTTCACTTGCGTGAGGCTCACGGGACTGCACCGTCGATCCAGGGATGCGATTGGAGATCAATCACCGTTACGGCAAGCAGCCGCACAGCCATAGGCAGAGCGGCCTCGTCGAAGTCAAACTCCGCCGTATGGTGCCCGAAGCCGCCGAGATCGGCCCCAAGGCCGATGCTGGACGCCAGTCCGCCCTGCTGCTGAACACGCCGCATCATCGTCGTGAGGTCCTCGCTCCCACTGCCGGGGGCCGCATCGCGTAGGCTGAGCCCCGGCAACGCTCGCACTGTTGCGGCGATGCGCTCGACCAGCGCAGGATCGCTCACAGCGCTATGCGCCTCGCCCATCGGGCGAATCTCCAGGTCGCAGGCGTACATAGCGGCCGCAGCCCGCAGCACTCGGTGAACAGCCTCGACCATGTAGTCATTGAGCTCCGAGGTACCGCCACGCGTCTCAAGCGCAAGGTACGCCGTTGGTGGGATCACGTTGCGCCCTTGCCCCGCTACGAGGCGCCCGACATTGATGCGTGTCGCTCCATCGGCGTGGCGCGGGATGGCGTGCAGGTTGAGTACTGCGGTAGCTGCAGCAAGCATAGCGTTCTTGCCGCGGTGGGATGCCCCCCCCGCGTGGGCAGGCGCACCGGTTAGCAGCGCGTCGAACTTGCTCGTCGCGAGGAAGTTGCTCTTCCCGGGCGCTACCTGGCCCGTCGGCCAGCCGCTGTAAAGATGGAGCCCGAGAAGGGCATCGACGCCCTCGACGACACCGGCCGCCACCATCGCCTTGGCCCCCCTCACGCCTTCCTCTGCCGGCTGGAAGATCAGCCTGACTGTGCCTCGGAGAGCACTTCGCATTCCGATCAGCGTCTGCGCAAGCCCCAGGCCAACTGCAGCGTGCCCGTCATGCCCACAGGCGTGCGCCGCACCTGCATTCACGGAGGCAAATCCCTCAAGCGACGGACGATGCGTGGGTGCATCGCTCTCCTGCAGGTCCAGAGCATCGATATCAAGGCGGATGCCTATGCACGGTCCGTCGCCGCAATGCAGCGATCCCACCACACCCGTGAAACCACCTCGGACGGCGTCGAGGAACACGGGATCACCGCCCTGATCGAGAGCGCGTGCCCACGCTGCCTCGAGAGATTGGGGATCGGGCAGACCCATCCGCCCTGCCTCATCGACGACATCGCGGCCCACAGCGACATCGAGGCCGAGGTCGGCCAGTCGCCGCGCAATCAGCGACGCCGTGCGGAATTCCATCCATCCCGTCTCGGCGTAGCGGTGGAAGTCACGACGGTCCGCAACCAGCTGCGCGCGCACCGCGGCCACCTGTGAGTCGATGCGGGTCAGCACATCAGCAGCCAGGGGCACGACCCACCTGCACCACAAGGGGAATGAGACGGCAGATCACTGAAGCTCACAGGACGTGGAAATGGGGCACCCACCACACCCAGCACAGTCTGACAGCGGCGCCGCCCGCTCGTGGGTGTGGGCAACAGGGGGCGGATCGAACAGGATGACCTGCCTCAGCACGCTCAGCATCTGCTGGGCATCGTCACAGAAGTACACCCCGCCCCAGTAGGGCTGACCGCTTTGTGGGACGGCAACCCACTGCGCGAACTCGGGATCAACCCCGGGGCCGCCAACGATCAGTGGAACGCGCAGGCCTCTTCGCGCAAGTCCTGCCACCACAGCCTGCACCGCAGGCCGGCTCCGCGATGCGGCCACGTGGAGGGCGAGCGCATCAGGGGAGAGTTGCGCAACATGCGACACAATCAGCGGAGGAGCTTTGACGCCGAGAGGATGCACGCCATGGCCCTGGCTCGCCAGGATGAGTCGCCACAGCCAGGTGCCCGTATCCCGGTCTCCCGGGAGGCTCGCCAGAACAACCGATCCCTTCGGTTCTGCGTTGGCAAGCGCTGCGTCAGTGGGAATCCCATCCAGGTGAGACAGAACGGCTCTCAGGCGAGCGTCGACACTCGCCCGGTCAGCCGCAGCCCCCCGAGACGCTGGCTCGCTGCCGTCCAGTATCCGCGATAACCCCTGGAGCACCACGTCGAGGGAATGCACCCCGTTGCCGGATGCGAGGCATTGCCGCACGTAACCCGGATCGAAGGATCTTCCGGTCACAATGCTATCAACGAGCCTAGAAAGACACGAGTCCGCATAGTCACTTGCCAAGGCGATCCTCCCTGCACAACTGAAGGCCATGATAGCACCCTGGCTGCACGCGTCCAGTCGGATTGGACTGTGGTCCGATTGTGGTATGATCTGAACGCATCCGGGCGGCGAGGACGCCGCGCGGCTGACGCCGAGTGGCCGGCGATCGTGAACGCCGTGACCTGCGTGAGCTCAGCCCACATCCACCGCTATAGGAGCACAGTAGATGAGGAACATCGCCCTTATCGGCGTCGGCTATGTTGGACTCGTCAGCGGATCCTGTTTCGCCGACCTCGGAAACAAGGTCACGTGCGTGGACATCAACGAACAGCGCATCGCCAATCTCAACCAGGGCATTATGCCCATCTTCGAGCCCGGCCTGGAGGAGTTGGCGCGGCGAAACGTGAAAGCTGGACGTCTCTCGTTTACGACCTCCTACGCCGAAGCCGTGAGAGACGCCGACTTCGCCTTCATCGCCGTCGGCACGCCATCCGATGTCGACGGACAAGCCGATCTTCGGTACGTGCGGATGGCGGCCGAGTCGATTGCAGATGTGATGGACCACTACCTGATCGTCGTGAACAAAAGCACTGTGCCTGTAGGCACAGGCGACTGGGTCGCGGACATTATCCGCACGCGCCGGCCCGACGCCCCTGAGTTCGACGTCGTGTCCTGCCCCGAGTTCCTGCGCGAGGGGTCAGCCATCAGCGACTTCGCCAGCCCCGACCGCGTGATCCTGGGTTCCACGAGCCGGGATGCGGCAGAAAAAGTGGCGCAGATCCACCTCCCTCTACGCACGACGATTATGATCACCGATCTCCGAACTGCCGAGATGGTGAAATACGCCTCCAACGCCTTCCTGGCCGCCAAGATATCGTTCATCAACGAGATCGCCAACATCTGCGAGGCGCTTGGGGCGGATGTCAAGGAGGTGGCGTACGGCATGGGGCTGGACAGACGCATCGGCCCGGCGTTCCTGGATGCAGGCCTCGGCTGGGGCGGCTCATGTTTCCCGAAGGACGTGAAAGCGCTGGCCTCGATGGCGGAGGTAGAGGGGCGCCATCCCCATCTTCTCCATGCTGTGATGGACATCAACCGAGACCAGAGACACTCCCCCGTTCGCAAGCTCGAAGCGTTTCTGGGCAGGGACCTCCGTGGCAGGATCATCGGCGTCCTGGGTCTGGCCTTTAAGCCCAACACCGACGATATGCGTGATGCGCCCTCAATCGACATCATCCGCAACCTCCAGCGCAAAGGGGCGACCGTGCGCGCCTACGATCCGGTCGCGATGCCCAGAGCTGCGGAGATACTGGGCGATGTGGAGATGATGCAGGATGCTTACAGCGTCGCGGCAGGCGCCGACGCTCTTATCCTGATCACGGAATGGAACGAGTTCAAGAATCTAGACCTCGAGCGCGTGCACGCTTCGATGGCGCAGGCCATCCTCATTGACGGGCGGAACATCTTCGATCCCGCGAGGGCGCTCCAACTCGGCTACCAGTACGCAGGAATCGGGCGCGGTCACGAGGGTCGGGGGATTGGCCATCCCCTGGACGATGCAAGCCTTGCCTGACGTGCCCATCCAGGCCAGCGAAGCGCTTCGCTCAGGCGATGGCAGCGTCTGGGGATAGGACGCCAATAGATGACTATGCTGGCAACGGGCGTGGATATGGTCGTGGTCTCACGGCTAGCCAGGATCCTCAATGGCTATGGCTCCAGGTTCCTGGAACGCGTCTTCACGCCGGGTGAGGTCGTGTCCAGCCGTGGTAGGCCGGCCGAGTTGGCTGCTCGTTTTGCGGCCAAGGAGGCCGTGTCGAAGGCGCTGGGCGTGGGTATGCGACTCATGTCGCCCGCCGGGATAGGTTGGCTCGAGGTGGAGACGCTGAACCATCGCAGTGGACAGCCCTATCTGACGCTCTACGGGCGCGCGCAGGAGTTGGCGTCCGCCGCAGGCTTGGCGACCTGGGCGATCAGCCTGACGCACGATGGCGATCTTGCGCTTGCCTTCGTCGTGGCTCTCGGACCTGTCACAGTGGCAGGTTCACGCCTGGATAGCTAGCCAATGCGCGCTGTCGTTCAGCGGGTAGCTCGCGCCTCAGTGTTCGTCGATTCACGCGCGGTCAGCGGTGTGGGCGCAGGGCTACTTGTTCTGCTGGGGGTTGCTGAGGACGACACTGAAGCCGAAGCTAAGTGGCTCGCCCACAAGGTCGCGAACCTCCGGATCTTCGCCGATGCCGAAGGCAAGATGAACCTCTCAGTGAAGGATGTCCGGGGTGAAGTCCTGGTCGTTTCCCAGTTCACGCTCATTGCTAACACCCGCAAGGGCTTCCGACCTTCCTTTGTGTCAGCCGCACCGCCGCTTGTCGCGGCACCGCTGGTATCATGCTTTGTCGCGGGCTTAGAGGCCGAGGATGTACCTGTCCAGTCTGGCGTGTTCGGAGCCCACATGCAGGTCGATCTCCTGAACGACGGGCCTGTGACGATTGTGCTGGAGAAAGGGCCGGGTGCGGGCTAGATGAGCGATGACTCAGCGTTATGGACTTGGTTTGTGTTCTACAGCGGCCTATCGACGCAGCGTGCAAAGGAGCTGTTGGAGAACTGGCACACGCAGAGCATAGCACTGGTCGATGCGCTTGGTCAGCCGCAGGCACGGGCCGCGTCGCTGGGCATCACACCAGGCGAGGCGGCCCTACTCGCCAGCGGGCGTGTGGCCTCGGCGTCAGGGCTCCCATCTGTCGAAGCTCTCACCTGGCTCGACGACCTGTACCCGACCGGGCTTAACAGGTTGCCGCTCAAGCTACGACCAGCGCTGCTCTTCTACAGAGGCGCGGCCTCCCTGCTATCCAGATCCGTCGTGTACCTCGCGCCAAGCGCGGTGGCTGCAGACACGGAGGAACGCCTGATCGAGACCCTCGCCCTGCTGATGGGCGAGCACGTCCTGATTGCCGCGTTCGAGGGGTCGGACCAGGCGAGGCTGGCGATGCGCGAGATGGCTGCAGCCGAAGGCGAACTCCTCCTCTTTGCACAGTCGGGACTGCGCCGCAGGTCGTCCACCGATTTGGAGGCGCACCTCGTCGAGGACGGCCGAATGGTCGTGGTGAGCCCGCTCTCCCCGGAAACAGCTCACCAGCCAAGCCTCGACCCGATCCTGCAGCAAGTCGCGTGGTACGCCGCAGATCGAGTCCTCCTCACTGGAGACGACGTCGCGCGCGGACTGCCCGCCGATTGGCTCGGCAGCAAACCGATCCTCGAACTGGCGGACTTCGATGAGTCGTCGAGGCCCCCTACCCCGTGGGCCGTCACCGCAGAACCCACCGATGTACTGGACTGGATCGAGGGGCTATTGGCCGTGCCCGGGTCCGGGACTCTTGCCGTCGCTGGCCCAGGGGCACAGCGTCTGCGGCATCCCAGCCAGCCCGAGGTGCAGGAAACCTATGAACCAGGCGAGGGTGTCTCGCTTCCGCCCATCTCATCCGAGGAGATACTGGCAACGCTCAGCAAAGGGGGCGTTGTCCCGGAGGCGTTGCTGCGACGGCTTCGGAAGGGAACGGAATCGGGCTAGCGTACACCGACCAGCTCGACCGCGTCGATCTGGTTCCACGTGCCGGTCCTGCTCTCGTCGAGATCCACCCGCAGTTCAGACACCAGGGTAGTCGTGAGCTGGACGCGAACATCCAGTACGCCCGGGCATGGGGCAGGCACATCAACGCCTTCCCAGACCGTTAGGCCAACGCCATCACTACCGATCAGGGTCACCCGCGATATCGCGCCCCGGCCATATGTCTGATGAATTCTGACCGCCACGGGATAGACCGGGCTCGGAAAGGACAGTTGCAGCCACTCCACCCCGTTGCCTCTCGCTGATGCCCATGCACGTGGGTCATCCGCGCAGATGCCAATCTCCGGAGCCCCAGTGGCCCGGTTTGGGCTCCAGTCCGGAAGTGCATAGGCCGAGCTCGCAGTCGCGATCGACGCCCACTGTGACAGGACTGTCGGTGTTGGCGTGGACCTGGTCAGCAGATCGTTGCCCTGAAGTCCACACGAAGATAGCAGTACGGCAAGCGCAAAACCGAGTCGACACAGCCCAGATTGCAGCCCGTGACCTTTGTAGCCCATACCAAGCCATTCTAGCGCATCCCATAGGCGTATCAAGCACGCCGACAGCTCGCAGCACCTTACCAGACTGTGCGAAAGTGCTTGACATACGGCATTTTGAGTGATAGCATGTTGCTGAAACAAAATATTCCTCAGCAAACTGGTACACACCGGACCGCAGCGCCGTGGTGTGGCAGTCACGTCAGGATCGATGAGATTGGGAGGCTCGCCATGTTCAAAGAACGTATTCGCGAGAATTACGACGGCCTTACGCCAGGATTTCGCAAGCTTGCGGACTTCATCATGGACAGCACCCTCGATGTCGCCTTCCTAACAGCGACGGAACTCTCCAAGCGGGTCGGCGTCGATCCCGCCACTGTGGTCCGCTTCGCCCAGGAACTGGGGTATTCAGGATTTCGTGAGTTGTCGCGCGAGATCAAACGGTACGTACGCGATCGCGTCACCGCTTCGTACCGCAAGGTACAGGAAGCAGGCTCGACCGAGGAGATCCTACGGGGGCTTGTGGAGAACGCACGCCAGAATATCGAATACTTCGTCACAACTGATCTCGCCAGCGTTGTCGACGCTGTTGAGGCCCTCCGACAGGCGAACACGATCTGGTGTACCGGTGAGTTCTCGGGCTATGATGTTGCCTCATTCCTCGCCAAGAAGCTGGGTACCCAAGGCTTCTCCGCTGTCGCCTTCGAGCCAAGCATGGCCAGCACGAGCGCCGTGCTGGCACGGATGCAGGAAGGGGATGTGCTGCTGACCTTTGCAGGGAGCGATCCTAGCATCGATGCGGGATACGCCGTCCGACTGGCGCGAGAGAAGGGCGTGAGAGCCATCACGCTGACGGGATCAGGCGTGGCGTTGCCCGCGCGCATCGCAGACATCTCGATCATCGTGCCGCACAAGAGCCCGGCAGGTGTGGCCTCTTTTGGACCGCTGCTCGAGGTGGCCGGGCTGATGTATGAAGCGCTTATGACCCCCGCTACCGAAAAGATGCAACGGCAGGCGCACGAGATGAGTACGCAGATGGCCAAGATCCTGAGCCTGAGAGCCGAGACCGCCGAGTACGAAGTTGCCGGGCCTCAGAACATCTGGCAGGACACGATCGGATAAGGGGTATCACGCTCGAGGACGCCACCGAGGACCACGTCGCTGAACGGTGATCCGGCGCCGCCGAACTTGGGCTGTTCGCAAAGCAACGAAGCTCTACATCCTACCCATCACCCAGAAAGAGGAGGTCGATCGTGTTTAGGGAGAGAATACGCGAGTACTATGATGCGCTGACTCCCGGCTTTCGGAAGCTGGCAGACTTCATCATGTTGCACACGCTCGATGCCGCGTTTCTGACAGCCAGCGAGTTAGCCCGTCGCGTGGGCGTCGACCCAGCCACAGTCGTGAGGTTCTCACAGGAGATCGGGTACTCCGGGTACCGCGAGCTCTCGAGGGAAATCAAACGATATGTACGCGATCAGGTCACCGCGACGTATCGCGAAGCCAAGGAAGCCAAGACCGAGGAAGACGTCATCAATGTCATCCTCGATAACACGCAGCAGCACTTGCAGCAGTTCCGGACCACGGAGACGCAGTCACTGGCGCAGGCCACGGAGATCCTTAAGGGCGCAAGCCGCATCTGGATCACCGGCGAGTTCACGTCATACGACATTGCGGCGTACCTCGCGAAGAGCCTCTACCCAACGATCGGCATCCCTGCGATCCACTTCCAGCCCAGCATCTCCGAGACCGCGGCCGTGGTCGCGCAGATGAAAGAGGGTGAGGCGCTGTTGGCGCTCGTCATCGGAATTCCGGGCCTCGACACCGGCTACGCCATTCAGATGGCACGGCAGAAGGGCCTCAAGACGGTCTGTCTGACGAATTCCGGGACGGTCCTGCCCGCACGGGAAGCCGACGTGACCGTGATCATCCCAACCAGAAGTCCTATTGCGGTCGCTAGCTACAACCTCTCACTTCTTCTGGCCGGTGTGGTCTGGGAGGCAATCGTGGCCGGCCAGGTGGAACTGGCCGCGGAGTCGTTCACGACGGTGCACAGCAACATGAGTGAGATTCTGGATCTCCGGGCACAGACCGAGGACTATGAGGTGCCCAAGGCGGACTGACCCGGCCGCGACTGGGTCGCCTCGGTTACAACCTAACCGAGGGGCCAGGTCTGGCTCTTTTGTGTTCAAGCATGGCGCGCACGGCGCAGAGCCATCTGCCCTTGCGCGCCATGCTGAGGATCAATGCGCCATCGGCTTCAGCCAAAACGCTGGATCAGAGCCATCATGCCCCGTGAGATGACGTAGATGAGCGCGAAGGCCACCGCCATTCCAATGAGCGACACGGCGATGTTCAGCCATGGTTCATCGCGACGCGTCAGCCTCTGGCCTGCGCGTTCTAGAGACTCAGAGCTGCCAAAGAGCGCACCGATGACGGCGCCCCACATAACATAGCGTGTCAGATCCTGATCGATCCAGCCCAACTGACGGGCAGCCGTCCCCAGGACCAGTACCACCGCGCCACCGATGATTGCACCAAGGATCTGACGCCCCCAGTCGGTGCGTTCCTCCGCCGGTCGTGGGCTTCCGGATCCCGGCTGTCTGCCTTTCCCGCCTCTCTCATCCATTCACGCCTCCCCAGGAATAGCCACAGCCCAATTGTAGGCAGCACCCTGGTGCGCGCAAGGCCTTTGAAGCGTGCTATACTTCCCGCCATATGCTGACCGCCAACCCAGCAGCCGCCAACCGTGGCGGGGCTTCGCAGGCATCCAGGATAGGCCTGCTGCTCACCATCGCCGCCTTCGTTGCCATGGCTGGTGCGTGGAACATGCTGGTCCCCCCATTCGAAGGACTCGACGAGCTGGAGCACTTCGAGGTGGTGCGCCACGTCGCATCTACCGGCCGACTGCCGGTGCACGATGTCGCTGATGCCGCCGGTTACAGGGTCCGCCAGGAGGCATCACAGCCACCGCTGTACTACTACCTTGCTGCAGGCTGGACAAGGCTTCTGGCGCTGCCATTGGTCCAGCCTGTCGCTCACGAAGTGCCGGCGCAACTCGTGGCGTGCGGGTCTGAGTACGTCCCCTACAACAAGGCCGTCTGGCGCCATAGAGACTCCTCTCAACGCTCCTTGGGGTGGTCACGCTGTGTGGGGTCTTTACGCTAGCGCGCAGGCTGCACTTGGGTGGTCACTTCGTGACGACGGCAGTGGGTGCTGTCGCGTTCAACCCGCAATTCCTGCTGCTCGCCGCCGGTGTGAACAACGACAACGTGGTTATCCCGCTAGCGACCTGGGGACTCGTCGTGGCGTACGACCAATGGCGTCTTCCACCTGCTCGATGGCGCCCGTTC
>JALOOJ010000274.1 GCA_025454475.1 Anaerolineae bacterium
GATCAACTTCGCCGAGATCCTCGAAGTGATGTACTTGGGTCTCGGAAGCCGGAACCCCTGGTTGCCCGGCGAGTATGATCCGGTGAAGGCGGGCGAGTACTTCGACCAGGTTGGGCTCGACAAGAAGGACGCGGATGGTTGGCGCCTCGGCCCCGACGGCAAGCGCTTCGAGTTCACCTTCGACATCCGGCTGGACCCCATGTGGGTCAGGCCCGCTGAGGTTATCAAGAGCCACCTCGAGGAGGTCGGCATCTATGTGCCGATGAAATCGATGGAGGGCACGCTGTGGAACCAGATCCGCGATGCCAACGAGCTCAAGGCAAGCATCGACTGGCTGGATGACTGCAACTGGCCGTTCCTCACCCAGGACTATATGCCCGACAGCCGTATCCAGTGGGCGCAGTTGTGGATGAGGTGGAAGAACACCAAGGGCGCGGAGGGCGAGGAACCGCCTGCCTGGATCCAGGAGTTGTTCGAGATCGATGCCGAGCTGTCCAAGGTGAACCCCAACACGGACACGGGCCAGGCCGCACAGGCGGAGCTCATGACCTGGTACGAGACGTATGTGCCGATGCTGCCCCTGGCTCGGGATGTCAAGGATCCCTTGATCGTCCCGGCGAACCTTGGCAACTTGGCGCACGGAGGCCGCTCGTCGGCTGTCTGGTTCTCTCAGATTCAGGTCTTCTTCAAGAAGTAGTCAGATCCCCTCTGGGGGGTCAGGTTTGAGTAAGGTGCTGGCAGTCCCAGGTGCTGCCCCGTTCACGGGACAGCACCTGGGACGGAGTCTCTGTAGTATGTGCCTGCCGCCGGGTAGGTGCGTTGACCGCGCTAGGGAGTATATGTCCCCTGGCGTCGTGAGAATGCCTCGGAGACGAGGGGGAGAGTGCTGAATGCTTGCATATATCGCTCGCCGCTTTGTGATCATGATCCCGATGCTTGTGCTGCTGTCGATCATTGCCTTTGTGATCATACAGCTTCCGCCGGGCGACTACCTGACCACCTACATCAATGCAAGGATCGCGGCGGGCGAGACGTTTAACAAGGCCGAGATCGACGCGCTGCGGGCACAGTACGGCCTTGACCAGTCCATCTATGTCCAGTACGCCAGATGGATGGGGGACATCCTGTTCCGTGGCAGCTTCGGGACGTCGTTCTTCTGGGGGCGCCCCGTGGGTGACCTGCTGGTGGAGCGCCTGCCGATCACGATCTTCGTCTCACTCTCCAGCCTTATCGTAGTGTACACGCTCGCCATCCCCATCGCCATTATCTCCGCGATCTACAAGTACTCGTGGTTTGATTTCCTGGCGACTACCTTTGGCTTCATAGGGTTGGCGACACCCAACTTCCTTATTGCCTTGGCCCTTTCCTGGATCTTTTTCCTGATCACGGGTGGGATGGTCACGAGCCTGTTCTCACTCGAGTTTCGGGACGCGCCTTGGTCGTTTGCCAAGTTCCTCGACCTGATGTCGAACGTGTGGCTGCCCATCCTGATCATTGGCTTGTCGGGTACGGCGGGCCTGATCCGCACACTGCGGGCGACCCTGCTGGATGAGCTGTCCCGGCCCTACGTGGTCACGGCGCGCTCAAAGGGACTGACTGAGACCAAGCTGCTGTTGAAGTATCCGGTCCGGATCGCAATGAACCCCGTGTTCAGCACGATCGGCTGGCTGCTGCCCGGCTTGATCAACGGTGGTGTCATCGTCGGCATCGTGCTCAATCTGCAGATGATCGGCCCGGTGTTGATGCAGGCCACGCTTACGCAGGATATGTACCTGGCTGGGAGCATTGTGTTGATCCTGGGCGTGTTGACCGTGATCGGAACGTTGATCTCGGACATTCTCCTGGCCTGGCTCGACCCACGGATTCGCTATGGAGCAGAGGGGTAAGGGAACCATGACAGACATAACTGATGAGGTCGAAGCTGGGGCAGGTATCCCCGGGATGCGCGTCTCGGAGGGCGGCGAGACGTTCTACACCGCCTCGCAATGGCAGCTCATGTGGTGGAAGTTCCGGAAGCACAAGGCTGCGCTTGTCGCCATTGGTGTGCTCCTGTTTCTATACTTGATCGCGATCTTTGCGGACCTGTTGACGCCCTATGCCGCGAATGAGCGCTTCGGAGGGTGGGAGATCTGTCAGCCGGCAAGTATCCATTTCCGCGACGAGTCGGGTAAGTGGGTCGGGCCATCTGTCTACAAGTTGGGCCGCACGGTCGATACTGAGACCTTCCGTGTGAAATTCGTCGAGGACAGGTCGGAGCGCTATCCGGTGCGCTTTTTCATACCGGCGGAACCTCGTAAGGCACTTCTCGGGGTCATGCAGAGCTGGCGTCTGTTCGGGGTTGAGGAGGGGCAGCCGGTCTTTCTGTTCGGTTCGGATAACCTGGGGCGCGACGTCTTCTCTCGCACGCTCTACGCGTCGCGCATCTCGATGTTTATTGGGTTCGGTGGTGTGATCCTGACCTTCGTCTTCGGCGTTACATTGGGGGGTATCGCTGGCTATCTCGGTGGGGTTGTGGATGAGGTGATTATGCGTGTCGTCGACTTTATGGTCGCCACGCCGACAATTCCACTGTGGATGGGGTTGGCTGCTGCGATCCCGCGCGATTGGTCGGTGACCAATACCTACTTCGCCATCACGATTATCCTGTCCGTGCTGGGGTGGGGAGGACTCGCTCGGACGGTGCGCGGGAAGCTCCTCTCATTGCGCGAGGAAGACTACATCATGGCTGCCCGGGTCTATGGTGCATCTCCGGCCCGGTTGATTGGGCGGTACATGCTCCCCAACTTTATGAGTTACCTGCTCGTTAACATCACAATCGCGGTCCCCTACACGATTCTGGGCGAGACATCGCTTAGCTTCCTTGGTCTGGGTATCCAGCCGCCTGCGGTGAGCTGGGGAACGCTGCTCAGGGATGCGCAGCAGCTCACGGTGGTTGCGCAGCGGCCCTGGCAGATGATCCCCGGGATCTTCGTCGTGCTCACGGTGCTGATGTTTAACTTTATCGGTGATGGCCTGCGTGATGCTGCGGATCCGTATTCGAGGCTGTGAGCTGCGGAGATAGCACACTCAATAGCTCTTCACATAGGAGGAATCATGGACCAGGAAACGTATCTGCAGCAGATTGCTGAGACGAGACCCGAGCGGATCGCCTGGTGGCAGGAGGCGCGCTTTGGGATGTTCGTCCACTGGGGGCTCTACGCCCAACTGGGCCGCCACGAGTGGGTGATGAACCGCGAGCGGATCCCTGTCGCCGAGTACGAGAAGCTGGCGGCAACCTGGCACCCTAAGGAGCGCCCCGCACGCGAGTGGGCGGCGCTGGCGAAGCAAGCCGGGATGAAGTACATGGTGATGACCACCAAGCATCATGAGGGGTTCTGCCTCTGGGATACCAAACAGACCGACTACAACGCCGCCAAGTGTGGGCCGGGGCGCGACCTCGTCCGGGAGTTCGTCGACGCCTGCCGCGAGTTCGATCTGAAGATCGGCTTCTACTACTCGCTTATGGACTGGCACCATCCCGATGGGGCGCTCTGTGCAAAGGATGAAGCGGCGCGACGCCGTTTCCTGGACTTCACGCAGGGCTGTGTGCGCGAGCTGATGAGCAACTACGGCAAGATCGATATCCTCTGGTATGACGTCTCGTGGCCGCTGCGCAGTCCTGAGGCCTGGGAGAGCGTCACCATGAACACGATGGCCCGTGAGCTGCAGCCCCATATCCTGATCAACAATCGCTCACAGTTGCCCGAGGATTTCGGCACACCTGAGGAGCACGTCACCGCGGAAGAAGAAGGGCGCGCCTGGGAAGCCTGCATGACCTTCAACGGGTCGTGGGGCTATATGCCGATCGCGCCTGACTGGCGCCCGGTGCGCGAGGTCATCGATATGCTGCGTACGGCGACGGCGGGCCAGGGTAACCTGCTGCTCAACATTGGTCCAAAGCCCGATGGCTCAGTCCCGCCTGAGGCCACTGAACGACTGACGGCGGTTGGGCAGTGGATCGCCAAGAACGGCGAGGCGCTCTATGGTCAGGTCGATCGAGCCGGCCGTGGCCGGGTCGAATTCATGGTGACCGGGTCGTGGACGATCAAGGGGAACAGTGCCTACTACTGGTGTCATCGGTGGCCCGGGTCGGAGCTGGTCATCGGTGGACTGCGCACGAAGGTGCTCAAGGCCAGTCTCCTGGCCGATGGAACCCCAATCACGTTCGAACAGACTGAGGAGCGCCTGGTCCTCAAGAACCTACCCCACTTCGATCCGGACCCCATTGCTGGGGTGACCGTCATCAAGTTGGACTTCGACAGCCCGCCCGTGCAGAGGCTCGGGGCGGGATGCGTGCTGTTGGACTAGGCCTTAGGAAAGGGCCCTCACGAAGGGCCTTCAGAAGGAGGGACAATGGGTGCCGTTGGTCTTAATGCCACAAACAGGGTGCTGCTGGAGGTCAAGGGCCTGAAGACCTACTTCCCCCTGGAAGAGGGGACGGTGCGCGCGGTCGACGGTGCGGACTTCGTCATAGAACGGGGCAAGACCCTGGCCGTGGTGGGAGAGAGCGGCTGCGGCAAGAGCGTCACCGCCCAGTCCATCCTCAGAATCGTTCCGCCTCCGGGGCGCATCATTGAGGGAGAGTTGATCTATCACCGCTACTCCGAGGACAAGACCACCTTTGCGATGGCGGATGTCATCGATCTCACGAAACTCGATCCCAAGGGGCCGGAGATCCGCGCAATCCGGGGCAATGAGATCGCCATGGTCTTTCAGGAACCCATGACCTC
>JALOOJ010000108.1 GCA_025454475.1 Anaerolineae bacterium
CGAGCAGTAGGCTCTCCCGCATAACAGGCCGGACGGCCTTCCACTCGGTGTCCAGGCCTCCCGAGAACAGAATCAACACCAGCGAAACGACGCCGACGGACTGGGCAAGGGCCGGATCGTCAAAGTGCAACCCGCCAGGCCCGTCAGAACCGGCGAGCATGCCAATGATGAGGAACAAGAGGAGGGCGGGGATCCCGAAGCGATCTGAGACCTTGCTGACGAGGACGCTGACGAGTAGGGCAACAGCTACCACGATGATGGTTCGCTCTAGCATGACCTGCGATGGGCCTCCTGTGCTTGGGTGTTGTCCCCTACAGTATGGCAGCGTGAGCGGTATGGGCAAATCGGCTCGTCCGCGCCTGGAGCTGGCCTGGGTTTGCCGAACCCGAAGCGCGGCCTATACTAGACCCACCGAGCTAACGCTAGTGCTGGAGGAACCGAATGCCGATCCGAATCGGGCTGGACCAGGAGTTGCACCGGATGAGGGAGATGCTCTTCCAGATGGAGGAGCTTGTCAACACGGCCATGCGCCGCGCGATGGAGTCGCTGAAGCAGAGAGATGCCGTGCTTGCTCAGCAAGTGATTGTCGATGACGACGCGATCAACCTGTTGCGCTATGAGATCGAGCAGTTCTGTGTTGACACGATCGCCACGCAGCAGCCTGTCGCCACGGATCTACGGACGATCATGGCCATTGTCCACATCGCGGTCGAGATGGAGCGGATGGGTGACCACGCGGCCGGCGTGGCGAAGATCACGCTCAAGGTCTGCAACGAACCCCTACTCAAGCCGCTCATCGATCTACCACGCATGGTGGATATCGCGACGGAGATGCTTCACGAGGGGATCCGGGCATTCCTCAACGGTGACGTCGAGAAAGCTCGTGCGATCATCGATCGCGACGATATGGTCGACGGCCTCCACGAGCAGATCTACCGAGAGCTGCTGACGTACATGGTAGAGGACCCGAGCACGATCCGGCGAGCCACGCACCTCATCTGGGCGTCGCATGCAGTGGAGCGCTTTGCGGACCGCGCCACGAATGTCGCCGAGCGTACGCTGTTCGTCGCCACGGGCAGGCTCGAGGACCTCACGTCTGAGGCGAGCAAGGCGGGCTATCGCCCCCTCGACGATAACTGAGGCGCAAGGCTGATCAGGGCGCTTGCGTCTGGACCGTGCCGATAGACGCCGCGGCGCCGATCCGCAGCGGTCAGCTCAGATGGTGGCAGGAGAACCACTGAAGCGGTTAACGCGGACCGACTTGTCTGAGCCCTAACCCTCCTGGCGCAGCCAGATCTGCATCGCGCCGGCGCCTCGGTTTGCCCAGGCATAGTAGGGGACCGCAGTGATGCTGAAGGGGCGGCGCTGTGCTTCTGACGGTGTCGCCTTGTAGAGCGCTGAGCTCCAGGCGCTGTCGTGCACTACCTCCGAAGCTTCGCCCGTGATGATCTGTACCCCGCCAAGCAGGTCCTTGCGAAACGATGACGACAGCTGGCCGTCGCGCGGCAGGCTCACGTCCCGAAGATCCACATCAGGATTATCCACCGCCTCCAGACAGTAGAGCAGTGGCCCACGCATCAGCGCCACGCGTCCCGCGTTCTCCAGAGCAGCCGGGTGCGACCTGACCCGTCGGATTGGCATGGGCATCTGGATGCATACCGTGTCGCCCACCGACCAGGTGCGGCGGACTGTCACATACTCCCCAGACTTGACCGTGGGGCGACAGGGACCGTTGTTGATGCTCAGGCTCGGGGCATCTCCGGCATCGGCGTCGCCACACCAATCCGGAATGCGAAGGTTGAGCCCGTACTCACCAGGTGTGAGCAGCTCCAGGACAACCTGGCCGCTCCACGGGTAACGCGTCCGCTGGATGAGGTTCACGGTGAGACCTTCAGGCAGCGTCAGGATTGCCTCGTTTGCGGCGTACGTGTGTACCCATACGAGGCCCTCCGACACGCTGTACAGATACCCAGGCATCTGCGCCAGCGTGCGGGCAATGTTAGGGGGGCAGCACGCACAGCCGAACCAGGGTTGGCGTTGGTGAATGCTTGAGCCCGGCTCCGGAACGCCGTCCTGCGCCAATGGATTGACGTAGAAGTAGGCTGTTCCGTCCAGCGAGATGCCAGGCAGGGCGGCATTGTAGAGTGCGCGCTCCATGACATCGGCATAGGTGGCATCGCCCCTGACCTGGAGCATCCGCCACGCCCACATCGCGTCGGCGATCCCGGCGCAGGTCTCCGCGTAAGCCTGTGCATTGGGCAGCTCGTAGTCGGCGCCGATGGCTTCTCCCTGGTGGCGAGATCCGAGGCCGCCGGTGATGTACATCTGGCGTGACACCATATGGTTCCAGAGCCGGGAAAGGGCAGCGTTGAGGACCTGGTCACCCGTTTCAGCGACGATGTCCGTCGCTCCTGCGGCCAGGTACAGCGCGCGCACGGCGTGACCGGTCAGGCGATCGGCGTCGCGAAACGGAACATGGTCCTGGTGGTAGGCGCCGCCCCCAATGATCCCTCGACCTCGCGCGTTCAGAAAGTAGGCGGCCTGATCGAGGTAACGGGTTACGCCGGTGGCCCGCGACAGCTCTGCGAGCCCCATCTCGATCTCGGGATGGCCCGGTGCACCTTCCATCTGTCCATCGGCCACACCGAACGTCTCGCAGATCAGGTCGGCAAAGCGTTGTGCTACAGCGAGCAGGCGGCCCTCTCCAGTCACGCGGCTGTGCGCAACGGCCGCCTGGAAGAAGTGCCCCGCGCAATAGAGCTCGTGCATATCACGCAGATTGGTCCAGCGCTGGTCGCTGCGGTCGAACGTGAAGTACGTGTTGAGGTATCCGTCCGGAGCTTGCGCGCGCTCGATGAGTTCGGCGACGCCCTGCACCATATCAGCTAGCTCAGAGTCGTGGGTATCCGCCAAGGCCCAGCAGGCGCCTTCGAGCCACTTGTAGACGTCGCTATCATTGAAGTAGATGCCCCTGAACTCGCACTGAAGATCACCTGCTGCCCGTCGGAAATTATCGAGGCGTCCAGTGTCCTCCAGGTGGGCGAACTGGGCCTTCAGGGTCAACTCGCGGGTCAGGCTGCGGCGTGGTTTCCAGAACTCATCGGTTAGCGTAACTGCGTTGATCGGGACGGGGCGCAACTGGGCGCTGGGGCTATGGGTCGTGTCGACGATTACGGGACCACTCATAGGTGTCCTGGTTGGCATAGGTGTGCTCCTTCCGGGTCTCCGGTACGGCACCACACAGGTTCCGATGGTGCCGTCAGCGAGTTGTGGATCGGTACGGTGCATTCTACACCCAGGCTATACGGGAGCAACGTCCCCGAGCGGCCCGATCGTGCGCTGCGTTCGGCGCTGTGAAGCTGGTGGGCTGGTGTATAATGGGTGTCGCGATCCAATCGCGATCCGATTGCAAGGGTAGGTTCATTGGCGCATTCGCTTCGATACCGGCTCTCGCTAATACTCGGCGCGCTTGCTGCACTCACTCTGGTCCTCGTGACGGCAGCCTCGGCGCCATCGTTGGACGGTATTCCGCTTGTGCTCTGTTTTGCGGCCCTGATCACTCTTGCCAATGTCTGGTCGGTGCCTGCCGGCGGTGGCGATGTGTCGCTGATGCCGATGACTGCCGCGGTGGCCTTTCTGGTGCTCGACCGGGCGCTGGCCGGCTGGGCGGTCGCTTTGGGGTCTCTGGGGCACGCAGCAGCGCGCTATTGGCACGGGCGCCGGAATCCTGAGCATCGGGAGCCTCGCGGCCAGGAGTTGGTGGAAGCCACCGCTCTGAACATCACGATGCACGTCTTCGGGATCCTTGCAGCGTCAAGCGTGTATGGTTGGCTTGGTGGGGCGCTTCCTCTGGATCGTGTTTCACTCACCACTGTTGATGCGCTCGTTGTGTCGGGCATTGCCTACCTTGGCATAAACTACGGCCTGGTGGGGGGCTACTTCGCGACGCGAGGTCGTGGTGCCCTCGAGACATACGTTCGTTCGCTGCCCAGGCTGCTGGTGTTTGAAGGCGCGCCTTTCATCTTTGCGCCCCTCGCGGCCATGATCTACGCGCGCCTGGGTGCGGGCTATCTCCTGCTGTACCTGCTGGCGTTCGTGACGGCGTCGCTGATCAGTCACTCACTCGCCGTCACCAGTGAGCGCCTGAAGCGGCGTGTGAAGGAGCTTGACGGGCTGCAGGCGGTGGGACAGGTGCTGAGCGCAAGCCTGGACGTCGACACGATTCTGGTCGCGATCTACGAGCAGGTTGCGGAACTGATGCCTGCGCGTTCCTTCTACGTTGCGCTCTACGACCCCGATCTCGACGAGGTGTCGTTCGCATTGCAGGTCGAGGAGGGGCAACGTCAGCCGCCATCAGCGCGCCGGGCGGGACGGGGACTCACCGAGTACGTCCTGAAGACGGGCGAGCCCCTTTTGATCGTGCGTGATGTGGCGAGCCGGGTGGCTGCGCTTGGGCTTGAGCTGTTGGGCCGGGTGTCCGAATGCTGGCTCGGCGTGCCGATCGCGGCTGGCGAGCAGGTGCTTGGAATGATGGCTGTGCAATCGTACGATACGCCCGCAAGCTACGATCGGTCCCATCTGGGCCTACTCCAGACCATCGGCGCCCAGGCCGCTATCGCGATTCAGAACGCACGGCTCTACGCTCGGACCGACGAAGCCCTGGCACGTCGCGTCCAGGAGCTGGACTCTGTGCTTCGCACGACGCACGATGGCGTGCTGCTCCTGGACACTGACCTGCGCGTTGTGGCAGTGAACAGGGCACTGGCGGATTTCGTCGGCCTCGCCCAGCTGGATCTGGTCAGGCACCCGATCGACACGTTGCAGGCTGACGGGGAGTCGCTGCTCGCGCACATCGGGTACGAGATCGAGCGACTCCAGGATGACTGCGCGCGGCTGCGCGCCCGCAGTGTTGAACAGATCGAGGCTGTCATCGCCTTGAGTCATTCGGGACTCCGCTTGAGCCGAACGCTGACGCCGGTAAGGGAGGCGGAGGGCACGATCGGGGGCTGGTTACTGGTCTTCCGGGACCTTACGGAGGAACTGGAGCTCGACAAGCTACGCGAGGATCTCACGGGTATGCTAGTTCACGACCTGCGATCGCCGATGTCGATGGTGCTCGCCAGCTTGTCACTGCTCCAGGAGTCCGGTGTGGATGGAGAGCAGACGCAACGGCTCGTCGGCATTGCCCAGCGGGGCAGTGAGCGCGTGCTGGGCCTGATCGATGAGCTACTGGACATTGGCCAGCTCGAGTTAGGCCAACTACCACTCAACGTAGAATCCGTATCCATAGAGGGCCTGATGAGCGAGATCGGTGCACGGTACCTGCCGGTTGCGTCGGCAGACAGCGTCGACCTGCGAGTGCGCACGGAATCGGACCTCCCTCCGTTCCTGGGTGATCGTTCGCTTATGCTGAGAGTCCTGTCCAACCTGGTGGACAATGCGCTAAAGTTCACTCCCGACGGCGGAACCGTGACTGTGTCGGCAGCGCTCGACACACGATCCACGAGGCCGCACCTTATCTTCGCTGTGGCTGACACAGGCCCGGGCATTCCTCAGGAAGCATTACCGCGGCTCTTCGAGAAGTTTCAGCAGGTGCCTGGCATCCGCGGGCGGCGGCGAGGCACAGGACTGGGCTTGCCGTTCTGCAAGTTGGTGGTCGAGGCTCACGGCGGGTGGATCTGGGCGGACACGACGGTCGGAGAGGGATCTACGTTCTCGGTGCTCTTGCCTTTGACAGGACCTGACGGGCCCCGGGCTGACCGGGACTTGCTTCAATAGCTGCGCACGGTGTCGTAGCTCTTCCTGACCATCAACATCACGCGCTCGATGCGGTCGATGCTGTCGACCTGGACCTGGAGCCATCGCTCGATCTCCCGCTCGCCGGCGTGGAAGGGCCCTGTCGTATGCGTCTTGGCAAGCTCCTCACGGTCCCGTTTCCGGATCTGCGTGATCACAATCCCGTCTGTGACCAGGAATGCGAAAAGCTTGCCGTCGACGAGATAGGCAGGGCAGCCAAACATACGCCGCGACGTGACGCCGGGCCAGTCCATCACCTGTCCCTCGAACGCCCGCCGTAGCGCATCAGCTCCTGATTCAGCGTAGTAGATCATACGCCTGCCCGACTCCTTGCGTGCCCGTTGCTTCCACCTTGGTCAGCAGATAGCTGACTGCCCCATCGTCATAGCGCACGAGGGTGTGAGGTGGTCGTGCCTCGTACCATGCTGATTCGGCGTTCGTGCGCCCCGTGGCGTCCTTCCACGTCAGGTCCACCCTCCATGTTACGTAGTTTCCTGAGGGCGTCCAGACCGGCTCTCCACCTGTGATCTGCAGGAAGCCGCGGACGCTTTCGGCGCTGCTCTGTCCATCCTCGTGAACAAGCATGACGTGGCTGCCGTACGGCAGCCGGAAATCCAGGCCGCTGCCGCGCCAGGCCCACTCTCGGGGCATAAGGTCGACGCTCGCCGCGACGGCGACGAACTTGGGCGGCTGTCCATCGCTGCTATGGGTCACGGTGGTCCCTTCACCGGACAGGGCGTACTCCAAAGCGTATTCGCGCTGATCACGCGTCTGGCGCAGCACGAGAGCCGTGATCCGGAGTGCGGGCTCGGACCAGGTCGTCGAAAGTGCCCAGTCCATTGGCCCGGACTTGATCGCGAATCCCAGCCGATCGGAGAGCTGAGGCAGCCATCGGTCGAGGTACGCCTTTGAACCGCCCACGAGTCCCGGGATAGCCTCTGTCAGGTCAAAGCCCACGTGGCTGGCGTGACAGTCCAGGGTGATATCGTCTGCAGACGGTGCGTTCGCCCGAGCGCACGCCGCCTTTCCGACTTCATTGCCCACGCGGTCTTGAATGCTGTAATGCCACGCCACCGAAGGCATCCAAGTGCCATCCGCTGCAAACGCGAGATCGTCATCGAGTACGGTCTCGGGGAAGCGGTTGAGAAGGACCTCGCTGAAGGCCGAGTAGGCGTAGACGGCCATGAGGACAACGGCCGGAACGATCCATGCCCATCTGAGGGCGCCGCGGGACGCCGCAGCGACGGCCCGTAACGGATCAGGCTCTGTAGTCCTCCAAAGTAGCCAGATCGCGGCCAGCGAGAACGGAAGCAGAAACACGCCGATGCAGACGAGGCCGGCTGCAACGGCTGCCACGGCTTGCATCGAGAGGAAACTCGTGGCAATCAGCAGTACCGTGGCGATGGCGTTGAATCCTGCGTGAACGATCATCCCGGGAACCAGCGACCCCGTGCGCCAAGCGATCAAACCCAGGGCAAGGGCGATGGGTACCAGGCCGAGGAACCCGTGGAAGCGAAGATGGTAGGCAGCGAAAGTGATGCCTCCGACAACCACGCCGACCCATGGGCGATGGGCTTCATACGCGCGCTGCACATACCCACGGAACATCAGTTCCTCACAGACGGGGGCCACCACTACGGCGGTCAGCGTCAACAGCACCGCTTCGAGGCCGTTCGCCGGGTACTGCGCCGGCGCCACCGAGGGTGCATAGCCGAGAACCCACGTGGACAGGAGGTTGAGCAGTACGCCGATCATCCACAGCCCAGGCACCGCGGCGAGGGCAAGCCAGAGCGTCAGCGGATCGGCTCTGCGCAATCTTAGGGTGTTCTTCAGCGGCAGCCGCTCAAGCCTCACGCAACCAAGCGCTGCAGCGGCCAGAGCGATCTCAACGCCGATGCCTATCGCGTACCGGGCCGCCGTCGGCACATCCGGCCGGCTCGTCAGGATGAGCGCAGCCATACCCGCCACCAGGTACCCGTTGACCACCAGTCGGCTGGGCAACTGGGACGGCCGGCTCGGGATCACTGTAGCGGTCATACTGACGTCTGCAAGACCACGCTGCCAAACCGACGAGCGACAGCGGTCCGCAGCCTGCTTGATGCGATGATCTCTGCCAACATCAGGTGCGCTGCGTCTCGATCTCTAGCCCAGGGATTTTGGTGCGCTGTTCAACGTGGTGCATGCCCCACGTGATGAGTAGCACAATCGCAAGGTACATGAGGCCCACGAAAGGCAGCATCACCATCTGATTGTAGTGCCGGCTCATGATGCGCCTAGCTTCGCCAAAGAGATCGGAGACCGCGATGAGCGAAACGATCGAGGTGTACTTCACCATATAGGCCGCTTCGTTGGACCACGGCGCGATTGCGAGGCGTAGCGCCTGGGGCAAGACAATGTGGGCAATGGACTGGAGACGCGTCATTCCCAGTGCGCGCGCCGCGGTCATCTGCCCGCCGCCGATGGCCTGGATCGCGCCCCGGAAGTACTCCGCCTGGTAGGCGCCGCTGTTGATGCCCAACGCTGCGTAGGCCGCAGTCATGGGCTGGAGCACCAGCAGTCCGTGGGGCAGGCCGAGGCTGACGAGGGTGGCATTCAGTCCAGTGTCGGCCAGTCCGTAGTAGATGAAAAAAAGCTGCACGAGCTGGGGAGTCCCGCGTATGACATCGACGTAGGCCGTGGCGATGGCGCGCATCCCCTTGGTCCCGTAGACGCGGAGGAGCGCCGTCGGCAGCCCGATCAGGAAACCAATGAGCAGCGCTCCGACACTCAGCTTCAGCGTGATCACCAGGCCGTTGCCAAGACTGGGCCAGATCATCTGCCAGAACTCGGCGAGACCCGTCATCGCTCAGGTCCCCGATCCTCAGCCAGGTGAGCGCTCATCCGCCCACCGCTTGCTCTTCGCCATAGAGGTCGGCGATCTTGCCAAGGAACTCAGCCGTCCGCGGCTGCTTTGCCGCGTAGAACAACTGCGCAGGGGGACCCTCTTCAACGATGTAACCGCCCTCCATAAAGATGATCCGGCTCGCGACCTCTCGGGCAAATCCCATCTCGTGCGTAACGACCAGCATTGTCATGTGCTCCTTGGCAAGCTGCTTCATGACGTCGAGGACTTCGCCGATCAGCTCCGGATCCAGAGCCGATGTGGGCTCATCAAAGAGCATGACCTTGGGCTTCATCGCCAGCGCCCGGGCGATCGCGACGCGTTGTTTCTGGCCACCCGACAACTGCCCGGGATACGAGTTCGCCTTTTCCGCAAGCCCAACGCGCGCGAGCTCCTCCCTGGCAAGCTCGTAGGCCTCCTCGCGTGGCAGGCGCTTGACCTTCATGGGACCAACCGCAACGTTCCTGAGCGCTGTAAGGTGGTTGAAGAGGTTGAAGTCCTGGAACACCATCCCGACTTCGGCTCGCACCGCGTTGATGTTGCATTCCGGCGCGGTTACCTCCTCGGCATCGAGCCAGACCTGTCCGGAGTCCGGGCGTGTGAGCTGGTTGACGCAGCGCAGCAACGTGCTCTTGCCCGTGCCGCTTGGGCCGATAATCACCACGACCTCGCCTCTGGACACGTCGAGGGAGACGCCCTTGAGTACCTCCAAGGCGCCATAGCGTTTGTGCAAGTCGCGAATGCGAATGATCGGCGCATCGGGTACCTGGGACGGCATCTGAGTCGACCTCCCTACGGTGCGTGTGTGGTTACTGCTCGATCGACGACAGCTCGTCTCGGCTCAGATCGAGTATGGCAAACGAAGGGCGGCACCAACGCGCATTACCCAGGGCACCAGGGTTGATCACACGAGTCTTCCCGAGCCTCTGATCGTGCCGTCGGTGGCTATGGCCCAATATCACATAATCCAGAGCGCCGGAAGCGATTAGGCTGCGCACCTCGACTGCATCGCCATTATGAGCCAGCGCGATCGATGCGCCGTCGAGTGTGAGCCGGTGGATTGCCCGCAGCCGTCCGCACCCGAACAACTCCTGCGTAGCTGGGCCCAAGCCAGGGTCATGGTCCATGTTTCCGCGGGCTATCCACATGTCGAAACCCTCGAACAGCCGCAGCGTCCCGGAATCTGTGACGTCACCCGCGTGAAGTAGGACCGTGATGCCCTCTGACCTCAGGTGCGTCAAAGCGCGCTCGGCTGCCAGCCGATCGTTATGCGTGTCAGAGACGAGGCCGATGCGCATGGGCGTTCAGGTTCCGGCTTCTTGCGCGGCGCGCGAACGGATCAAGCCGCACGTACGTCAACGATCTCGAATCCCTGGCCCCGCATCGCCTCGACAAGGGCATCCTGCTCAATGCAGCAGACCTTGATCACCAGGAGGCTATGCCCATGTCCTTCCCCACGGAAGGTGCCCAACGCGACAATATCGCCCCCGATCCCGGCAATAGTCCCCGCGATGCGGCTCAGCGTGCCGGGCTGGTCGTGAACCTGGATCGTTAGCCGGGTGCCAAGATTGCGCGCGCCCATCATCTCGAGGAGGATCTTGAAGATATCCGTCTCCGTGATGATCCCGACCACGTTCCTGTCACGGACGACGGGAAGGCCACTCACGCTGCTGTCAACCATGATCCTGGCGGCTTCTTCGAGTGGCGCGTCCTCGGTAACAGTCACGATGTCCCTCGCCATGATTTCCTTGACCTTGAGCTTCGACAAGAGATAGCCGATTTCGTAGACGTTCAGACTCGTTGCGGGGGACGGCGAGGCGTACAGCAGGTCCTTTTCTGCGACGATGCCCACAAGGTGCCCATGCTTGTCCACAACGGGCATACGGCGCACCTTCCTCTGCCGCATCAGGTTGAGGGCCTCCGACACTGACGTGTCCGGCGATACGGTTACGGGGTTTAGGGTCATCCTGTCCTTGACTAGCATCGTTATCTCCTCGCGCTGTATTCACCCAATGATGCTATTATGGCATAGCTTGTGGCTTTGGCAACCGGAACGCTATGGAATGGAGGCGGTCATGGACAGTGCGAACGTCAGCGTGCCTCGCGGTCTGCTTGAGCGGTTCTGCCGCAGGGTCTTTGAGACCCTTGACCTACCGGCTGAAGACGCCGAGGTTGCGGCGCAGGTTCTCGTCGCTGCCGATGTCCGCGGAATCCCGTCTCACGGGGTTGCGAGGTTGTCCAGGTATGTGCACGGCCTGAAGGTGGGCCTCATGCGTGCGGACGCAGTGCCAGAGACGCTCTATGAGACGCCGTCATCGCTCGTGATCCACGCGCATGGTGCGATGGGCGCTCCGGTGAGCGCGCGCACGATGCGCCGCGTCATCCAGAAGGCAGCAGCGAACGGGGCAGCGTTCGGATGCGTCCGCGACTCCAACCACTTTGGCATTGCTGGATACTACGCGATGATGGCGCTTGCCGACAATATGATCGGGATCGCGATGACCAACACGGCGGCATTGGGCGTGCCTACCTTCGGGCGCTTGCCCATGTTCGGCACCAATCCGCTTGCCTTTGCCTGCCCAGCAGACGAAGAGGGCGCGTTCGTGCTTGATATGTCCACCACAGTGGTTACCCGTGGCAAGATCGAGGTGTACGACCGGCGCGGTGCTGCGCTGCCCGAAGGGTGGGCCGTAGACGCGCAGGGACGGTCAGGCACGGATGCTGCGCAGATTCTGGGCAACCTGACGTATCAGACGGGTGGGGGGATCCTACCGCTTGGCGGACTGGGCGAGACCTTCGGCGGTCACAAGGGGTACGGGCTGTCGGTCATGGTCGACATCCTCTGCGGTGTGCTGTCGGGTGCCGCGTTCGGCCCTGCCATTTCGGACACGCCTGGGTCGAGTGCACGCGTGAGCCACTTCTTCGGCGCAGTCCGGATCGACGGGTTCCGCGACCCCCTCGAGTTTCGCCGTGATATGGATCGGATGCTGCGATCCCTTCGCATGACGCCGACGGCCGAAGGACAGCCGCGCGTCTACGTAGCGGGCGAGAAAGAGAGGGAACACGAGGCAGTGTGCAATCGCGATGGTGTTCCTGTCCCACGCGATGTCTACGACGACCTTGTGCGCATCGGAGCGGCCTGTGGGGTGGAACTGCCTGGCTGACGGAGACCCCAAGGAACGCCGTGGGGTCTCCGTCAGGTGTACCTAGCTGACCTCGACAGATCGCCTGGCAGCTGTGAGCGTATTCTGCAGCAACATCGCGATGGTCATCGGCCCGACCCCACCTGGGACCGGCGTGATCCAGCCGGCGACTTCCTTCGCTTCATCATACGCGACGTCGCCGACGAGCCGGTAGCCACGCTTTCTGGTAGGGTCCTCGACCTGGTTGATCCCCACATCGATGACGATCGCTCCCGGCTTGATCCAGTCGCCCTTCACCATCTCCGTGCGCCCGACGGCGGCGACCAAAATGTCAGCGCGCTTGACAACCAACGGAAGGTCGCGGCTCCGCGAATGGCAGATCGTGAGCGTCGCGTTGCGCTTGAGCAGCAGCATTGACACCGGGAGACCGACGATGTTGCTGCGCCCGAGCACGACCGCCTCCTTGCCCGAAATCTCGGCCCCGATGCGATCCAGTAGCTCGATGATGCCCGACGGTGTCGCCGGCGCGAAGAGCGGGTCGCGTCCCTTCATGGCCAGGCGCCCGATGTTGATCGGATGGAACCCATCGACGTCTTTGTGCAGGTCGATGGCGCTGAGAATGCCCTCCTCATCGAGGTGGCCGGGAAGCGGTAGCTGAACCAAGATGCCATGGATACTGGGATCGGCACTCAGCTCCCGCACACGGGATTCCACCTGCTGCTGCGACGCGTCCCCGGGCAGCTCGACGCCAACCGAGTGAATACCGACCTCGCCGCACCTGCGCTGCTTCATGCGAACGTAAGTCTGGGAGGCCGGGTTGTCCCCCACCAGGACCGTGGCCAGCCCCGGCGCGAGGCCGCGGTCGCGCTTGAGCCTGGACACCTCTTGGGCTACCTCCTCCTGGATGGCTTGAGCGATGGCCGTCCCATCGATGATCTGTGCGCCCATATCTGCTCCTTGTCTGCTGCAAGCAAGAACTACGCCGTATGTACCTGCGCCGGCTACGACAGCCCAACGATCTTGCCGTCCTTGATGTCGATGTTGATGAAATTCGGGAAGCTCGGAAGGCCGGGCATAGTGCTCATCTCGCCCGCGAGTGGGTACAGGAACCCGGCGCCAACGCTGGCCCGGATGTCTCGGATCGGGAACGCATAGCCCCTCGGTACGCCCTTAAGCGCGGGGTCGTGACTGAGTGAAAGGTGCGTCTTTGCCATACAGATGGGTAGCTTATCGTAGCCGAGAGCAGTGTAGAGCTCAACTCTGCCCTCAGCCTCAGGGCTGTACTCCACGCTGTCAGCGCCGTAGATCTCGCGTGCCAGGATCTCGACCTTGTCCTTGATGGGCAGCTCGACATCGTAGAGGAACCTGAAGTCCGCGGGTTCCTCGGTGGCTCGTGCTACCGCCTCAGCCAGCGCGACCGCGCCCGTACCGCCTTCTGCCCAGTGCTGGGCCACCACAGCGTCGAAGGCTCCGGCGCCGAGTGCAGCATCGTGAACGGCTGCCCACTCGACAGGTGTATCGGTCGGGAACGCGTTGATCGCGACGACCACGGGTACGCCAAACTTGCGCGCGATGCCGATATGCGTTCTGAGGTTGGCGAGTCCTGCCTTCAGGAGCTCGAGGTTCTCCTCCGTGTAGGCCTTGTCCAGCGGTCGTCCCGCAACCACGCGGGGACCTCCTCCATGCATCTTGAGCGCGCGCACCGTCGCCACCAGCACAACTGCGCTCGGGATCATACCGGAGGTCCGACACTTGATATCGAAGAATTTCTCCATACCGATGTCGGCGCCGAAGCCGGATTCGGTGACCAGGAAATCCACGACTTTCGACCCAATCTGATCGGCGATGACCGAGGAGTTACCGTGGGCAATGTTGGCGAATGGCCCGGCGTGGACGAACGCAGGCTGCTCCTCGAGCGTCTGCAACAGGTTGGGCATGATCGCATCCTTCATCAGCACGGTCATCGCTCCGGCGACGCCAAGATCCTCGGTGGTGATGGGCTTGGGGTTCTTGGGGGCGTCGTCCGTCCCGACTACGATGCGACCGATTCGCTCGCGCATATCCTCGAGGCTCGTTGTGAGTGCCAAGATGGCCATCAGCTCGCTGGAGACGGTAATGTCGAAACCGGCCTGGCGCAATGGGCCATCCGCCTTGTCGCCGAGTCCAACGATCACGTTGCGCACCGTACGGTCATTCATGTCAATCACGCGGTT
>JALOOJ010000275.1 GCA_025454475.1 Anaerolineae bacterium
TAGGAGTGAAAGGAGACAGGGAATGAGACTCAAGATCTGGATGGCCGCCAAGGCAATCGTTGAGGTGGTCTTTGGAGTCGGCTTCGTCGTGATGCCGAAAACCGTGGCGTCACTGTTCGGCATGAGCGTCGATGAGCCCGCGATGCTCATGGCACAGCTCTTTGGATCCGCGTTCATCTTCGGAAGCATCGTCCTCTGGTTCTGTCAGAACCTGGATAGGGATGATGTGGCGATGAAAGCCATCATCAAGGCCGTCGTGGTAAGCAACGCCATCGGCTTCGTCGTGACCTTGATGGCATCGCTGTCCGGCGTATGGAACGCGCTCGGGTGGCTCCCGGTCGCACTCTATCTGGTGTTTGGGCTCGCGTTTGCAGCTATCTGGTTCGGCAAGCAAGCCGCTTAGGGCGCAGGCAGGGCTGCATGCCTGCTCGGCTAGTCGCCGGTCGGTCCCAAGCCCCGTGACGCCAAGCCGAGACCTCTAGGATCTGAGGGTCCGCTGCTCACTGCCTGTGCCGAACGCGACCGCAGACGCCGCATGCCGCCACGTTCTCTATTCACCCTCGGCCGCGCCCCAAGCCAGGTCGTCATACTGGCTGATGAATTGCTCCGAAAAGTACTGCCGCAGGTCTTCTCGTCCCTGCAGATGGACGCCAAAGAAGGCGACCGCGAAATGGGCCATGCGGGCGACCATGTCTGTGTCATAGATCATCATGTGATCCCTGCCGACGAACGAGATGAACGCTTTGTCGGGCGCTCCCAGGTGCTCGTAGATAAGCATATTCTCCGCGTAAAGCTCATCGTCCGTCGAGACGAGCATTAGCGTGGGCCGATCGACCGCAGCCAGGCCCCTCTCACCGAACAGCCACCATCCCTCACACGCCATCGGCATCACCGCGCGGATCCGCGGATCGGCCATGGGTTGCCATAGACCGTCGTCACTTGTGGTGAGGCTATCGCCTGCGCGAGCGGCGAATGCGTCCCAGTCCTTGGCCGGATCGCAGCTAAAGGCGGAAAGCCGCGACAAGATCACCTCTGTGGTCGTCGTGTCGGGGGCCGCACATTGCGCCCGGTAGTAGTCGGGGTCGACACGTGCGCCGCTCATCGCGAGCGTGTTGTACCCGTCGAAGGAGTAGCCGATGGCCCCGGCACGGTCGGCATCGATCATGCCTTCCAGGCCCTCCGATGGGTGTGTCGCCACCTCGTTCAACGCGAAGAGGATGTCCATCGGCTGGTTGTACATCTCGTCCCGCATCTGAGGGTAGCTGTCGATGCCATCGACGCTGACCCAGGCGAATCCGTGGCTGATCAAATAAGGCGCGAAGATGTTGGCAACCTTGGTTGAGGATACAAGCAGCGGATAAGGCGCCCCGCTCGGATCCGGGTCCCATCCGCGGTCGACCCAGAACGCTGTTTGGGTGGCGCCTTCTGGCCGGACTGCCGGGTACCACACCGTGATAGGCACCTCGCGGTTGCCGCGAGCGGGATCCTCGGCCACGTACGAGCGCTTGCCCGCGCTATAGGGTCCAAGCTCCGAGAGCGGAAGAGGGATAGGAGTCGGGGCAGGGCCGGGCAACGCTGTTGCCGTGCCGCGACCACAGGCCACGAGCGATAGGACGACCAGTCCAACAATGCTCCATACCTTAGCGTGGTTCATAAGTATCCCCTTCTTGATGAAAACAGAGTGTTGCCGGGCTGCAATGCTGCCCCACCGACGTAGCAGCAGCACATAGAAGCGGCATGCGCCACCCAGGTTAGCCCCGATGCGCCGGAAGCCCCCGGCAAGGGTGTCAGCCCCGCCGCTCCGGCCACCCGCATCCGGTTGGCCAGATGAAGCGATGTTCTTCACGGCGATCCCCCGATCGGTCTCCACGGCGCGGGGGTTCCGCGCCTACGGCAGTTCGCGCAGAATGAGCGGCAGGTACACCGCTCGCCCTGCCCGCACGCTGAGGACACGCGGCTCGGTCGCCGTGCTCTCGTAGAGCACCTGAGCGGCGATCCGATAGCCGCCGGGCGCTGCCCCGGTCGTGTCCCACGTGTCGGCGAAGTTCACGCTATGGCCCGGCGCAAGGGCGCTGAAATCGTGGGTCATCTCCTGAACCGACGCTCCTGCAGCGGTCCGGATCTGCATCAGCGCCGTGCCGGTTAGCGGCACCGTACCGGTGTTGGCGAAGGTCAGCGAAAGCGCGACCGGCGCGCCGATGTCGAAGCTCGTAGGCGTCACGCTGAAACCGGTCACCTCGCCATCGGCGATGCCCACAGTGAACCGCACAGCTTCCCGGTCAAGAACATCCCCGGATTCGGTGCGCAAGGTAACGTCAGCCAGGTAGGTGCCGGGCTCATCGCTTGGCCACTGCATCAGATACGTCGCGAGCCCCTCCAGCCCCACGAGAGAGCGCAGCGGCAGGCCCGCTACGAGCGTACCGGAGCCATAGCGACGGATCGTGGTCTCGACAATCACCTGCCCGGTGGAGCTTGTGCCGCTGATGACCGTCCCTATCGACACCGGGTCGCCCTGAGCATAGGCTGGCGCGTCCGTGGCGATGGACAGGATCTCGACAGACGGTGCCGTGACCCGGATGTCGAAGCTGTAGCTTCTGTAGAACTCCACACCGGTCGTCGCAGCGTTGTAGTAGAACGGGTACAGGCGAACGACGAGTGTGGTTGTGCCGTCAGGCTCCTCCTCGACCTCCCAGTCGAAGTCGTTGTCGGGATACCACCCCGCGGCGGCGGCGATTGGTCCGCTCGATCCCGTCGCCGGGTCCTCGTTGGCCAACGGCAGATTCAGGCCCGTCGCAGTCGTGAGTCCGGAACGGGAGATCAGCGTCACGTCCTGGACTCTCGTGCCCTTGGGATAGGACTGTGTGACCACATAGATAGGCACCATGGGCAGCCCCGGTTCGAGCAGCATCAGGCCGCCCGGTATTCGCGCGGTGTCCACTTCACCCGCGCTTGTCGTCACCTGGTAGTCGGGGATGGCGACGTCGAGCGTCGTGGGCGCGACTGGGGCGGAGGGTACTGCGGCCGCTGCTGCCGCGGCCTGGGCAACAGGCCAGATGCCATACTTCGGGTCGCCGTAGAGGTTATACTCGATCACCCAGAGTCGCTGGATCTGGCTCTCGTGGCCGCTCAGCAGATCGACCTTGGTGTCCCTCAGGGCCGTTCCCGCGCTGACGCCTCCGGCCGGCCAGCGATCCACAAGCATCAGCCCCGCCTCGCAGTTCGTGCCGATGCCCGAAAGCTCCGTCGAGCCGATGTAGCCGCCCGCCGCGCTGTCCAGGAAGCTGTCGGCGATGGACGTGATCCCATCGTAGAACCCCGTGCTGCAGGCGAGCGCCACCACGACGGGGTGCGTGCCGAGGAAGTCCAGCGGAAAGTCGCCCGTATTCAGCACGGACGACCAGCCCCGGCGCCCTCCATGGTCCTGGTAGACGATCAGATCCTGGGCCTGCACCGCAATAACCATGGAGTCGAGCGCGTCAGTGACGGTGGCATAGTCGCTCCAGTGCTCGGTGTCCACCTCCAGGAACCTGTCTGTGAGTACCGCGGCGATGTCACCGGCGTTCGTGACGAAGCGGTCCAGCTTGTTCGTGTCCGTATCCAGGCCGCTGACCGTGAGCGCGCGCGACGTATCAAACGCATCCAGCTGGGCCATCTCCAGAGGAAGCCCCATGGAGGGTATGTCGTTGCCGATGAGTCGGCCCACGATGAGATCGGGGCTCAAGTCGCCGTCGGTGTCGGCGTAGGAGTTGTCGACGAGCCGGATCGGGAATACGCCGCCCCAGTCCATCGTCGCCGTGAAGATGTCCACATCCAGAACGGACCAGGCCGGCACGATACCGGCCTCACCGACGATCAGGAGATAGCCGTTGCTCAGCCAGTTCTCCGGCACACCATCGCTGCCTTGCATGGGGGCGCCCCATCCCCAGATGGTGTCATTGGCGATGAAGGAGAAGCGTTGCCACGCACCGACGAGATACCCGAGGATACCGTTCCTGTGCCGGACCAACTCGGCCACATCCGACAGGAACGCGTTCGTGTTTACCTCGCCATCAAGGGCGAACAGGTTCTCCGGGCGTGTGACCGCCAGATAGTCCGCCTCGGCCCTGGCGTCCGACAC
>JALOOJ010000109.1 GCA_025454475.1 Anaerolineae bacterium
CCACAGATTCGGATTCGGCTACTGGGGCGAAAGAAGGCTCCGAGCCCGCAGAACTGCCATATCCCTCCTCCTCCAGCCGGTCAGACGCCGGAGCCGCAGCACCGCAGCCAATCAGGAGCGCTGCCAACAACAACACGAACCATCCACGGGACCATCGACGTTTCATATCTGACTCTCCTCTTTCGATCCGCGCCTACCTGCCAACTTCCAGACGGTCAATCAGGCGTTGTGGCAGTCCTTGGGCTCGCATCCGTTCCTGGGTTATGGTCACCGGATAGGACACGCGGCGGAAGCTCCAGGTCATCTGGTCCGTGTCCAGAAACGCGAAGCTCGCCCTGGGGTCCCCGTCTCGGGGCTGACCCACGCTGCCCGGATTCAGGATCAACCGCCGGTTCTCAAGGTGCACCATCATGCCTACCTCAGCCCGCAATAGCCGCACGCGGCCATCGTCTTCAAGAAGCTCGTGCACGAGGGGAAGATGCGAATGCCCCACAAGCGCCGTGCGGAAGTCGAACTGCTCAAAGTTCTGTGCCGCGGAGGCCCCATCAACCAGGTACTCCCAGACAGGATCCCTGGGGCTGCCGTGCGCCAGCACGACACCATCCATCAGCGCCTGCATTGGAGGTAGTCCCTTGAGATATTCAGCGACGGTGGGGCGCATGACGCTCTGTGTCCACGTCAGCGCGTGCCGCGCTTCGCGGTTGAAGATCAACAAGTCCGCCTTGCCAATCGCACCCCAATCATGGTTCCCCGCCAGACAGACCAGGTCGAAATCGCCCAGCCTGGACACGCACTCATTCGGGTTGGGACCGTACCCCACCATATCCCCGAGACAGATCATCCCATCGAATTCAGGGGAGTCCTGGAGGACGGCCTCAAGTGCGGGGGCGTTGCCATGGATGTCCGAGACGACAAGATACCGCATTCTGGGTGGCTCCTCAGTAGTCTGGGCGTGGTGCGCCGCAATCTTCAGGTTTCATCATAGCCAAGATCGACGCGGACGCAATGGCACGCTCCAAAGGCGACTCCATACCCTAACGGCGTGAACCCGAACTCGGGTTATCCATACTGCTGTCAGACGGACTGGGCCTGAGGCTGACATCTCCTGCCGTGATCCGCAGCGTCTCGCCGTCCGACCGGCGAAGCAGCAGCGCGCCATCGTCATCCACACCCGTGGCAACGCCCACGAGGCTTTCGGTCGAGCTACGTACCTCCACGGCGCTGCCAAGCCATGCCAGCGTCGCACGCCACACGGGGAGCGGGTCGGTCCCGCGCAACAGCGCCGAATACCGGCGGTCGACCGCGTCGAGCAATCGATCCAGCAGTTGCACGCGGTCGACCTCTTGGCCAGTGAGCGCCAGCAGGCTTGTGGCATTGGAGCCTATGGACGGCAGATCGGTTTCCGGCACATTGACATTCAGTCCGATACCGACCACCACAGACACCGGCGCCAACTCCGTCAGCATCCCGGCAAGCTTGTACCAGTCCGTCGCGCGGGCCTGATGCCATGCAATGAGATCGTTCGGCCACTTGAGTCGGACACCAACGCCTGGGACTTCCCCAACCGCCTCAACCAGACCCAACCCACACACCATGGTCACGCGGGGTGCGTAGTATTCAAGAGGCTCCGGGGGACGAAAAAGTACTGAGATTAGCAGCGAGGTGCCTGCTGGTGCGTGCCACCGGCGGCCCAGCCTACCCCGACCGACGGTCTGCGCCTCAGCGACGACGACGAACCCCTCCGGCGCTCCGGTCGTTCCAGCTTCAAGCGCGACGTCGTTAGTTGATCCGACCTCGCGGGCGTACTGCACCACGCGCCCGATTCGCCCGGTTGTCCGTCGATAGGCCGACAGGTCAGCATCGGGCGCGCTCATAGGACACCTGGTCCCGCTGCCGGGATCGCGCTCATCGTCACGGCGCTGCGCCAAGCAGCGCTGCTGGCCCGTCAGGGTCAAGCCATGACAGCACGTTGACTGCCACGCCGTTCACCCATAGCTCCCAGTGGAGGTGTGCTCCAGTTGACAGCCCGGTGTTCCCCAGCCTGCCGATGAGTTCCCCGGCAGCGACGTGCTGCCCAACCTCGACGCCGATCTGGGAGAGGTGCCAGTACCCGGTCACGACGCCCCAGCCATGGTCTATCAGAATCGCGTTGCCACGGACTACCATGGACTCGGCCGACACAACCACACCCGGCGAGGGCGCCACGACCGGGATCCCGACCTCGCCGTCGAAGTCTGTGCCAGCATGGTAACTGCCAAAGCCATAACCATAGGAGCGCCGCGAGCCGTAGTAGGACGTGACTGCCGCCTGCACCGGCAGCCCGAATGGGTACGTCCAATAGCGCTCGGGCGATCGTAGCATTCGCAGCGCCGCGATCTTCGCCGCCTCCGCCTGGCCTGCGCCGGGATCGAGCAACGACTGCCGGTCGGGGGGAAGATCGATGCGCTCGAAATCGTACCGCCCCGCCTCGATGAGAAGCGGCACCATCACTTCCGCATCAGCGCCGTCCTCGGTACGCAGACGCAGACTCACCGGCATCACACCGACGTCGAGCATAGCAGGCAGACTGATAAGACCGACCCAGCGCATCCCGAAGCCATCGCGGTCTCGGCACTCTTCTGTCGTGCCCAGGTAAACCAAGGTACACGCGACCGGCTCAGCCGTCGTGAGACGGATGGCGGCAGTGTCGCCGCGCGCTACGGGCTGCGGCGATACATCAAGTGCCATCACTGGAAAGGGCAAGCCGACATCCTCTGGTGTGACGGACACCACTCCGCCCGCAGGAGTCGGGACTAGCAGGCGCTGCCCCATCGTGCCGGGCACTGGGTTGAGTCGAAGGACATCCCACATGCCGACGCGATGGCGCATCGCAGCCACGACCCTCGGCGCCGACCCCGCCAAAGCGTCAAGAGGCGCCACGAATGCGTTCAGGCCAGGTGGCGTCACCACCCGCAGGCCGACCGCAAGCTCCGTCATACGCAACAGCCCATTTGCCCGCGCCAGGGCCTCGGGATCCATCCGGCACGCGCGGCTCAGCTCCATCAGGTTCGTGGTCGGTGCCAAGGCTCTTGCGGCACCCTCAACCGTAGCTTGCGTGCCCAACAGGACCACCTGTCCAGCATAGAGCTGGCGTGGGTCCTGGATGGCGTTGAGCCGCATGAGCGATCGCGTCGTGAGTCCGTACCGTTCAGCGATGCTGGCCAAGGTATCGCCGGGCCGGACAAGATAGGTCGTCGGACCGAGAGGAGACGCGGAGGCCACGCCGGCAGCTGTCGGACTCGTCAGAGTAAGCACGAATATCGCGGCGAACGCGACCGCAGCTGTCAACCAAGGCCGGCGCAGGCAGTGGGATCTAGGCAGCACGGCCTCGAAACCCTTCCACCGACTCCACCCGCAGGTGCTCGCCAAGGGCCACCCAGTCAACAAGCGCAGGCGGACCCTCAAGGAAGCATTTGGCAGCGGCGCGTGGCGCGTAATAGGGTCGAAAGGGACGCGCCACGACCTTGTCCACTACGGCGCCGCCAGCGTCCAGCCACACCACGCCAATGGGGAAAAACACAAAGAACATATGGATCGCCGTGCCCAAGCGACTCTCGGCTGACTCGACGAACAGGAGCCCCTCATCCGGCCCCATACGCCGCCGGAAGGTCAAGCCCCGCAAGCGGCACGCGAACGTGTCACACAGACGCACCTGCAGAGGCAGGGCTTTCCCGTCCTCCCGGACGAGTCTCCGCGTCGACCCGGTCACCGCGGCACCCTCAGACTCGCGCCCAAATGCAACTCCCGCATTACTGAGACACGAGCGACACCGCGCCAACGCCCGTTGTGATCTTCACCGATAGCGTCAGCGGCGCCACGCCATAGGCTGCGTTGACATACACCTTGTCGCCCTGTTCTTCGAACCCCAGAGTGTCGATACCCGTTACCGGCGTACCGGCAACGGTCACGCGGACGCCGAGGCCGCCTGGCACGCGAACGGTGACTCTCCCCGCACCTGATTTGACGTCAGCGACTGCCGAACGCTGAAAGTCACCGCTGAAATCAAGATCCACCGAGCCCGCACCACCCAGCACCGACAGCTGGTCGAAGTTGGCATTGCCCAGGCTCGAGGCCACCAGCTTGCCCGCGCCCGATGTCAACCGCAGTGTACCTAGCGGTTGGGGATTCCGAACCCCGAAGCTCAGGGATACGTCGGAACTACCCGAGGTCACCGTGAGTCCAGTGAGGGACAGACCGGTGAGATCGAGCCGGGCCTCGCCTGTACCGATATCGGCTGTCAGGTCCAGCGGAATCCCGCGCGCGAGCTCAACGTCCCACGCATTCTGCAGATCGGCGTGCTCGCCCAGCGGGATCTGTGACCCGAGCCCCTGGCCCACAGTCACGTGGAGGGTAGTATCTTTCATCTCCTGGACAATGTTCGGGGCCCACTCGGCAACGTTATACCGGAATCGACCGCGCAGGAGCGGGATACCGTCTGCTGCGCTAACGGACATGCTCCTCAGCAACATCCGAAGACGCACGTCCGCACGCGCAGCGCCTCCGAGATCCACCGTTTGGACCTCATCGACCGGCTCGATCTGCGTCAGCGGCTGAATGGTGGGAATCGGCACCATACAACCGGACAGGACGACGACGAGGAACAAGAACAGCGTGTACAGACGAAGCCCTCGAGACCGTCCGGCGAGCGTACTCATACGGCGCCATCCCTGGCCAAAGGTTCAAGCCGCACCTCACCATTCTCGCCGGTGCTCACCTGTTGCACGCGTAGCTCAACCGCGTCGAGGAGGCCCTGGCAGTACCGCGATAGCTCCTTGCCGCGTTCGTACAGCGCTAGCGTCTCTGCCAACTCCAGGCCCTCATGCTCTAGACTGGTCACGATCTCCTCAAGCTCCTGCAGTGCCTGCTCGTAGGTCAGATCGGTATCGTCGCTCATAACGCTTCTCCTTCTCTGCCCAGGAATCGTGCGCGCTTACACGGCCCCATCGCACGTTGTCATTATAGCCCGGACCCATCAGGCGGCGAAGCACGCGTGGACTAAGCCCTATCACTGGTTATAATGAGGGATCGTGAGACACAGAAACCGATCCGGTTGGGGGGTGTTCATGCTGCTGCTCCTGACCGCCCTCATCCTGGGGGGAGCGTGGTTCTACACCACGTGGCGCTCCAGCGAGGCCGTCCTACCGGCGACCCTGACTATCAACGGCTTGTCGATGGCCGGGATGACCCGTGATCAAGCCCTTCTCGCCATCGAACGCGCGTATACGGTCCCGGTCACGGTCACTTATGCCAGCCAGGTGATTGCCCCCCTACTGCCGGAAACGATCGAGCTCCGCGTAGATCTGGAGGCCACGGCTGTGAACCTGGATAACGCGCTTGCGGCCGGATCTGGCGGGCTGGCCTTTGCACGCTACCTCCTGGACACGCTACGGCAGCGCGAGCCTGAGAAGACGGAGGTAACCGCCGTCGTGCAGTACTCCCGCGAACGCGTGAACGCGTTCCTGCAGCGCACCGCCCAGAAGTACGACCATCCTCCGCTCAGTCCTGTCGCGCTGCCCGAGTCGGGCACGTTCCGCCCCGCAATGGAGGGAACCACGCTGAATAGCGAGGCCTCTTTGCCGCTGCTGATCGCGGCGATCATCTCGCCCGACCCAGAAAGGCGGCAAGTCGCCCTTGTGGTGGCAATTGAGCCGGCGCCCAACGTCTCTTTGGACGTCCTTGAGCAGGCCATCGTGACGTCGCTCAACGATTCTGGCGGCGTGGCAGGGGTTTTCACTAAGAACCTCGAGACCGGGCAGGAGCTGTGTCTGGACTGCGATGTGGCCTACACGGGCACGAGCGCAATCAAGATAGCTTCCGCGTTGGAGGTGTTCCGGACACACGAAGCACCGCTCGATGCCGGCACCAGCGCGTTGATCGACACCGTGCTCCGCTCAAGCGACAGCGTCGCGGCAGATGCTGTGCTGGCGGAGCTTGGCGCAGGCGACCCATACAGTGGCGCGCAGCAGGTCACCGATGCGCTGTGGAGCCTGGGACTTCGCAACTCCTTCATTTCAGCCCCTTTCAGCCTAGCACCTGCGGCGAGCGCAGCGTCGACGCCGATCGTGACACTGGCCAACGCCCGCACCGACATCTCTGCCCAACCCAGCCCGGACGTTCAGTCGACAGCCGTCGATGCAAGTCTGCTGGTCGAGAGTGTATACCACTGTGCACGGGGAGGAGGGGTGCTCCGCGCACTGCACCCGCGCGCGATCCCGCCGCTCGAGTGCCAGGACCTTCTCGCAAGTCTCGAGCGTGGCCCCGGTCGCTCGTTGCTGGTCGACGGTCTGCCAGCAAGCACACGAGTCGCGCACATTGGTGGCGTGGATGGCGCCACATACAGCGAAATCGCCCTCGTCTATGGACCAAGAGCGCACTTCATCCTGGTGGTCTTCATCTACCAGCCGGAATGGCAATTGCCCGAGGAGAGCATCCCGACCTTCTCGCAGATCGGCCGGTTGACCTACCGGTTCTTCAACGGCGAGCCGTAGGCGCTCGTCGGCACCAGTCTGCCCTAGAACGCCGCGAGTCGCCGGTCAGGGGGCTGCTACGAACCCGTACGCCTCGAGAACGGCCTGGCCTGGCGCAGCGAGGAGCCACTGCACGAACTCGCGCGAGGGCCCGTCCGGCTCGGATCTCATCACCACGAAGTGGGTCCGCGTAAGCGGGTATAGCCCAGCCGCAATCGTCTCACGTACGGGGGGCACATCGTTAATGACGAGCGCGCGAACGCGCCCATCCAGCCAGGCAGTCGAGACATAGCCCACAGCAAGGGGATCGTCTGCGACGAACTGCAGCGCCGCGTCTGAGCTGGGGGCGAGGAGCGCGTTCAGGGTAATCCGTGCATCGCGCATCACCCAGGCCTGAAAAAAGGCACTATCGCCCGAGGCCGTCTCACGGCTGACCAGCGACGGCGCACCAGGAAGACCACCCCACATTGCCCAGTCTTCCAGCCGACCCTGGAAGAGATCCTGAAGCTGTGTCATCGTCAGCCCAGCGAGGCCGTTCTGAGGATTAACGACGATCGCCAGACCATCACGCGACACGGGCTGCATCCACGCACCATCTGGCGCGGCGTCGGACAACCAGGTGACGACGGCGACTTCCGCATCCTCCTGCTGGAGCGCCTGATACACCAACGCATCAGCAAGCGAAAGGACGACAACCTCCAACTCGGCCCGGTCACGACGAAACGCTGCGGCTGCGCCCCGGAGCGCGGGCGCCAGGCTCTCGGAACAGGCCACAGTGACAGGTGCCACCGGGGCTGGCGTAGGTGCAACGGTGGGCGTTGGGATCAGAGGAGCAGACATAGCGCACGCCGTCAGCGACAGACTAACCACAAGGGACCTCACCAGGAGTGCGGATCGAAGTGCCCGCCGCAGGGAGCCTGCACATACACCGTACCGCTGGATTCTCATCGCCTCTCGCATCCGTTGCTCCCCGCGCGCAACAGCCACGCGTAGGGCAGCGCTGATACCGGAACCTACTTCAGAACCCCAGTCAGCACTACCGCGCCGAGAACCGCGCAGTAGGCCGCAAACCCGTATAGACTGCGCCGCCTGACCAGAGCCAGGAGAGCGGAGATTGCCAGGTAGCCCGCAACCGCGGCTGTCGCCATACCTGCCAGCACCACTCCGACGGATGCTCCCGCCCAACCCCCAAGTACCAGCTTGGCAGATTGGTAGAGGCCGGAACCCAGAATGATGGGGATCGCGAGCAGGAAGCTGAACCTAGCGGCATCCTCGCGCCGAAACCCGGCAAAGAGCCCCGCAGCGATCGTCGAGCCCGAACGACTCAACCCGGGGGCAATGGCCAACGCTTGAGCAAGACCAATCAGCACCGCGTCCAACCACGAGAGCGACGTAATCGGACGCTGTCGCGTACTCGTGATCTCGGACAGGATCAACAGCACCGCCGTACCGAGCAGAAACGCAGCGGCGGCCTTTGGTGCCCCAAAGAGCTGCTCGACCACATCCTCAAACAGGAACCCGAGCACAGCTGCCGGGATCGTGGCCACCACGATCCCCCACGCGACACGAGCGTCGGGGTCCGCCAGCGAGTGCCGGCGGAGGCTCTGTAATGCGGCCCGAAACAGGCGCCACAGCTCGCTCCAGAAGTAGACCACGATGGCCAGAAGAGTGCCCAGGTGCAGCAGCGTGTCGAGCGCCAGCCCAGGATCCGGCCAGCCCAAGAGGAATGGAACGATCACGAGGTGCCCGGAGCTGCTGACGGGAAGGAACTCGGTGACACCCTGAAGGAGACCAAGAAGTACGGCTTGCCAAACTGACACGTTCGCCTCCGAAACGCAATGACAACGCAACGCGACGCTCACCTTACCCTCGCCCGCCAGCAGGTCGGCGCCACGTCGCGCGCACCTCAGCCAGAGGCACCGCCGCTCACACACGAGGTTACCAGTGGCCTGCAAGATTGGTGCGCGAACCAGTCTACATCAATGCCTCACGGGGACAAACGCTCAGCGTCACACGCGCTGGGCAGTCGGACCTTGCGGAAAACCCGATGCCGTGTATAATGACGGGTATTCGGGGCATAGCGCAGCTTGGTAGCGCGCACGGTTCGGGTCCGTGAGGTCTGCGGTTCAAATCCGCATGCCCCGACACGCAGGGAGGGTGTTCAGGCCGATGTGCGGCGTGGAACACCCTCTTTGCTTAGGGGGTACACGACAGCCAATGGTGGATCTCTTCGCTGTGACGACGCGAGGCCTTGAGGCCGTCAGCGCTGAGGAGCTTGCGGCTCTGCCCGGTGTCGTTGGGGTTACCACGGAGTACCGCCGGGTGACTGCCCGCGCCGAGGCCCCCCTGACACAGCTGCTCACGCTCCGTACAGTCGACGACCTCTTCCTGAGCCTGGCAAGGTGGTCCGATCTGGGCCCCGAGCGCGCCGCACTGGCACGGCTGCGGGCATACTCCGCTCGCCTGGATCTCCGTCCAGCAGTTACCCTATGTGCCAGCGTTCGCCCTGTCAGCAATCCGCCGACTTTCTCCGTAACCGCCAACTTCGTCGGTCGTCGCAACTATACAGCCAACGAGATCAAGCTGGCTTGTGCCACATCAATTGAGAGCCGGCATCGAGGTTGGGTCTACAGGACCGATGATCGTGATGCCGATCTGAACGTGCGCGTCTTCGTGGAACACGCCACCGCGCACGTAGGCATCAGACTGGCACACGAGCCGCTGCAAAATCGTCACTACAAACAGGAACACGTGCCAGGATCCCTCCGTCCCCCTGTCGCAGCAGCGATGGCATGGCTCGCCGCGATCTGCGTTGGAGACCGCGTTCTTGACCCCTGTTGTGGCGCGGGAACGTTGTTGATCGAGGCTGCTGCCATAGGCGCAGTCGCCTTGGGCGGCGACAGCGACGCCCATTCCCTTACCGCGGCCCGCGCCAATGCCGCAGGTGCCTGTGCTGCGATAGACCTGCAGCGCTGGGACGCGCAGGCCCTGCCTGTCGCCGACAGCACGATGCGACGCGTCTGCACGAACCCGCCGTGGGGTCGCAAGGTCGCCATCGAGGTGGATGCTGCGGCGTTTTACCACGACATCGGCCGCGAGATCGGGCGCGTGCTAACGCCGGATGGCAAAGCCGTGATCCTCACGTGGATACCAGAGTGGGTCCGCGCCTGGGATATGCACGTCGTGCGCGAGATCGAGATCAGCCTCTACGGGCGCACACCCACCATCATGGTGCTGGAGCGCCACAGCTTGCCGACGCTATAGCTCGAAGTCGCCCGCAGCCTCCGGCTGGTAGAGCAGATCGCGGATCTTCAGCCGGCGGGTCCCGTCGGGGACCACCCAAGAGAACGTGTCGCCGACGCGATATCCCAACACGGCAGTGCCCACGGGAGCCAGCACCGAGATCTTCGACTGGGCGATGTCCGCGTCCTTGTGAAACACGAGCGTGAACTCCATCTCCTCCCCAGTGTCGAGATCCACCACGGTCAGCCTCGAGTTCATCGTCACCACATCCGGCGGCACTTCGGTAGGGGCCACAACGCACGCCCGGGCCAACTCGGTCTCCAGATCGTCGAGATAGTCAAGCCCACCGCGGCTCGTGCGTCTGACCTCGCCAATCTGATCGCGCAGACGGGCCACGTCGTATTGGGTGATGAAAATGGTGCGATCGTCCACGATATCAGCTCCCTGTGATCTGTGCTTGGTGTCCCCGTATACCCGCACGCCTGCGCGGTCAGGGGCACGCTCTCCTGCACAGATTATACGCAGGCCGCCGGCTAAGCCAAGACGCTCCCAGCGGATCTAGCCCCCGATGGCTGCCCCCTACTCGGTGTAGAACGCGATTCCCAGCGTACCAGGCCCGCCATGCGTACCCACCACCGGGGTCAGCACCCGCGTATACGTCGCAGCAGGGCGAAGCCTCTGAGCCACCATCTCAGTGAACTCAGGGAGATCCGCGTCCGCTTCTGCATGGATGATGGACAGCGCCACGGGCTGTCGGCCCTGCAAGCGCGACTCGGCGATCTCGACCACACGGCGCAGCGACTTAGCTCGGCTGCGCACCTTCTCCAGCGGCTCGACACGACCCTCACCGATCGTGAGCACCGGCTTTAGGTTCAGGGCCGACCCTAACAGGCGCGCAGCGTTTCCGATGCGTCCCCCACGGAATAGGTACTCAAGCGTGTCCACGGCAAACAACACGTGGCTTGCCTCCAGGCAGCGTCGGACCTCGGCTACAGCCTCCTCCAACGACTTACCCGCATCTGCAGCTGCCTTGGCCACCATCGCCTGAAGCCCCAATCCCATCGACACCGACCGCGAGTCGACCAGCTCAATTCGGAGATCGGGACGGAGCTCCGCCAGCCGCGCCTTGGCCTGCACCGCCGACGACACGGTGCCGCTCAAATCCGAGGAAACCAGCACAGCCAGCACAGTATCCACATCCTCCGCCTGCGCAACCTGCTGAAAGAAGTCGATGAACGCGCCGGCCGATGGTTGCGAAGTCTTGGGGAACTCCGACCGCTCGCCCAGCCAGCGATAGAACGTCTCTGCATCAAGCGTCACCCCGTCGAGGTAGGACTCCTCACCCCAGTGGACCGTACATGGGATGACCGGGATGCCCAGTGGTTCGGCCAAGCCCGGCGACAGGTTCGATGTGCTGTCCGTGACAACCGCGAAGCGCTTCATGAGTTTTTCCTTTCACGCAGATTGGGATACGCTGCACCCGGCGCGGCAGTGCCCGCACCATAGTACAACACAACCGCGCCCGAAAAGATGCGACGCGACACCGCCGCCGAATCGGCGTATACTGCAAGTCCGATAGGCTACGCAGATGCAGCGATTGTCAAGTCCGCCTGGTCCGGCGTTCCCGAGGGAGGTCGCGCGTGATCGATCCACAGCTTGAGGGCCGTGTGGCCTTCGTAACCGGCGCCAACCACGGCATTGGCGCGGCGACGGCACTAGCGTTGGCCGCTCAGGGAGCGCGTGTCTACATCACCTACTACCGCGACGTAGCAGCGCACACGGCGGACGAGTTGGTGGAGGCCACCGCTCGGGGTATCGGTGGACCAGCGCTCTACGAAGCCCGCCAGCAGCAGTCGGGCGAAGACATCGCCAGGCAGATTCGATCGGCCAGCGGCATCGCTGTAGCCCATGAAGCCGATCTGGCCGACCCGACTGCTATCCCTAGCCTCTTCACCGCGTGCGAGGCAGCGCTCGGACCGGTAGACATCCTCGTTGCCAACCACACGCACTGCGTGCTGGAGACCTTCGATCCCGCGCGTGTCACCGACGAAGGTTTCCCAGTCCATCTGACATCCGCAGCGAGTATCGACGCACACTTCGCCATCAACGCACGCGCGGTCGCGCTCCTCATGGCCGAGTACCTCCGGCGCCATTGCGCACGGGCCGCAACCTGGGGACGCATCATCGCCATCAGCACCGACGCTGCGCACGCCCACACATCCAACATCAGTTACGCCGCAAGCAAACACGCCATCGAATCATACAGCCGCTCGGCGGCGGCTGAGATGGGCCACTATGGCATCACCGTCAACGTGGTGGCGCCAGGCCCGATCCAGACAGGCTACCTTACGCCCGCTGAGATGGACGATATTGCGAGCGGCACACCGCTGGGCCGCGTCGGTAGACCCGAGGATGTGGCGGACGCGATCGTGTTCCTGGCCTCTGAACAGGCTCGCTGGCTCACGGGGCAACTGCTCTACGTCGGTGGCGGCTGGCGTATGCCCCTATGAGTGACAACATGCCCGGCACGGGGCCGTCCTCTAGCCGCGTACTCCTGCCGCTGGGGCTCGCTGTGTGTCTGTCCCTGTTCGGTGATCTGACCCTCTACGCCGTCCTACCAAGCCAGCGCGAGGTGGTTGGCCTCAGCCTTGCCGCGGTCGGGGTGATGTTGGGCGCCAATCGGCTGATCCGCGTCCCGAGCAATCCTGTGGTCGGCCTACTCTTCGACCGCCTCGGACGACGTCGCCTCTTCCTCTTTGGTATGGTGCTCGGTGTGCTTTCCACACTGGGCTACGGTCTGGCAGCCGGGTTCTGGCCCTTTCTGGGTACGCGCTTGGTCTGGGGTGTGGCTTGGACCCTGATCAACATCGGGGGTATCACGATGGTGCACGACGTCAGCACGCCCGCGAATCGTGGGCGTCTAGCGGGCATCTACAACGCGTGGATGCTTGTCGGATTCGCCGTGGGCCCGCTCCTGGGAGGGTTCCTGGTTGATGCCATCGGGTTTCGGCCGACGATGCGCCTCTATGCCTTGGCGGCGGCGGTCGGGCTCACTGTTGCGGCTCTCGCTCTGCCAGAGACCTATCGCCGCGATACCGCGCCGCGAGGCCCTGCGCCTACCCGAGCCACGTTAGCCTCGCTGGTTCGTGGCGGAGCGGAGGCACTGAGTCACAATCCGCAGCTCGCCTCCGTCCTGTTCCTGGCCGTGATCTTCCAGTTCGTCGGCGAGGGCATCGCGCTGTCGACGCTCAACCTACTCATGGTCGATCGCTTCGGCGACTCCGTAAGTATTGGCGCGTTAGCGTTGGGGGTGGCCTCCATCACAGGGATACTCTCGGCGGTGCGCTCGCTGATCGCCGGCGCCTCTGGGCCAGCCGCGGGCTTGGTCTCGGACCGTCGGAACGATAGGTCGCTCGTGATGGCGGGTAGTCTCATCCTGGGCATGGGCAGTTTCGCGCTGCTTGCACTGGCGCGTTCATTGCCCCTCATCGTCGCAGCCGTTGGCCTCAGCGCCGTAAGCGCTGGGGCTGGAATGGCGGGCCTGACAGCGGCGGTGGGAGACCTGGCGCCAAGCGGTCGCCGCGGGGTTGTCATCGGCGCCTATGCCACTGCCGGCGACATCGGCGCTGCGGCGGGTCCCCTTCTGGCCTTCGCCCTGGCCCAGGTCATACCCTTGAGCTGGCTCTATATCATGTGCGTTGTCGCTTTCCTTGTTGGCATGGTAATCCTGCGCCGCCTGAACTAGACGCTCTCTGGCCCCGAAGTCATTCGACAGAGCATCGTTCGGGTGTGGTAGCGTGCCCCTTGTCGCCAATCGGCGCCGGTTCAAACCGTCCGCCCCCCTTATTCTGCCGGAGATCATCCTAAAGATAGGCACTTCTAACCCCTGCCGTATGAGGGTGAGAATCAGGTTTGTGTGACTTCATGAAGTTCCTTACCATTGATACTTGCAATTTCCGAGACCTATTGTATAATGAGGGTAATCAGCAAAAAAACAAAGAAGACTCACAAATACGTCTCACGCGGAGCCGCGGCCCTTACAGGATGCTTCGCAAAACGCGGAGAAAAGAATTATAAAACAAAGAAGACTCACAAATACGTCTCGCGCGGAGCCGCGGCCCTTACAGGATGCTTCGCAAAACGCGGAGA
>JALOOJ010000010.1 GCA_025454475.1 Anaerolineae bacterium
CGGCGCCCGAGACCTTTATGCAGAAGGTCCTGCGCGCCATCAGAGGGTTCCTGGGGCTTGGGAGTTAGGAACGAGGTGGCCGGGTGAACCCGCGGGATCTGATCCGCCTTGTCTTGAGTAATCTGAAGCGCATGAAGGGCCGGGTGATCATGACGGCGCTCGGTGTCGTCATCGGCACGGCTGCGGTGATCGTCCTCGTGTCGCTGGGGGTTGGTCTGCAGCGCCAGGCGACACAGAGTCTCGGCGCGGGCGGCTCGTTGACCGAGCTGCGCGTCAGCGCAATGCCGGACTACCAGATGGTGGAGGCCGTTCCGGTGGGCGGCGGGGGAGGACGTGGCGCGCCGCAGTCCGATCAGCTCCGGCTGGACGCCGCTGCGTTGGAGGAGATCCGCGCGCTACCGAGCGTGGAGAGTGTCTCGCCACTGGAGAACCTGCAGATGGGCGGCGAGCTGGTCTTTGGCCGCCTTCGCGGTTGGGGACAGATTGTGGGAGTGGAGCCGGAGATGCTGGCGGATGTCGCGGTTGCGCAGGGCTTGGGGACAGATTGTGGGAGTGGAGCCGGAGATGCTGGCGGATGTCGCGGTTGCGCAGGGCACCACCGATATCCTTCGAGGGCAGGTCGTCATTGGTGGGCGCGTGCCCGAGAACTTCTATGACCCCGACGCCATGTCGCAGTACGGCTACGGTCCCAAGGTTATGGTCGGTGGGGGCCCCGGCAGTTCGGAGAAGCCCGATCTCTACAATCAGATCGTCAGGATGAACCTGCAGCGCTACAGCGACGACGGCACAATGACCGAGAAAGCAGTGCGCTTTCAGGTGGCCGGGATCCTCGCACTGGTCGGGTGGCGGCACGACTACACGATCTACGCGCCATTCCGCGACGTGGTCGCCTACAACAGCTGGGCTATGGGTCAGCGACGTGATCCCGAGCGCGATGGCTATCATGAGGTCGTCGTGCGGGCGACGAGTCGGGGCACGACGCTGGACGCGGAGCAGGCGATTACCGCTATGGGTTTCATGGTCCAGTCGGAGCGCCAGCAGGTGGAGCAGATGAATCAGTATTTCCGCACGCTGCAGGCGATCCTTGGTGGCATCGGGGCCATCGCGCTGCTTGTTGCGGCCTTTGGCATCGCCAACACGATGCTGATGGCCATTCTGGAGCGCACGCGCGAGATCGGATTGATGAAGGCGATCGGCGCATCGAACCAGGCGGTGATGGTGGTCTTTCTGGCTGAGGCCAGCGGCATCGGCCTGCTCGGTGGGATAGGAGGCGTGCTTCTCGGTGGGATTCTCAGCGGCATCGCCAACCTCGTCGCTAAGAGCATGCTCCAGAACCAGGGGCAGGGCATTCTCATGCCGGGCGCGTCGACGACGATCGCGCACATCCCGCTGTGGCTCCCAATCTTCGCACTGGTTTTCTCGGCGCTCGTGGGCACGATTTCCGGTGCCTATCCTGCGAGCCGAGCTGCGAGGCTGAGCCCGATCGAGGCGCTGAAATACGAGTAACGGCCAGGGAGGGTGAATGGATTTCAACTCCGTCACGTGTATCACCTATTCGCCGACGCGTACTTCCTATCGGATCGTGTCCGCAGTTGCCGCAGGCCTCGGAGCCGGCGCTACTCTTGATGTGGATCTGACCTTGCGCAGAGTCGGCGTGAAGGTCGCCGTAGCGGCAGAGGATCTCGCGGTTTTCGGCGTGCCGGTGTACGCGGGGCGCGTCGCTGCCACGGCGGTTGAGAGGATGCGCTTGGTGAAGGGGCAGGACACGCCGGCAGTGCTGGTCGCCATCTACGGCAACCGTGCCTACGAAGATGCGCTGGCGGAGCTGGCGGACTTGGTGTCGGCCTCCGGCTTCGTCCCAGTTGCGGCAGCTGCTTTCATCGGCGAGCACTCCTTCTCGACCGAGGCTGTGCCCTTAGCTGCGGGACGTCCGGACGCCCACGACCTCGAGCTCGCAGTTGCCTTCGGTCGCGATGTGCGCGCGATTCTCGGCGCCGCTGCGGGCGTCGCGGATGTCGCACCGCTGGTGGTGCCGGGGAACCGTCCATACCGCAAAGGCGTCCGCGAGACCGACAGCGCTCCCGAGACGCTATCGGATCTGTGCACGCTGTGCGGAAAGTGCGCCGATGCCTGCCCGGTGGGTGCGGTTACGGTTCTTGACTCCGTCGAGACAGATGGTTGGGCATGTACCCTCTGCTGTGCGTGTACCAGGGCGTGTCCTACCGGCGCCCGCGTGCTCAACGACGCGGGCGTTCTGCGCACGATGCAGTGGTTAGCTCGCGAGTACTCCGCGCGTAAGGCGCCGGAGCTATTCCTGCCCTGACGTCCCGTTCGATTGGCACAAGGAGGAAGTCATGGAGACGTGGATCCGGAACGCCCGCGCGCTGCGCGCAGCCTATATCGGTGATCCCTATCGCCCCGGCTACCACATCGTGGCCCCTGAAGGTGTCTGCGCGCCCTTCGATCCCAATGGCGCGCTCTTCTGGAACGGGCGCTACCACCTCCACGTGATCGTGCAGACCGAGAAGGGCCACTGTTGGGACCACATTTCGAGCCACGACCTTGTGCATTGGCGCCACCACGGGCTATCGCTCGAGCCTGGCGGCGTTGACGAGGGCATCTTCAGTGGCGGCGCGTTTCTCGACAAGGCCGGCGTGCCTACGATATCGTATTGGGGATTGGGAGCGAATGCCGGTATCTGTCTGGCGACGAGCACCGATCCTGACCTTGCCGTCTGGACGAAGTGCGCGCAGAGCCCAGTCATCCCACAGACGTCCTCGGGTATCTACGAGGGCAACGATGGGCTTGTCTATGGTGCGGCGGACCCCTCGGCGATCTGGGTTCATGCGGGGCGTCACTATATGCTCACGGGCAACCTGCTCGTTCTGAGGAAATACGGGCTGGAGCGTGGCCTCGAGGAGCATAAGGGCGATACAGCGTATCTTTTCGTCTCGGATGACCTAACTCAGTGGGAGTATCTGCACCCGTTCTACACCTCGAGCCGCGCGTGGACCCGCGAGGATGAGGACAACATGTGCCCCGACTTCTTCCCTTTGGGCGACAGGCACATGCTGCTCTTCATCAGCCACAACCTTGGGTGCCAGTATTACCTGGGCCGGTACGAGAGCGATGTCTTCTACCCGGAGATCCACGGGCGTATGACGTGGGTGGACAACGCGTTCTTCGCGCCCGAGAGTCTCTTGGATGACAGAGGCCGGCGCATCATGTGGGCCTGGGTCTTTGATGGGCGAGAGCCGCCAACCCGCGCGGCGAGTGGGTGGTCCGGGACGCTGAGCCTGCCGCGGGTGCTCTGGCTGGGTGAGGATCGCACATTGCGGTTGGCGCCGCCTGAGGAGCTGGCAGGGCTGCGCACCAAGCTGCGGACCTTTTCCGGACTCACAGTGCCTGTCGACGGTGAGGTTCGGCTTGAGGGTGTGTGGGGGAACAGCCTGGAGCTCGATGTGGAGATGCGCATCGGCAGCGCTGCACAGGTGGGAATCAAGGTGTGCTGCTCCCCCGATGGTGAGGAGCAGACGCTGGTCTACTACGATGCCGTCGAGGGCAAGCTCAAGGTCGACACAACGCGATCTAGCCTCGGCGAGGGTGCCAAGGTCGTCGAGGGCGGGCCCCTCACGCTGGGCGATGGACAGCCCTTGCGGCTGCGAGTCTTCGTCGATCGTTCGATTGTCGAGGTGTTTGCCAATGAGCGCCAGGCCGTGACTCGGTGCATCTACCCGACGCGGCGTGATAGCCTCGGCGTGTCCCTGTTCGCCAGGGGGGCCGCTGTCGAGGTGCCGGCGGTCCAGGTTTGGGAGATGGCTCCGGCGAACCCATGGTGATGGCGCCCACCGGGGACCCGTTCTCTAGGTAGGTCAGGAGGTTCCTGCCAATCCGGAAAGGGAGTACCGTGGCACCGGGTGCGGATCGTCGTGTTGGTGCTGTTTGCGCCGCTCTGTTGGCTGCGGAGGAGGCCGAGATGCTGGCTGCGCACGGCGAAGCCTACCGGATCTGCCGGCGCGCACGCGTGTGGCAGCGTAGGTGTGGTCTAGCACTGCCTCGTCGATTCACGCTCATGTCTTCCATAGGGACTGGAGGCGGCGATGCGAGTCGTGCGCGCTATGAGCACTTTCCTGACGGTGTTGGTGGTCTACCAGGGCGTATCGCTCCTGGGCTGGGGATTCGGTGACCTTGACGGCTACTTTGCCCTGGGCCCACGGCTGGCCTATGCCCTTGTCGTCGTCGCGTTTGCGCTGGGCGGCGCCGTGCAGGCCTATGGATCGCTCGCGGGTATCCGAGGCGCGCGAGGCCTGAAAGACAAGCGTGTCGCGCGCCAGGCGGTCGTGTCCATCGTGGTTGTGACAATGATGTATGGGGCCTTCTTCTTTCTGCCCTATGCCGACCAGCGCGAGATCGGCACTTTCTATCTGGATCTCCCTCTACGGTATGCAGGTGTGGTGCTGGCCTGTGCCGGGTATGCGTTGGTCCTCTGGTCGGGGATCGCGCTGGGCAGCATGTACAGTAAGGAGGTCACGATTCAGGAGGACCACCACCTGGTGACGACCGGGCTGTACAGTGTTGTGCGCCATCCGCGGTACCTCGGTGTGCTGCTCTTGGCGTCTGGTCTGATGCTGCTGTACCGGAGTTGGGTGGGATTGGTGCTGGCGATGGTGCTGGTGCCGATCTTGTTCCAGCGCATACGCGATGAGGAGGGGGCTCTCCATCGGGAGTTCGGTGCGATCTGGGAGCGCTATGTCGAACGGACATGGCGGCTGATTCCCCACATCTACTAGGGCAGGAGCAGGCCAATGAAGGAGACGAAGCCCATCGGTTCCACGGGAGAGATCGATCCCGCGGCAAGCGGCGATGCTATGAACGACTTCCTGCGGCTGGCCGAAGGAATCGCTTCATGCTACAGCCAGGCACAGCAGGTGGAAGCAGTGGCGTTGGGTGGCTCAGCGGCGTCGGGTCTGGTCGAGGCGGGCTCTGACATCGATCTTTACGTCTACCTGAACGCCCCGTTACCCCTACAGGTTCGCAGCAGCATCGCGCGCGCCGCTGCATCCTACGCAGAGGTGGATAACCAATTCTGGGAGCCCGGCGATGAGTGGATCGACAGGGTGTCAGGTATTCACGTCGACGTGATGTTTCGCGACATCGGGTGGATTCAGGACCAACTGGACCGAGTGCTGCTTCATTTTCAGGCAAGCGTCGGCTACACGACGTGTCTGTGGCACAATGTGATGACGTCGAAGCCGCTCTATGACCGCGGAGGCTGGTTCCGACGATTTCAGGAGCAGGCCGCGCGGCCCTACCCGGAGCAACTTCGGGGCGCGATCATCGAGAAGAATCACCCGATTCTGCGCACGACCGCCTCATCGTATCTCTACCAACTGACACGGGCTGTCGCGCGTGAGGACTGGATCAGTGTGAACCACCGCGTCGCCGCCCTGCTGGCGAGCTACTTCGACATCCTATTCGCCATCAACCGAACACCGCATCCGGGTGAGAAGCGACTGCTGCAGATCGCGCTGTCCACCTGCGCGCGGACGCCTGAGGGGATAGTCGAGCATATCGAGGCGCTTCTGAGGGCAACTCATAGGGCAGAGGTCCTCACCAGCGCCGAGTGTCTCATCGACGGCCTGGAGAACCTGCTCAGGGCCGAAGCCTTGATTGCGTAGGGGCCGGCAACCGCGCTATCTTGCGCGTTAGGCTGCATCCTGCACCTCGGGAGGCAATGGATGGTCGATCGGATAACGAACCTGATCGCCGCGATGACACTGGAGGAGAAGGCATCATTCTGCTCCGGGCTGGATGCCTGGCGGACTAAGCCGATCGATCGGCTGGGTATCCCATCGGTCATGATGTCCGACGGGCCTCACGGGCTGCGGAAGCAGAAGGGGGATTCCCCGGCGCCCAATGAGGCGACGGTGCCGGCAACTTGTTTTCCTACGGGAGCAGCGCTTGCGGCGACGTGGGATCGCGATCTTGTGGCGCGCGTAGGCATTGCCATTGCTGAAGAGGCACAGACCGAGGGTGTGGGGATTGTGCTCGGACCGGCGGTGAATGTTAAGCGGAGCCCCCTCTGCGGACGCAACTTCGAGTACCTCTCCGAAGACCCCTACCTGATCGGCGAGCTGGCGAAGGCCTACATCCGGGCGGTTCAGGAACAGGGCGTGGGCGTATCGCTCAAGCACTTTGCGGCCAACAACCAGGAGACCAGGCGCATGCTGATCGACACCATTGTCGATGAGCGAACGCTGCGTGAGATCTACTTGGCCGGGTTCGAGACTGCGGTGCGCGAGAGTCGGCCCTGGACGGTGATGTGTGCCTACAACCGTCTGAACGGGACCTACTGCTCGGAGCACCCGTGGCTGCTGACCGAGGTACTCCGCGAGCAATGGGGCTACGACGGGATCGTCATATCCGACTGGGGCGCGGTCAATGACCGGGTCGCGGCCGTCGCAGCGGGGCTGGAGCTGGAGATGCCTGGGAGTGGTGGCGTAACCGATGCCGATATCGTGGCGGCTGTGCGTTCGGGACAACTTGGTGAGAGTGTGCTCGATCGTGCGATTGAGCGTCTCCTGACCATGGTCTACCGTGCCATCGACGGGTACAGGGCCGGTACGACGTTTGATGCGGCAGCGCACCAGGCTCTGGCCCGTGAGGCTGCGGGCGCATCGGCTGTGCTCTTGAAGAACGAGGGAGGTATGCTTCCGCTGGCCCGGGAGGGCACGATTGCCTTCGCGGGCGCCTTCGCACGCGAGCCACGCTATCAGGGCGGCGGCAGCTCACACGTCAACCCAAGCGCGATGACGTGCGCGTATGACGAGGCTGTGCGGCTCGTGGGTGACCGCGCGATGATCACCTATGCGCCGGGCTACTCGCGGGCTACCGCAAAGGTCGATACCGGGCTGATTGAGGCGGCGCGTGGGGTGGCAGCCGCGGCCGACGTCGCTGTGGTCTTTGTTGGCCTCACTGACGCTGACGAATCGGAGGGATACGATAGGGCTAGCCTCGATATCCCGCCTAGCCACTTGGCGCTGCTGGACGCGATCCTTGCCGTGCAGCCGCGCGTCGTCGTCGTACTGAGCAACGGCTCGCCGATAGCCATGCCGTGGTTGGGCCGCGTGCCCACCGTGCTGGAGGGCTACCTCGGGGGCCAGGCCGGTGGTGCGGGCCTCGTGGATGTGCTCTTTGGCGCCGTGAACCCGTCGGGTAAGTTGGCCGAGACCTTTCCGGTACGTCTCGAGGACACGCCTGCCTACCTCGACTTCCCCGGCGATGCGACGCGCGTCGTCTACAACGAGCGGCTCTACGTCGGATACCGGTACTACGATGCTCGGCATCTTGAGCCGCTCTTCCCGTTCGGCCACGGCCTGTCCTACACGACCTTCGCGTACAGCGACCTTGCTGTCGACCGGGACAGGCTCGACGATACGGGCACCGTTAGGGTCGCGGTGAAGGTGACCAACACCGGTCCCGTTGCGGGCGCCGAGGTCGTGCAACTCTACGTGCGCGACGTCGAGGCATCCGTGCTCCGACCGCCCAAGGAGCTCAAGGGATTCGAGAAGGTCCGGCTGGCGCCGGGTGAGGCGCGGACCATCGATTTCCGCCTGGGCAAGCGCGCCTTCGCTTTCTGGGACGAGGCTCGTGGGGACTGGCGGGTGGAGACTGGGACGTTCGAGATCCTTGTGGGGGCTTCAAGCCGTGACATACGGCTGCGGGACATCATCACTGTAAAGTCAACGACGGAGGTCTCGAAGCCGTTCGGTTGGAACAGCACGCTCTCCGAGATTGGGGGCAGGTGGATCGGCGCGCAAGTCTTGGCAGCGGTGAAGCGGGCACTGGAGGCTGCGTTGGGCTCCCGCGATGGCGATACCTCTCAGGCCCGAATGGTTGAATCGGTGCTCTCGGAGATGCCGCTCAGGAACCTCGTCGCGAGCAGCAGCGGGCGGTTCTCGCGGGAGAACGGGCAGCTGCTGCTCGACGTGATGAACGGTAAGCGCAACGCGCTGGCATTGCTCAAGCTGCTGAAGCAGCTCCTCTGATGTCCGGGCAACGTGTCGTCCGGGGCGGCGGTTCCGGCAAGTAAGGAGTTGCATCGATGTCTGAACGCTCGGTTATCCTGGTTCTGCGAGGTATCGGTGCACTGATGCTTGCGGTCGGCATTGGGGCGCTCGTAGTGGCGCCGCTCGAGATGATCTGCTTCTCGTGGTTCTCCGAGGGTGGGCGATTCGGTTACAAGGGGTTCGGATTCGGGTCCTTCATGTTCGGCAACCTGGCGATGCAGATCCTGGGCTACTATGGTATCGCCGTCCTGACGATTCCCCTTGGCTACGGGCACTGGATGCTGCGGCGTTGGGTGCGCCCCGTGATGCTGGCGCTGCTTCGGATCTGGTGGGTGCTGGGCGTTCCGTTGCTTGTCGTCTTCCTGCTCGTACTGCTGATGAGCAAGGATCTTACAATCGGCGCTGCTATCGCTGTCGCAGGCACTGCGCTGTTCTCGTATAGCGCCCTCCCTGTCATACTGTCCCGGCTCTATCGGTGCGATGGCGTCAGTATTGTCCTTGAGCGTGGCGACTCCAGCCCAACTTGGGCCGATCGTCTCGGAGTCTCCACGTTGGTTGTGCTGGGATTACAGGCATTCTGGGTTGTGGCGTTGCACTTGTTGTTCTTCTTCAGGGGCATGTTCCCCCTACTGACGCGATGGGCTACCGGCCTCACCGGCCTTGCCCTGATCGATGGTGCGGTGGTCGCCCTCTTGGTCCTGATTTGGGGCACACTGCGGCGGCGCCGCTGGGCGTGGTGGGGGGTGCTGGCCTATTTCGGCGCGATGGCTGTGCTCTGGGTGGGTACGCTCATCAGCACTCGTTGGGATGAGCTCCTGGCTGTACTGGCTTTCCCGCCCACTGAGGTGGCCATCCTCGGCGGTCTCCCAATCCAGGGTTGGCACGGGGCCCTGCTCGTAGGGCTGCCGCTAGCGGGGACCGTGGGTGCGATCCTGCGCAACGATGCGGTATAATGCGGTATATGCCGCTACTGCGCGCTTCTTCTAGACTCTTGGCCCGTCTTCGGTCATTCGACATCTACGCCCTCCGCGGCACCCCGCCCGAGAACCACCGTGGGATGCGGGCATTCTGGTTCGACAGCCTCCTGGCCTCGATGTCCGACGCCTTCTGGGCGAACTACAGCAGCCTCTATGTGCTCTCCCTGGGAGGCACGCGCACGCAGGTGGGTTGGATGTCCTCGGCCTCCAGCTTCGCTGGGATGCTGATGCCCGTGCCCGGCGCAGCGCTGACCCGACGGGTAGGCCAGCGTCGGCAGATGGTCGTGGTATTCTCGGTGCTGTTCCGGATCATGTTCCTGCTGGCAGCCCTGGCCCCGTTGGTCGTGAGGCGACCCGCTGTGATCTGGGTCGTGATGGCGTTCTTCGTGCTGCGCGCAGGTCTGCTCAACACCTTCACCCCGGCGTGGCTCTCGCTGACGCGCGATATCGTGCCGCAAGAGCACCGCGGGCGCTACTTTTCCTCGCGCAATCTCATGCAGGCGATCACGACGATGCTGATGGTGCCGCTTGCCGGGGCCATCATCGAGACCGCCGGCGAGCCGGTCGGCTACCAGATAGCGCTGGGCATCGCGTTCTGCGTTGGCCTCGCTGCTTCGTACGCGTTCAGCCGGATCCCGGAGCAACGCCGGAGCGCGGTCCGTCGGGCCAGTGTCGCCGAACAGGTGCGCAGCCTCTGGCAGGCGGTGACCCGGAGCCGTCCGTTTCTAGTCTTCATCCTGATCCGCATCCTCTTCGACCTTGGCCTGATGGTGGGCGGGCCCTACTTCACGACCTTCCAGGTAGAGGTGCTCCAATCGCCCGCCAGCACGATCGGGCTCCTGGTGACACTCAGGTCGTTTACCAGAATGATCGGCCTGCGCTTCTGGGGGCGGCTGCTGGACCAGAGAGGCGCACGGTGGGTAATCACTGCGGCCTGCTTGTTCATTCCGGCGCTTCCGATGGTCTACACGGTCGCCAGTCGGCCCTGGCACATCGCCTTCGTCGACGTTCCGTCGGGGTTCCTGTTCGCGGGGTATGAGCTAGCCGCCTTCGCGCTGATGCTGGAGCTTCTCGAGGGTGAGGACAACACGCAGGCCGCTGCCGGCTACATGACGCTTTCAAGCGCAGTTAGCATCGCCGGGCCGCTCATTGGCGGATGGCTTATCTCGCGCTTCGGCTACTCGGGGGACTTCGTCGTGTCGGGCGCGATTCGGGCGGCTGCCGCGATCCTGTTCCTGGTCACCTTCAAGCCGTTCGGGACGCGGCGTGTGCGGAGCACGTGAGCTGCTCGCCGCTTACTCATTCCATAACCTCGGAGGGATCATGCTGTCAGTTACAACGGACTACGTCAAGGGCACGGGCGATCCCGAGCCCTACCTTCGCCGGATCGCGGACGCAGGCTTCACGCACCTGCACTGGTGCCATCAGTGGAACACCGACTTCCTATATGGGCCAGCCGAGATCGACCAGATCGGCGCGTGGCTTGGCGAGCTAGGTCTGCGGATGCTCGACATACATGCCAGCCACGGCGTTGAGAAGGTCTGGGGGTCACTGCGCGAATACCAGCGACTTGCAGGGGTCGAACTTGTGCAGAACCGGATCGTGATGGCGGCGAGTCTGGGCAGCGATGTCATCATCCTACACCTGCCGCCGCTCCCTCCTGAAGACACCGGCACCGGCGCCTGGGTTTCCGTCCGCAGGTCGCTGGACGCGTTGGCGCCGTTCGCAAGGGCTCGTGGCGTAAGGATCGCCCTTGAGAACCTCAATCCTGCGAACTTCCTCGCCATCGGGCGGCTCTTTACCGAGTACGAGCCCGACTTTCTGGGGCTCTGTTATGATGCGGGTCATGGAAATGTCGCCGGAGACGGGCTGGACCAGCTTGCCACGCTCCGGGACCGCCTGATCTCCGTGCACCTGCACGACAACGACGGGACCGGCGACCATCACAACCTGCTCTTCTCCGGCACGGTGGATTGGCAGAGGCTTGCGGCGATCATGGCCACATCCTCGTACGAGAAATGCGTGAGTATGGAGCTTTCGATCGGACGGAGCGGCTACACCGATGAAACCGCTTTCCTGCAGCGGGGCTACGAGACAGGGATGCGCTTCGCGACTATGATTGCAGAGGCAAAGGGCGTCAGCGGCTGAGCGTGTGCACTCGAGCTGGCAAGCGCCCAAGGCTTTCCGCTGACCTTGGGCGCTTCCTAGTTCATCCGCCAAACCACGGGCCTGCTAGCGAAGGTAGCGCTTGATCTTCCCGAGCAACTGCTCTGGGTCAATCGGCTTCGACACAAACTCGCGGATGCTGAGCAGTTGGTTGGTGGGAAAGGTCTCCGCGTACTGCGAGGCGGCGATCGAGGACACCATCACAATCGGGATCTTGCTCAGCGTTGGGTCATCCGCGATCTGCTGCGTCGTGTAGTACCCATCGAGCGGCAGGGCCATCATCACATCCATCAGCACGAGATCGGGCAGAACCTCACGCATCCGGGCGAGGCCGGCCTCTCCGTTGGGCGCTTCGTCCACATGATAGCCCGCACTCTCCAATACCAGGCGGGTGGCGAGAACCAGATCGGGGTCGTCATCAACTATGAGTATCTTCTTGGGCTCCATGGGAGTTCCTCCAGTTCGTGCTGAGCGATCGGACACGGTTATTATGACATGGACACGCCGGACGGGCCAGTGCTCACCGACAGCGCGTCGGTCGGCCTCGCGTCGGATGGCGACTCCTCGGACATCAACGGCAGTATCACCGTGAACGTCGAGCCCTTTCCAAGCGCGCTGCTCACACGAAGGCTCCCACCGTAGCGGGTCACAATGTCTTTGGTGATGACCAGCCCCAGGCCTGTGCCCTGTTTCACCTGTTCCTTTGCGTTGGGCGCGCGGTAGAACTCCTCGAATAGATGCGGCAGAGCGTTGTCGGGGATGCCAATGCCCGAGTCCGTGACGATGAGCCTCGCGGCGCCGGCTTGGCGCTCGAGTGTGAGCTCTACCATGCCTCCGCTGGGTGTGTATTTGACCGCATTGGAGACGAGGTTGGTCACCGCCCGGTCGATTTCCTCATCATCGGCCGCAACCGTCAGCGTAGCCTCCTCGGGGAGGTCGAGCCCGAAATCGATCTGCTTTTCCACTGCGGCGGCCTGGTACCGATCGTGAATCCTGCGGACAACCGTCATGAGATCGACGGGCGCCATCTGCGTTGTCCGCCGGAGCCCGGCCTTACCGGCGGCGACGTCGAGCAGGTCGTCGATCAACGTCTGGAGGAACTCGTTGCGGCGCAGAGCTCGGACAATCATGTCGTTCTGTACCGTCGAGAGGCTGCCGGCATAGCCTCCGGCAAGCGTCTTGAGCAGGCTGTGCACGACGCCGATTGGCGACCGCAGCTCGTGGGTCACCAATAGCACGAACTTGCGCTTAGCTTCCTCCAGGTGCTCGATGGCTTCGTAGGCCATCGCATTCTCGATGGCAATGCTCCCGTGGCTGGCCATGGCGCGCAGAAACTGCTCATCTTCGCTGGTGAAGCACTGGACCCGATCACAGTACACGCGGATGATGCCCAGAGGGCCGGACTTGCCCGTGAGCGGTGCCGTGAGCGTAGCGCGGATGCCCTCGGCGGCTGCTTCAGCCGGGTATTGCAGCCGCGCATCGGTTGAGATGTCCGGCACGGCGACGATCTCTCCCTGGAGGACCTGCTGGACCAACGGATTCTGGTCCACGAGCAGGCATCCTTTCTGGAGGTAGGCATCCCTGAGGCCGTAGGTGCTGGCGAGGCAGAGCTCAGTGCTGGTCTCTTGGAGCAGGCGGATCGTGCAACCCTTCACCTTCATCACGCTAGCCGTGCTCCGTGTCAGACGGTCAAGCACTTCCTGAAGCTCCAGCGTCGAGCTGACAGCCTGGGCGCTCTCATATAGAGCGGCAACCTGGCCGATAGCCCTCTGCAGATCCTGCCCGAGTTGCACCATCTCGCCCTCGCGCGCACGGAGCCGGCGCGTGGTACGGGTGGCCAGGTATGCCGACACGAACACGGCGCTGGCAAAGAAGAAGAGCACGGAGAAGACATACAGTGGCAGCGCGTACAGCTCTGTAGGGAGCAAGCCTTTGACATGATGGTGCGGCAGGACCCCTGCGTACTCCAACCAGGCAGTCGTGGAAAGCAGCAGGGAAGCCAACCCGGTGAAGAGGAACGTATCACGCGCCGACAGCAGAATCGCGGACAACGTTGTGTGGAAGAAGAAATACAGAATCGCCGGGCTCTCGATGCCACCGGAGAAGTGGATGAGCGAGGCCATTGCGATCCAATCGACACCAATCTGGACGCGTGCCAGCCTGCGGGCGCTGGCGCTGATGCCGGTGAGGTCACACTGGATCTTTGCCAGCCAACGCTGAAAGATTACGTTGTACGCCAGGATCGCGACGCCCGTGACGTACAACTCCAGTGTGTTGAGGCCCAGGCCCAGGAGCGTATTGGCGACCCACGTGGCGACGATCACGCCGCCTCCGGCAACCCACCGTAGGCGGCTCAGCCAGTGCAGGCTCATACAGAGCTCATACTCGACAGGCATCCGGCCGAGGTGGCTCGTGCTCCAGGCAACTGGGGCGCGGTCCGAGGTTGGGGCCTGATTCATCTCTCTACTCCCGTGACCCTCTCCTTGTGTGTTATCCCGACGACCGCCGGCCCTTGCGTGGTACCGGCCTCAGGGAAATGCGAACGGTGGGTTCGATACGGACAAATTCACGTAGGGCCAACTCCTGCCGTGGCAGTTCTGGTTTGCGCAGAAGGTCTCCTCCTCGTGGCAGTCAACACAACTGCCGTCGAACGTGTAGCGATGGTCGGCGATCCAAGTGCTTGAGAGGTGGGTCGGCGGCTGCCAAGCAGGCCCAAGCTTGATCTCGGGTGCCGGCTCCCCTTCCTCGACGGTCTGCGGAATCGTGTGACAGATCGTGCAGTGCAGACGGATCGACTGATCACCATCGGCCTGGGCATAGTGCTTACCATTGTGGCAGCGGAAGCACCCAGGGTCCTCAAGGTGGGCCAGGTTGTCCGGGTAGGTCGTCGAGAAGACCTGTTCCTTGGGGAAGTGAGAGATGGCGTACATGTCCTTGAGTTCCTGAACCACATCAGCCAGGACATCCTGCTGGGTCCCGTAGATGCTCGGATATGACGCCTGGTAGAACGCCGGAATGGCCTCGATGGCCTGGATAGCGGCCTCTTCGTCCGGCCCTGCCTCGAGCGCGTTCCAGGCTTCGCGCCTCAGATAAGGCAGATCGGTGGGCAGCACGCCGTTGGCCAAAGCTTCGTCCAGCATCTCGTTGCTCGAACGGAAGATGTGCGATGCACGGTTGTGGCAATCGATGCAATCCATCTCGCGCACCTCGTACTGAGCAAGCTGGTCCTCAGTCAGTGGGTTGGTCACATCGACATAGGTCACGACCTTCCCGTCGATCTCGGCCCGCACCCAGGGGATGATCTGTCGCTGCGGATCGGTGGCGACGTACTCCACCTTGTTCTCGATGTGCCAGTGGATGCCCTGCCCTTGCCCCGCGCGCTCGGTCCCGCCGCCGATCTTCAGGAGCATCGTGGTGGTAGAGCGGGAGTTGTCCTCGTCGTTGGCGAAGTGCGGGATCTCTATAGCACGATCGGCGTAGAAGACCTCGGGCCAGTGGCAGACTTCACAGACATCGCGCGCCGGGCGTAGCGTCTCGACGGGTGACGGAATTGGGCGTTCCCAGCTATTCGTGGTGTAGAGCCAGAGCTCGCGCAGGCCGTTGAGCTTGGCGTTGAACTCCGCGCCGAGTCCGGGGCCGACGTGGCATTCCGCGCAGTCCACGTTGGCGTGGAGCGAGGTATGGTAAGTCACATACTCGGCGCGTGTGGCGTGGCAGAGCTCGCCGCAGAACTCGGTCGAGGCGGTGAACTCGAGCAGATAGTGAAGGCTGACCCACCCAACAAGCGCTGAACCGAGGACAAGCAGAACCATGGTCGCGGTACCCCTGCGATGCTCTCGCAGCCAACCTACGGCTCCCTTCCTCGTGACGCTACGGTTGCGGAGGACCAGCGCGGCAAGGAGGATGGCAAGAAGGAATCCCCCGACAATGCCGCCGATGATGCCGAGGGATAGGTTGAGGCTCTGGCGGCGCTCCGCCAAGGCTTGATCGAGCTCGCCCACATAGGCGCGGCCCTCGATCCGGTACTGTGGCGTCGTGCGAGATTCGGGCGGCGCGTCGGGTGTGTCCGAAGGCGCCGCGCGGAAGAGATCAGTGGCGCGAACCTCGGCGTAACCCAGCGCAGCGAAGTCGAGGCGGCCCTGATCGTGCGTGTGACAGTCCGGGCAGCGAAGCGCCTCGGAGGCGGGCGCGACTTGGTGGTTCAGCGTGAACAGCAGCTCGCTGGTGGTGGGTGCCCAGTTGCCCGAGTAGTCGACGCCTGCGGCCACCACGCCGTCGGCGACAGCCGCGTTCAGGTCGCCGGTGATGGCGAACGTGCTTACACTGATCGGGATGGCGTCTCCCGACGCCGCGTCAGCCGGCACGCTGGATACCACGGCCCTCCAGGGCGCAAGCCTTGCCGTGGCATCATCGATGGAACCAATAGGCCCATCTGGGCCCTGCGCGTCGCCGTTCCACCAGCGGTAGACGGGAACGACTCCGCTTTCCAGTTCGGATACCGGTGTGTACAGCCCATTCTCCTGCAGCAGCGACTGGGTCCAGTCCTGAGCCACGAGCGCGGGGTAGGCCGGATCGCGAGCGACGGCGGGGATGTGGCAGGTCTGACACGCGACGCGGTCGAGGTGTCTATCGATGGCGGTGAAGCCTGTTGGATGGTCTCCATCGTGGCAGGTGGTGCAGTCCAGGGCCAGACCAGGCTCGTCAGAGCCGGAGCCAGGAAAGTCGTGACCGTCTGCATGGTGGCAATCGACGCACTGCAGCCCGCTGGAAACGTGGATATCCCTATTGCCCAACGTGGGTGAAGCGCCGTGCTCGGCGCCGGGCCCCCCCAGGATGCTCTCGTGACAGCGGAGACACGTGGCGCTGGTCGGGCTCTGGACGTTCCGAACGACCTCGAGGACATCGATGCCCGGGGCGGGCACGATCCGCAGTACGCCGTTGACGTTGGCGACGGTGCGCGCGTAGTTCGGCCCGTGGCACATCAAGCAGTCGACATTCCTGCCGTCGGCTTCGGTCAGGGCGTCCGGTGGGTTGGGCCTGTTGCCAACGCCCACATGGCACTGTGCGCATCCGCCGAGTTGCGCCGGCTTACCGGGATCCTGTGGCTGAAGGAGGTCCAGCCAGTTCGTCTCCGCTACCGCAGTCGGGAGTCCGACGAATGCGGAGTTGGCGCCGATGACGCTGCCAGCGCCCTGATCCACGCTCTGTGCCACCCCGAGCCACGAGTAGTGTGTGGACCCTGCGACCTCCGCGCCAGCCTCTGGGTGACAGGTCAAGCACGTCTCCGGCCCATCGTAGCGGGTGAGGTTGCTGTGTGGTGAGCCGGCGTCTGGCTCTGCCAGGGCGCTCAAGAACCGTGCGCGCTCGGGCTCGAATCCCAGCGCCAGAAAGCCGAGGCGTCCGCCACGCGTATGGCAGTCAGTGCACGCGAGCGCCTCTTCGGCAGGCGCCACCCCGTGATTCTGGGCCCAGAGCATCTCCGTGGTTATCCATCCGAGCTCGCCGCTGAAATCGGCGCCGCTGCTCGCCATTCCTGAGGCCGTCGCTAATGGCCAATCCCAGCCGCTCCAGTAGGCGGTCACATCTGAGGAGCTATCGGCGAACAGGTTGGGTGTAACGAGGGTGTTGTTCCCCGCGTCATAGGGCTGCACACCGCTGAACCGCTTGAACGGCGTGATCTTCCCATCTCCCAGAGCACCCTGAGGTGCGTTCAGCGGCACGACCTGGTTCGGGTCTATGGTATCTCTTACGGTGAGGAAGGTCGTCGCGCCGTTCCACCAGCGATAGACGGGGTTGACCTCGCTCTCGTTGCTGAAGGAGCCCATCTGGGTGTCGTAGACGACGTTGCCCGCTGCGTCTGTCTCGATGGTAGGCTGGCCCGCGGCGTTCACGATGCCGGCGGTCGACCAGTCCCACGTGAGCCTGAGCGCCTGCCCACGAGCGATCTCGGGGATGTGGCACGTCTGGCACGCCACAGACTCTGTGTGCTGTGTCAGGGCTGCGCGGCGAGGGCTATCCTGGTGGGGCGCGTTTTCGCCAGTGTGGCAGTCGTCACACGTGACGGGCGCCTCACCACCGTAGAGCCGGCCGGCGATCGCGTGGTCCTGGCCGCCGTGGCAACTGACGCAGCTGAAGCCCAGGCCGTCCGTGCCCATGTGGACATCCAGCTCGCGGCTCGGTGCGCTCAACGCGGCGTCCAGGTTGCCGTGCCTGACGGCGTCGTCACCATCCGCAAAGTGACACGATCCGCAGTTGGCGCGTCCGGGGGCCGCAACGCTCTGTGCTACCGCGGCAAGGTTCACGGGCTCCCAGAGGTCACCGGACCCCGGTGGGAACTCGCGAGCCTCGCCGAGGACCACGTAACCTGCCGCGGTCGGGAACTTGCGGTAGGTCCCTGTGCTGTCGTGGCAGACCAGGCAGTCAACGTCAACCTCGGTCGCGGTCTCGAAGAACGATGGGCCTGTGTAGCCATAGCCCACGTGACACGACGCACACCGGGGCTCGTTTCCAGCGATCGCCATCAGCGTGTTGTTGATGACGACGTTCTTACCAAGCTGCCGCCCCGTGACAGGATCGGTGGCCTCCCACGACCAGTGAGAGGAGGCCATCACCTCTTGCCCGGCGAGGTAGTGGCACGTCAGGCAGGCTGCTGTGACCTCCTGTGGGGCGGTGAAGGGGCCGGCTAGCACCGTGAAATGGCTGTGGTCCTGCGTGTCGTTCTGGGCGGCTGCGGGCTCACCGGCCGCAAACACGACGCCGGCGCACAGCAGCGCGATCGCCGCGATGAAGAGAGTCCAACCCCTGGGTGGAGACTGCATCTTGCACACTCCTGCCATAGAGTTCGGGCTTGGATGTGGGCAGCCCCAGTAGAAGCGCGCCTGGATACTATGGGAACCCAGAACGCGCGTGATAATGAGCATGAGCCAACGATATGGCATCGATCGCCATCATAGAGCCAAGCCGGGGAAAGCACAACTGCGAGAAGGCCGAGTTCCTCTGTTTAGGCGCCGAGGACTCCCGAAGCTCCCCGGCACTGCCGACGGTGTCCGGCATCGACGACGGCTAGGGTCGAACCATCGCCGTCATATCGACGGTGTTCTGGTCGCCCACGCTCGCGAGCGTATCATACAGAAGCTGCAGCACGTACTCGCCATTGTGGGCGAACGCTCCTGGGTCCTTGTGTACGTACTGGTAGTTGTACGCAGCTCGAAGCAGACGCGGGGTCCAGCCTGTGTAGGCATTGGCACGGTCGATCTCGTCCGCGTCGACCAGACCGTTGGCATTCAGGTCCTTGAAGAAGTAGGGACTGTCGTCGCCGTAGACGATCGGCGCCCCAAGCGCGGTTGCCGCGTAGTCCAACATAGCTGCGTAGACCGCTTCCTCCATCGTGGCGATCTCTTCGGCGAGGCCCTCCTCGGTGTCGCCGTCGCCGTCGAAGTCCGCCTCCGACATGCGGATGGTTTCGACATCCTCCGTCTTGTGGCAGGTCCTGCACCTCTCGGTGTCCACCGCCAGGCCGTGCACGTTGTGGCAGTCAACGCACGTCTCCGCGCCCTCCACGTGCTCGCGCTGGCCGGCGTACTCCTGCCCGGCGTACTCATAGCCTCCATGAGCATCCCCGCCCAGCAGCGTTGCGCCGGCGGCAAAATAGTGGACGTTGACGAAGGGCTGATCCGTCATCGCGTCATCGTCGCCCAGGCCGGCAATGACGCGATCGACGGAGGGGCCTGACTCGCGGCCCTGGTGGCAGCTCATGCAGACGTTGCTGTTGGGGTTGCCGCTGTCGAGGACAGCGCCGCTGGGGAACCGCACGGTCGTCACTACCCGCGGAGCGAAGTCCTCTGACGCGGGATCGTGGCAGGTGGTACAGGCCAGGCCTGCGGCAGGTGCGGCGGATACGGTCACACCGTCTTTGAGATACGTAGGCAGTCCTGTCGTGCTGTGGCATCTGGCGCACCCGGCACGGACCTCGCCAGCTCCATCAAAGTACCGGAAGGCGTACTCAGAACTGGCGAAGTGCCCCGCGTCGATTCGGTGTGCGGAACTCAGGTCGACCGGGCTGGTGAGGACGCTGTTGAGGTCGGTGATGCTGTCGTAGAGCAGCTCGATGATGTACTTGCCGCCGTGGGCGAAGGCGCCCGGATCCTTCACCGATAGATGCAAGTTGTAGGCGGCCTTCGCGAGTCTGCCGGTGAAGCTGGCATAGCCGTTGTCGCGGGAGGCCTCAGCCTCGTCGACAGCGCCATTCGCATTCGTGTCAGTTAGGAAGTAGGGGTACGCGTCCGGGCTGTAAGCGATCGCATTTCCCGTCACCTCCTTGCTGTAGGCTTGCATGGCCTCGGTGAGCATCGCCTGCAGCCCTTCGATCTCGTAGTACACCCCCTCTTCGGTGTCGCCGTCGCCATCGTAGTCGACTTGGGATCCCATCGTGCGAACGTTCTTGAGGGCGTCGACCGTGGTCACACCCTCGTGGCATTCGCTGCAGCGGTCGATGCGGATTTCGAGAGTATGGGGCTGGTGACAGTCGATGCACGTGTCGAGGCCGCCTGCGTGGTCGAACTTCACATCGTAGGCCTGGTTAGCATACTCGTACCCACCCATCGCCCACGTCCCGTACTGCGTTGCCGAAGCGGCAAAGTAGTGGATGTTGGTGAAACGAAGGTCCGCGCTGGAGACGTCCATGTCGGACAGGGCGGCGGCCTCGATGGCAGCGTCCACGGTGGCGCCTGCAGCGCGACCTTGGTGACACTGCATGCAGCGGGCCTCGTCACCCAGACCGGTGACCTCCAGCCCCGATGGGAAGACGACGTTGGTAAGGATCACTGTGGCATCATTGTGGCAGGCGACGCACGTGATTACCGATCCGATCGCCGCGGCCTGGTCCACAACACCCGCCGGGCTGCCATCCGCCCCAAGATAGTCCTGGTAGCCGTAGGTGCTGTGGCAACGTGCGCAGTCTTCCGGGACTACTGCGGGATCGTCCTCGTTCCAGTGCACGAAGGCTTCGGCGGCGGCGTCGGCATGGGGGGAGGACAGCCATTGGCCCTCGAAGGGCGCAGATACGGAGGAAGGGCACTCGGGCGGTTCGGGGCAGATGATAGGCTCTGGACAGGCTGCCTCTGGCGTGCAGGCCGTCGTCGGCGGTGGTGTCAGCTCCGTTGGCGCCTGCTTCTCCGCGTTGCACCCGGCCAGCGCCAGGCCGATCAAGACCATCATCGGCAGCAGGACGAACACTCTACGTGGCTGCATGGGCGCCCTCCGATCTCGATAGGGGCTGCAGCGTGACCAGCACACCCACGTTCAGGGCTGTGTGCCGAGGGCGGCTCCACGGCAGCCTGGTGTCTAGGGAATCAGCCTATATTATAGCGCGATTTCCGATCTCATCGGCACCCATCTGCTACTCGCTCGGCAAGTGCTGGAGTAGATCAGCCGGTCGCTTCGCGAGACCACCGAGGCGTGCGCCCTGCGTTAGCCAACCTGGAATGCCCTTGTGCCTCGCGGGATGTCGTGTATCCTCTGCTGTCATTAACCTGCTGTGTCGGACCAGTCTGCTTGACGTCTTGGGGGGACTATGCGGAATCGAAGCACGTTCATTGTTGCCGGGCTGCTGGTAGTTGCCGCCGTTGTGTACCTGATTATCTCGAGTACCGGCACGACAGCCCAGTACTTCCTCACTGTGGCGGAGCTGCGGGCGATGGGCGAACAGGCATACGAGCGGAACGTTACCGTGTCCGGCGCCGTCCTCGGCGAGACCATCTCGTATGACGCTATGCGTCCCCAAGTCACCTTCACGATCGTCCAGGTGCCGGCCGATCCTGACGAGGTGGAAGCAGCCGGAGGCTTGGCACAGGTGCTCCACGACGCTACCCTCGATGCTTCGCGGCCGCGGCTCGAAGTTGTCTACGACAGTGTGAAACCAGACCTTCTCACCAATGAGGCGCAGGCGATCGTGCGTGGCAAGTTGCGTGAGGATGGTCGTTTTCTGGCCGATGAGCTGCTGCTAAAATGTCCCTCGCGATATGAGGACGCGATTCCTGAGCAGACGGGGGACTAGATGATTTCCGAGATTGGGCAGAACCTGGTTGGGCTGTCGCTGATCCTGTCACTCTACTGCGCAGTCGCGGCATACTGGGGAATTCGCCGCAGGGACGACCGCTGGGCCCTGAGTGCACAGCGAGGGATGATCGCGCTGGCAGGACTGCTTGGGGCGGCGCTATTACTGCTTCTGTTGGCGTTCCTGACTGATGACTTCGCGGTGCGATATGTGGCGCAGCACTCGGCCACGTTCATCCCTGTCTACCTGAAGATCTCCGCAGTCTGGGCTGGGCAGGAGGGTTCACTGCTGTTGTGGTGCGCGATGCAGGCTCTCTTCGCGGCACTCGCTACGGCGCGTCCGTCCGAGAAGGCGCGCCCGCTGGTGCCGTGGGCCACGGTGTTCCTCAGTCTCATCACGGCCTTCTTCGTCGCCGTGACGGCGCTGCTCTCCAACCCGTTTGTCCCTTCAGGCGTGGCGCTCACGCAGGGCCAAGGTCTCAACCCACTCCTGCGCCATCCGGGTATGATCTTTCATCCCCCAGCGCTCTATGTGGGGTACGTTGGGCTGGCGGTGCCCTTTGCCTTTGCCATGGGTGCGCTTGTTACCCGAAAACTGGAGGACTGGACTGCCGCTATGCGGACCTGGACCCTGGTCGCGTGGCTGGGGCTCGGGGTGGGGCTTCTTCTGGGGATGCGCTGGGCGTACGATGTTCTGGGTTGGGGCGGTTACTGGGGGTGGGATCCGGTTGAGAATGCGGGGTTACTGCCCTGGTTTACGGCCACGGCGCTCGTGCACGGGGCGGTGATGCAGGAAGAGAGGCGGGGATTTCAGGTCTGGAACGTGCTGCTTGCGGTGTTCTCGTTCGCGTTAGTGCTGTTTGGGACCTTCGCGACCCGCAGTGGGATGATCCAGTCGGTTCATGCCTATGCGCAGTCAGACCTGGGCAGTTATTTCCTGTCCGCGATCGCTGTGACCCTCATCGGCTCGTTCGCGCTCTTGCTGAGCCGGCGCAAGGTGCTCGCGTCGCCGGCCAACCTGGAGACGTTACTCTCGCGCGATGGAATGTTCTTCCTCACGTTGGTTGTGCTCTCGTTGCTGGCGTTCTCGGTTTTCATCGGTAGCGTGCTGCCAACGATCACGGCGCTCGGAAGCGCGACGGGGCTAGGAAGCGCGGGGGCGCTTGCATCGCGGCGCTTCGAGGCGGGTCCGGCGTGGTTTGACCGCGTGACTGGCCCGCAGTTCGGCCTGTTGGTCCTGCTGATCGGAGTCTGTCCGCTCCTGGGACGTGCCACCGCGGCACTCTCCCGACTCAAGGCACGCGCGTGGCTGCTCGTCGTCGGCGCCCTGGGCGTTCCACTCGTGCTGGCTGCTGCAGGGCTCACCCAGGCGGTATCTCTGGTCGGGTTTTCGGTGGTGGGCCTCGCGGGCGTGGTTACGGTTGGCGAGATTGCGGATGGCGCGGCTGCGCGCAGCAGACGAACGCGCGAGGCTCCGCTCAACGCGCTGTGGCACCTCATTCGGTTGCAGCGGCGCAAGTATGGCGGTTACCTCGTTCACGTTGGCGTGGTTCTGATGGCCATCGGTGTGATCGGGACACGGCTCTACCCGTTTGAGGTACAGCAGACCCTGCAGGTGGGGCAACCGTATGAGGTCGGTCGCTACACCCTCGTCTATGAGGAGCTCAGACAGGAGTTCGTCGACGACCACTCGCGCAACTATGCGACCATCTCCGTCTACGTGAACGGCGAGCCCGTTGCCGTGCTCGAACCGCGGCTCGATCGATACTCAGGCACCGACCAGTCACTCAACATTCCTGCCGTGCGCCCGATGGTGCGCGAGGATCTCTATCTGATCCTCGCCGGATGGTCCGACGATGGGGCGATGGCCACGGTCAAGATCGTCATCAACTCCCTGGTGAACTTCCTCTGGTTGGGCGGGCTGGTGTTCCTGGCTGGTGGCGCTCTGGCGCTGTGGCCTTCGATGCAGAGCCGGACTATGTCGGTGGTGGCTGCCGTTGTGGGACTGTCGCTCCTTGCGGGGTCTGCGTGGGCAATGTGGGGAGCGTCGCACGGGATGGCCTCGAACGAAGGTGGGCGTCCCCTGGCGGGACAAGAGGCGCCGGACTTTCGCCTCGCCCTGCTGGATGGCGGTACTGTGTCACTCAAGCAGTTGCGGGGTCAGGTCGTCTTGGTCAACTTCTGGGCCTCTTGGTGCCCCCCATGCCAGGAAGAGATGCCCGCTCTGCAGGCAACCTGGGAGGAGTTCAGCGACCGCGGTGTCAGCTACATCGGCATCGCTTATCAGGACGAGAGAGCTTCCATAGACGAGACCGTCGCGGCCTTTGGTACGACGTACCCGGTTGGTGTCGATGCCGGTGACAGTATTGCCAGCCTCTATGGCATCACTGGTGTTCCGGAGACGTTCATCGTAGATCAGGATGGGCGTGTTGCGTATGTCCACATCGGGCCGGTGTCGGCAGACTTGGTGCGATCCGAACTGAGCGCTTTGCTTGCGTCGGTTGATAACTAGGGGATGGGTGGACCATGAGCCTGGGAACAATCCTGGTGAGTCTTGCGGTGGTGGTGGGTGTAGGGGCCTACGTGGCCTGGCCATTTCGGCGCACGGACGCGCTCGGGGCTGAAGCTGACGTGGATCGCGTGGTAGAGGCATGGGTGAGGCGTGTGCAGACTGAGGCAGCCAGAACTGAGGCCGTGGGCAACAAGGCTGAGGCAATGCCAGATAGTATGGCGCAGCCGGTAGAGTCCGTATCAGCTCGGGCTCCAGGCGGCTCTGCGGTCAGTGCCGCCGTAACCACCGACACTGACACCGACGAGCCGGCCAACTTCTGCCCGTATTGCGGTCGCCGAGTCGAGCCGGACCACATGTTCTGCCCAAGGTGCGGCAGGCAGCTCATGAAGCAAGAGGTGCGGTGATGCGGCAGCGTTGGCTAAGCATCAGCGCCCTGGCGCTGCTCGTAGCCGCGGTGTGGGTTGGTAACGTCGCCGCACAGGGGGGCGGTGACCGCATCGTAGGTACGGTCGTCAACGGCACCCCAGGTGGGACGCTGCCAGTTGGCGTGCCTGTGACGCTGCAGTTCTTTAGTGAGGGCGCATGGACTCAGGTCTACACGAGCACCCTGGCGACCGACGGTTCGTTTCGCTTTGAAGGCCTGAGCGCTGAGACCGGTAGCGACTTCTTGATCAGCTTGACCCATCAGGACGTCGCCTACTTCTCGCAACCAGCCACACTCGAGGATCGTGAGACAGTGGTTGACATCACCATCTTCGAGCCCACGGAGGACATATCGGGCGTCCAGGTTGACCAAGCGCACCTGTTCATCGTGCCGCTGGGCGACCGTATCCAGGTTGCTGAATACTACCTCGTCGGCAGCAGTGCTGAGCGAGCTTACGTAGGCACGCAGAAGACCGGGCAGGATAGACGAACGACGCTGTCCTTCACCGTGCCCTCAGGGGCCACATCACTAGGTTTCGAGGATAAAGGGCTGGGCGAGCGGTTCCTGGGGGACGCGAGCGCGTTTGCCGATACTATGCCGATCCTTCCTGGTACCGGTACGACCGAGGTGAGTTTCAGCTATGAGCTGGCGTACAGCGTCGGTATGGAGATTGCGCGTGTCGTCGATGTCCTGACGAAGTCGGTGGTGATCATCGTGAATGGCACCGAAGTCGGGATCGAGGGATCGGGCGTGATCTTCGCCGGTGTGATCGACACGCAGATGGGGAAGGCAGCTTCCTACACGGCAGGCCCTCTGGAGCCCGGCAGTCCGCTTGTCGTGCGGTTCGTCCCGCAGACCAATGCCGCAACTTCGATGCAGGAGGGCGGCGATGGGGCACCGGCGGGCCGGGCGCCGCAGGAGCGCAACCCGGCAGTCGAGGCCGCGGTTGGCGCACTGGTGTTCGTGGGTGCCGGCGTTGGCGTCTACCAGCTCTGGCATCGGCGGAGTCGCCCAACGCTGCCGGAGTCGGCGCGTGAGACGATCCTGGCGCTTGCAGCCCTGGACCGACGCCACGCGGAAGGTGCTATGGACGAGGACCAGTATACGCGCGAGCGCGAGGGGCTGATGCGCAAGGCTCGGGCGGTTCTCAAGCGGTGATCCTAGCGCGATGCTCGAGATAGCCGGCCTGACCAAGTCATTCGGCCCGCGCCAAGCTCTGGCGTCGGTCAACCTGTTGGTCGACGACGGCGACTTCGTGGTCCTGGCGGGGCCCAACGGTGCGGGCAAGACGACGCTTCTCCGCATACTGGCGATGCTGATGCGCCCGAGCTCGGGTACGCTTCTTCTTGGGGGTGTTGACTTGCTTCGGGCAGGGCCCGGGGTGCGGAGGCAGATCGGGTACCTCAGCCACCGCACGCTGCTCTACGACGATCTGACCGCTGAGCAGAACCTGCGCTTCTACGCGCGGATGTATGGTATGGCGGAGCCTGAGGCGCGGATCGCCGAGTTACTGGCACGCGTTGACTTGGCGGAACGCCGCGGTGACCTGGTGCGTACTTACTCGCGGGGGATGCAGCAACGGCTGGCTGTGGCGCGAACGCTGTTACACGAGCCGCGTCTGCTTCTGCTGGATGAACCCTACACGGGGCTCGATCCTGTGGCTTCCGACAGGTTGACTGCACTGCTCTCCGGGCTGAGTGGTGAGGGGCGTACGCTGCTGCTGACGACGCACGCGCTGGAGAGCGTGGCGTTGGCTGGTCGGCGGGGGGTGATCCTCAGCCGTGGGCGCGTGGTGTATGATGGCGTGATCGACGACCCTGCGGGGTTCGGGGCGCGCTATCGTGCGCTGGTGGGGTCGCCAGCCTCTGCTTCCCCCCCTTCCGGCCCTCGGGCATCGGAATACGTGTCCGCCCGTTCTGACGGGCGGAGAAAGGGAGCGGAATCCGGACCTCTCTCCACGACAGGGGGAGATACGAAGAGGGGGGAGGCGCCGGGCTACCTACGGCAGGTGCTTGCTATCGTCGCCAAAGACCTGGCGGCGGAGATGCACACGCGTGAGATTTTCAGCGCGATGGCGGTCTATGCCATTCTGGCGATGCTCATCTTCAGCTTCGCCTTGGACCTCCGCGGGGCCGTGGCCCGGGCAGCGGCGCCTGGTGTACTGTGGGCGTCGATTGCGTTCGCCGGTACGTTAGGACTGAACCGATCGATGGCCCGTGAGCAAGAGAACGGCGGGATGGATGGATTGCTCCTGTCTCCCGCCGACCGCACGGTGGTTCTCGTCGGCAAGGCGCTGGGCAGTCTGGCGATGATGGCGGCACTGGAGGCGGTGCTGGTGCCGTTGGCCACGATTCTGTTTAACGTGGGACTTCTCAACGCGGGTGTGCTGGCGGTCGTTCTGGTGGGCAGTGTCGGGTATGCGTTGGTCGGAACCCTGCTCGCGGCGATCGCCATCAACACGCGTGCACGTGAGGTGATGCTCCCGATCTTGCTGCTGCCGCTGGTCGTGCCGATGCTCATCGCGGCTGTGCAGGTGACGGGTGGCCTCCTGGAGGGCTTGCGTTGGGCTGACCTGCGCGGATGGACCCAATTGCTGGTGGTGTATGATCTGCTGATCGCAGCAGCGTCGCTGTTAACATTCGAGATCGTGGTGGAGGCGTAGGCGCTATGACAGGGGCTTCGGTCACACTGCGGCATAGAGATTGGGTTGGGCTCGCACTTGCGGGTCTGAGCGTGGTTTCATTTGTCGCGGCGCTCTGGATGGTATTCGGTTACGCGCCCCGCGAGGCAACGATGGGCGATGTGCAGCGAATCTTCTACTTCCACGTGGCGTCAGCCTGGGTTGGGTTCTTCGGGTTCTTCGTGACGTTTGCTGCCGGCATCCTCTATCTTGCCTATGCCGATCGGCGGTGGGACGTCGTGGCCCACGCCTCTGCACAGGTGGGCCTAGCCTTCATCACGATGACGCTACTCACTGGGATGCTTTGGGCCAAGCCGGCCTGGGGCGTCTACTGGACCTGGGAACCGCGTCTGACCATTTCCGCGGTGCAGTGGCTGCTCTACGTCGCGTATGCGATGCTGCGTGGATCGGTAACGAGCGCTGAGCGGGAAGCACGATTTGCTGCTGTATACGGAATCGTGGCCTTCGTCACCGTGCCTCTCTCATGGTTCGCCATCCGCTGGTGGCGGACGATCCATCCGCAGATTGTGTCAGGTGAGGGCATGGCCATAACACCGCCGATGGCCCAAACGCTGTTCGTATCTCTGGGTGCATTCACTCTGGTCTACGCCGCGCTGCTGCTGCAGCGCATCAGGCTGGCGGATGCACGAGATCGACTCGAGGCACTGCGTCTGGCTGGCGAGTCCTGAGGAGGGTCGTGATGCCCGTCTACGTCATTGTCGCCTATGCCATCTTCTGCCTTGTGCCTCTCGCGCTTGGAGTGACGACGGCTCTGCAGCGCCGCCATGTGCTGCGCGAGATTGAGGCTCTGGGCGAGTAGATCGGTAGGAGAGCCCTATCGGTCTTCGTGGCGTGAGTCTAGCGCAGACTCCCAAACTGGCCTCCACTGAAATCGACCACTTCCTAGAAAGGGTGACGAGATGCCGGGTTCTGCAACTCAAGATCGCTACATTGGCTCCGTGGTGCGCAGAATTTTGAGCCGCAAGGACACGGATCGCGCAGACCGGGCCGATGTACGGTACTGCTACAGGCTGCTGTTGGGTCGCGAGCCAAGTTCCGCTGACTGGAGCTATTACCTGCCAGTCCTGGCCCGCGGTATTTCGCGCAGAAGCCTTGTGGAGGGTTTCCTGGTATCAGAGGAGTTCGCCAAGAGGTACACGGAGCCACCCGACTATGTGGTGACTGACTATGGGTTTGGTATTCACGTTGATGCGCAGGATCGCGATATCGGGGCGGTGATACTCGAGAAGCGCATGTATGAGCCCCATGTCACGGCTGCGCTGGGCCGTGAGCTCCAGTCGTCCAACGTGTTCCTTGATGTGGGGGCAAATGTGGGTTGGTTCTCGCTGTTAGCGGCACGGATACTGGGCGAAGGGAGAGTTTTGGCTGTTGAGCCCAACCCCAAGAACCTACAGCTGCTCTACGCCAGCATCTGCCGGAACGAGATGAGCAATATCACTGTCTATCCCTATGCTGCCTCTGAGGTAGCCAGGCTGCTTGGCATGGAGAGTGTCGGTTCCAATGGCTTTGTAACTGGTGTGTCGACCGCACGGTCTGGTCGAACGTACGTTCAGGGTATACGGCTTGACGACCTACTTCGGCACGAGCCGAGGATCGATGTCGTCAAGCTCGACATTGAGGGGCACGAACCTTTCGCTCTCCGTGGGATGACAGATCTGCTTACCCTTCACCGCCCGGTGGTGTATACCGAGTTCCATCCGAAGGCGATGAAAGACAACTTCGGCCGTGACGGCAGAGAGTATCTGCAGGCGTTGGTATCGCTTGGGTACCACCTGGCGGTCCTGGGTATGGATGGCGTTGAGACGCAGTCGCTGATGATCGACGACGTTCTGGATCACTGGCGTCGTCATAACAGAGCGCTTGGTATGCTTGATGAGGCCCACATCGACCTTGTCTGCCGACCCCGATAAAGCTTTGGCGCGTCGCACGAGGGTCGGGACCCTATGCCGACCCAGCAGGGCGCAACGCCAACTTCCGATCAGTAGTCCTCGGGCCGCCGTCGCGCCCTTGCTCCGGCGAATAACAACCTTGCGGCGAAGTAGTTCGGCGACGGTTGCTCGCGTATGACAGGTCTCGGAGCTGGAGGTGACATGGATCTGGGCGCGGTCGCATGGCTCGGCGGTTCTCCCTGTTCGGGGAAGAGCTCGGTGGCCGGGCGACTGGCTGAACGGGGCGATGTCCGCATCTACCACGTCGATGAGGCTTTCGGCGACTTCGTTCGACGCGTCACGCCTGACCGGCACCCAGTCACGTCAAAGTGGACAACCACGCCCTGGAACGACCTGTGGATGCAGCCAACGGACGTGCTGTTGGCTGAGGCAATCGCGGCCTACTCGGAGCAGTTTGAGCTGATCCTGGAGGACCTTCGTGGTATGCCGGACGGAGAGGCAGTGCTGGCGGAGGGCACGGCCCTGCTGCCGGCTCTGGTGGCTCCGCTGCTGGCATCGCGCGGGCAAGCGCTCTGGATGGTTCCCACGGAGGCGTTCCAACGCGCGATGTACCCGAAGCGCGGCACGTGGGTCCAGGACATCCTTGCGTCGTGTGCGGATCCGGACGCGGCGCTCAAAGCCTGGATGGACCGCGACGTGGCCTTCGCTCGCTGGGTAGCGGCGGAAGCCTGCGTCCTCGGCCTGTCCGTTGTGTGGGTGGACGGCTCGCAGGACATTGCGATGCTGACCGAGCTCGTGGTTGCCCGGCTGGACCTGGGTGGCCAGATGGTCCGAGAGACGGAAGGTGATGGTTAGGGGAACGGTCATTTTCCTGAATGGGGCGTCGAGCTCCGGGAAAACAAGCATCGTTAAGGCACTGCAGTCGGTGCTGGAGGTGCCGCATCTTGACGCGGGACTGGATCGGTTCCTGTGGATGCTGCCGAAGCGCTACCTGGATCGTCCGCTCTGGGATGATGTGCTAGGCCTCAACACTGAGGCCGGGCAGACAGGACATCGGCTTGTGTCAGGGATGCACCGCGCGATCCTTGCCCTATCCGAGGCCGGGTGCAGCGTTGTCGCGGACCACGTGTTGGTGGAGTCGGCCTGGGTGGCTGACGCCGCGATGCTCTTCGCCGATCTGCCAGCCTATCTGGTCGGCGTGCGCTGCCCGATCGAGGTGCTAGAACAGCGCGAGCGGGATCGTCGCGACAGAACGCTAGGCCAGGCCAGGGCACAGCACGTAGTCGTCCACGCGCATATCCTCGCCATCGGGGGCTATGACATAGAGGTGGACACATCCGTCGACAGTCCCGAGACGTGTGCGCGGGCCATCACGACGCACATCGCATCGACGCCGCCCCAGGCCTTTGGACGTATGCGCGCCAGCTTCACGGCCTTACCTCCGGTCCAGTTCCCGATCGAACGATCCCCATTCCCTTGCCGCATAGGCTGCGGTGCGTGCTGCATCGCCCTGTCAATCTCGTCGCCCATTCCCGGGATGCCGGAAGGGAAGCCCGCGGGCGTGCGCTGCGTCCAGCTCACGCCGGACAACCGGTGCATGCTCTTCGGGCTGCCAGAGAGACCCGAGGTCTGCGTACGGCTGCGGCCTGAACCGGAGATGTGTGGCGAGACCGCGCAGGACGCGCTAGCTTCCCTTGAAGCTCTGGAGCGGCTGACGCGCCCTGATCCACAGTGAGTCCGGAGGATGCGATGAAGATCACCCACGCCGAAGCCTATCTTACGTCGGACATGCGCAGCAACGCGGTCTTCCTAAAGATCGAGACTGATGCGGGCATCACGGGTTACGGTGAGGCCACCAACCACTTCCTGCCGGAGGCGTCTTTCGGGATGCTCAAGGATCTGACGCCCTATCTGATGGGCGAGGACCCGGAGCGCATCGAGTATCTTTGGCAGTCGTGCTTCCGGCGACGGTTCTACCGCGGCGGGCCGGCGACCGGCGCGGCCATTAGCGCCATCGACATGGCGCTGTGGGACATAAAAGGTAAGGCCCACGACATGCCGGTCTATCAGTTGCTGGGCGGTTTGGCGCGGACGAAGGTCCGTGTCTATGGTCACGTGACCGGTCGGTCCGCAGAGGAAATCGCGGAGCAGGCCCAGCAACGGGTCGCCAGGGGTATCACCGCGATCCGGTTCCGTGGCTTCCACACCTACGACGATCAGGGCCTGCACGACCACCGCTTGGCTGTCGCCCAGCAGATCGAGTACCTCGCTGCTATCCGCGAGGCCGTAGGCAATGATGTCGACATCATTGTGGAATGCCACGGTCGGTACGATCCTGAGTGGGCTGTTGAGCTCGCGAAACGCGCTGAGCCCTACCATCCCTTCGTGATCGAGGACCCGGTGCGCCACGAGAACCCGCAGGCGCTGGCTCAGGTGCGCGCCGCGACCATTCTGCCGCTCGCGACCGGTGAGCGTTATCACAGCAAGTGGGAGTTCCGTGAGCTGATCGTGAACCAGCACGTCAACTACCTGCGGCCCGACGTGTGTCACTGTGGCGGCATCACGGAAATGCGCAAAATCGCGGCGCTGGGCGAGACGTACTACCAGGATCTGATCCTGCACAACAACGCCGGGCCGCTGGGCACAGCGGCGTCCCTGCACGCCGCCCTCGCGCTCCCCAACGTTGCGCTGCTCGAGGCGCCCTGGGTCAATGGCGCCGGTGAGACCGACGTTGTTGGACCGTATCCAGAGGTCGCCGATGGCTACGCTCTGCCGCTGGACGGACCGGGCCTCGGGATCGCGTTTGACGAGGCACTGGCGGCCTCAAAGCCCTTTAGGCCTTCGTTGCAGCCGCGTCTGAATGCGCTGGATGGCTCGGTGCGCGACTTCTGATCTACCCCACAACTTACCCAAGATCCATGCGAAAGGAACGCGCTGCAGTGAACACGACTATGATCAAGCGACAGTCGAAGATGTTTCATGGCCCCCTGCCGAACTGCCATGGGGGGATCGGGGCGTTGGATTACACGGTCGTACTGGACGGCACGGACTTGCCCGGCAGGCGCCTCAACTTCCTCCATAACGATTTCCTCGAGCCCGGCGTCACCATCGGTGAGCACACCCACGGGGACGATGAGGAGTACTACTACATTGTCGCAGGGCGCGGCGAGATGATCCTGGATGGTGAGCGCTTCAATGTCGGGCCAGGCGACGTCACCGCCGTCTTCCCGGGCGGGAGTCATAGCCTGGAGAACACCGGTGACGAGACGATGCACATGATCGTGATCAGCGTACGCTGATTGCGATCTGCCTGCACGGCGTTGTGCTCCCGGCTTCGCCTATGCCAGCGCGTCAAGGATCCGCTGGAACAGCAGCCCGCGGGTGCAATAGGTCTGCTGCTCCTCGGCGAGTTGCGCCCCAAAGGTGCGGATCAGGTCGAGTCCCATCACCATGTTGCCGAGTGGGTTCACGTGCAGCGGGTCCTGCATAAGCTCGCGGTAGAGGCCGACATGCTGCGTGCGGAGGCGCTCCCAACGGCGTAGGTGGTCGACAAGGGGGGCGCGGTCCTCGGCAGCTACGCGGCGTACGGTAGCCATGAACGCGAGGAACCGCGTGCCGTGCGGGGCGCCGAGCCCCTGGATGTCGGCGCTGTAATAGGTCTGGAACACCGGGACGGCACCAAGATCGCGAACCTGGCGATCGAGTCTGCGGAGGTTGTCGCCGAACGCCTCCTCGTCGATGCCTGAGTCGGGCTTCGAGTCGTTGCCGCCGATGGTGATGAGGACGACGTGCGGCTGGTAGGCCGCGACATCCTCGTCGAAGCGCGCCAGGAGCCCTGGGGTCGTATCGCCGCCGACGCCGGTATTGATGAATGTGTGCACGCGCCCATAGGTCTGCGCTAGTCCCAGCTCGAGCCAGTCGAACCAGTGTAGGTCGTGAAGGCGGCGCTCCGTGTTGGATGAGCCAAAGGCCACGAACCGGGTCCGCGGCTTGGTCTGCAGTCGTTCGATGATCGTGCTGATGCTCACTTGCGTCATCCCTCCAGCCAAGTAGATGCATTATACGCCGGGTCCGGTGGGTGTACACTGAGGGGGCGTGGGTGGGTCGCTGCAATCAGGGGGGACAGATGGTTGGCACCATGATGGAGCGCGCCGAGGCGCTGTTGGTTCGTTGGGCCGCCGCCGCCGAAAAGTATCGGCACAGAGTCGTCGGCGATCCGACGATGGGGTGCTACGGCCCAGGCTATATCCATTGGGGCGTGCAGGCCAACTGGAATTACGCCGCGGCTATGGCCACGTTGGCGGACCGCAGGCAGGCGTCCGGGGCGGCCGACGCTGGCCACTGGCGCGCGCGGGCGCATTCTGCGCTGCGATTCGCGCTCGCGACCCACCTCACAGGCGACCGTACGGGGAACGATGGGCGACAATGGGGTCACAGTTGGATCAGCATGCTCGGGATCGAGCGTGGAATGCACGGGGTTCCACTTCTCGCGGAGGTGCTCACCGAAGGCGATCTGAACGCGCTGCACCGCGTGCTGGTGAGTGAGGCCACGTGGCTGCTGCACGATGCACGGCGGGGCGTGCACGAGGGCGTGGTCGCCGCGCGGTGGAACAGCAGTGGCTGCAATGTGCCCGAGTCGAACATCTGGTCGGGCGCGCTGCTCTGGCGTGCTGCGCAGCGCTATCCCGACGAACCCGACGCCGGCGACTGGATGGAACGTGCGCACACGTACTTCATCAACGGCGTATCGGTTCCCGCTGACGCCGAGGACCAGGCGATGGTTGCGGGAATGCCGGTTGCCGCCCGCTACGTTGGCGCCAACTACTTCGCCAACTATGCGCTTGACCACCACGGCTACCTCAACGTTGGCTACATGGCGATCTGTGTCTCCAACGCCGCGATGTTGGCCTTCGACATGCAGAAAGCACGGCTGCCGGTCCCCGAATCGCTTTATCACCACCAGGCGGATCTGTGGCAGGTGCTGCGGCGCTTCATCTTCGGCAACGGGCGGCTCGCGCGAGTTGGCGGTGATAGCCGCGTACGGTACAGCTATTGCCAGGAGTACCTGCTGCCGGCACTGCTCTTCGCTGCGCACGCCCTGGGGGATAGCCATGCGCTGTCGCTCGCGGATGGGCAGCTTGCGCTCATCGAGGAGGAGATGGCGGCGAGCCCCGATGGGACGTTCTACGGGAACCGGCTGGGCCGGATGCGCGACACGAATCCGCATTACTTCACCCGGCTGGAGTCCGATCGCGCCTGCGTGCTCTCGATGGTGCTGAACTACCTGCCTCTGTTGTCGCCCCCCGCCAAGCCCGTCGACGACTTTGAGACGTCGGTTGCCGGTCTGTGGGCCGAGCCCGAACATGGGGCAGTGGTGCACCGTTCCGCAGCACGATTGGCGTCCTTCGCGTGGCGGGCAAATGGGTTGACGCAGGGTCTATGCTTGCCTCCGAGTGACCCCAGAGCAGTCAGCTCAGCGGAGTGGGCGTCCAACCTTGCGCCAGTGGTGCGCTTCCTGGGCGACGACGGCGGTCAGCATCGCCGCCTCCTCGCACACACAATCGAGACCTTCCCCGGCGGGTTCGTCACTTGTGGCGCCGTGATGGAGGGGGTCGACATCCGCGTGGATGAGGGGGCTCAGTGCACTGACCAGGCGACCACGCACTTGGCCTTCGCCGCGCTTCCCGACGGTCGGACTTGCGTGGGACTGCACCTGGTGATCGCTGCGGAGGACCGCCTGGGCTACCTCACCGAACTGAAAGGGCTGCACCTCAATATCGCGAACGACTGCTTCAACGGATTTCGCCGTGACTTCCGGGCAGCCTCTGGACAGTGGATCTTCGCGTCACCGCCGTTGGAGGACGAGACGGTAACGCTCGACAGCACGTGGATGTCCGTGGATGATGTCGTTGGCGTGGTGTTGCTCTATGGCAGCGACGGGCTGGTTGTCGACCGGTCCGAGGCGCGGCGTGGCGGGCGCTACCAGTCGCTTTTCGTGGAGGAGGTGTGCAGTTCCGTGCAGCGTGGGCTGATACCGACCGGTCCTGGCGACGTGCTCGTCGATGTGGGATTTGCCTTGCTCTCGGGCGGGATGGCATCCGAGACAGCCGCCATACGTGGGGGGCAACTGGGCGCCGACGGAGTTCTGGTGCGCGGCGTGTGGGTGGAGGGCGTGGATGGCGCGCGTTATGAGGTCGTCGCCGACTTCGCTACGGGCACCGCCCAAGTGCAGATTGTGTAGCCTTGCGGTGAGGACGCTGGCCCTCCCTGACCGATCGTTGTATTGCGCAGACGCGGCACACCGCTAGTGCAGCGCAGGATCGGCGAGGCGGCGAGTCTCACCAAAGCACCGGACGGCATCGGCAGACCGTCACATAACCAAGGAGGAACTATCGGTATGGCCAAGACTGGCGAGCGGTATGAGCACTTTAACGTGGCCATCTACGCGCGGTCGTATGAGGTGCGAGAGATGGCGAATCCGGGTTGGTTGGAGGCGCGCTTCGACGTGATGCAGCGCCACGTGAGGGTCCGCAAGGTCTACCTGGAGACGCACCGTGACACGGTTATGGCAGACCGGGCCACGATCGAGGGCGCGCGGCGGTTCTTTGCCGACCGGGGGATCGCGACCGCCGGCGGGATCACCTATACCCTCAACGAGCGCAATCGCTTCCAGACGTATTGCTACACTCGTCCCGAGTCGCGGGCAAAGGTGCGTGAGATCGCTGAGTTCACCGCGAGCCTCTTCGACGAGTTTATCCTCGACGACTTTTTCTTCACCAACTGCAAGTGCCCGGCCTGTATCGACGCCAAGGGCGATCGCAGCTGGACCGACTACCGGCTGGGTCTGATGGCGGAAGCCTCGCAGAGCCTGGTGGTGGGACCGGCGAAGGCCGTGAATCCCAAGGTGCGCGTGATCATCAAGTACCCTAACTGGTACGAGCACTTTCCCGCGCTGGGCTTCAACCTTGAGCTTCAGCCTGCGATCTACGACGGACTCTACACGGGCACCGAGACGCGCGATCCCGTCGTGAGCATGCAGCACCTGCAGCCATATGAGAGCTACCAGATTGTGCGCTATCTCGAATCGCTCAAACCCGGCGCCAACTTGGGCGGGTGGGTCGACCCCTTCGGTTCCAGCACGATTGACCGCTATGCCGAGCAGCTATGGCTGACCGTCTTCGCCAAGGCGCCCGAGGTCACGCTTTTCGACTTCCGATCGCTGGAGATGCCCCTACACCCGTCACAGCGGGCTCCGTGGCAGGATGAGCGTTGTGCGGCGCCAAAGGTCTGGGGTGTGGGCGTGGACTTCGACGCGATGGTCGAAGGCTACCGGAGAGAGGATGGGACGTTCACGGCGGACGCCACCTTCTCGCTTGCGGCAGGGCACGCCTTTGGGATCGTCGATGCCGTGATGGGCGAGTTGGGCGAACCGGTGGGCGTCGCCAGCTACCGACCCTATCACGCAACGTCCGGCGAGGACTTCCTACACAACTACCTCGGGATGATCGGCATACCGGTCGCGCTGCAGGCGACCTTCCCGGAGGGCGCCGGCACTGTGCTCCTCACAGAGGCTGCAAAGGCCGATCCAGACATCGTTGCCAGGATCTCGGCGCATCTCCTCAAGGGACAGAAGGTCGTCGTCACGTCAGGTTTCTACAGGGCGCTGCAGGGGGGTGAGCCTGGTAACACCATCGAGGACATCGCGGAGCTCGAGGTCACGGGCGCCAAGGCGGTCGTGAGTGAGTTCTTAATGGGCTGGCGCACAAGGGTGGAGGCGAGCGGGCCAATCCTGCTCCCGCACGTGCGCTACATGACGAACGATGCGTGGGAGGAGATCTCAGGACTCACGAACACGACGGGACATCCGTTGCTCGTCTCGGCAGCCTACGGGCCGGGCGTGCTCTACGTGCTCACGATCCCGGACAACCTCGACGATCTCTACAAACTGCCTGAGGCGGTCCTGGCGCGCATCCGCGAAGTTGTGGTCGCGGACCTACCGCTTTACGTTGACGCCCCGGCACAGGTATCGTTCTTCGCCTACGACAATGACACGGTCACTGTCGAGTCGTTCCTGCCGGAGGTGGCAGACATGGCCCTCGTTGCGGCGAAGGGCGTTACCGAGGTGCGGGACGTGCTCACCGGCGACCTGCTCGAGGGCGAGCCGATCTTGGACTGGCGTCAACAGCCCACGGGTGCCGCGCGGTACCCAACGCAAGTCGGACCGCATATGTTTCGTTTGTTTCGCTTCTCGCGGTAGTAGTGAGCGAACACGACAGAGCCGGTCGCCTCACGCTCGGGATGTAGGCCGGGACGCCTGTCCCGGCCTGGCGGCTAGGTGCACGGCCATCCGGAGCGCGAACACGAAAGCGCCAGGTAGAACCGATCGCCCCCACATGGGTCCGACTCCCGTTGGCCAACCAGAGTTGGCGGTGCATCGATGTGCGGCATCGGGGCGCGGTGTATAATCCTGGTATGACTTACCTAGATGAGTTGTTGTTCGACAGCACACCAGCAGAGCGTAGTGTGATTCTAGCGGCGCTTAGCGCTGCTCTCGTCGATGCACCCGAAGTCGCGTTCGCCTTCCTCCACGGGTCGTTCGGCAAGGTGGGACGGTATCATGATATCGACATCGCGGTCTACTTCGTGGGGCTGGACGACGAAGCCATAGGCCGGCGCATGGCTGACTTGGCCCGGGGCCTCGAGGATGCCGCCTTCGGCGCAAACAAGACCCGCCCACACCCGCCGATCGATGTGCGCGCGTTGAACCATGCGCCGCTTGGCTTCGGCTATCAGGTGTTGCGTAGCGGGCAGTTGCCTGCAAACCGTGATGATAAGCTCCGCACGGAGTGGACTGAATCCATGATCAGCCGCTATCTCGACATCAAACCGCTCTACGAAGCTGCGCTCAAGGAGGCGATGATCTCATGGCATTGAACAGGAGCCTGGTTCATAGGCGCTTCGACAGACACAGCATGCGCGTTCTTGTGATCACCAATGACTTCTGGCATCCCGGCACCGTAGTGCACGCCGGGCTGGCGCCCCTCGAGGCCGAAGGCTTCGAGTTCGACTGGATCGACGATGCGGGCGAGTGGTCGGCCGACAAGATGGATGGCTATCCCGTCGTAGTGTTGAGCAAGTCCAACAACACCTCGCAGACGGACAAGACCCCCTGGGTCACAGCCGAGGTGGAGCAGGCGTTTGCTGACTATGTGGTGCGCGGCGGCGGGCTGCTGGTCACGCACTCCGGCACGGTGGTGCGCGGTACGACGATCTTGTGCCCGCTAATCGGGGGCGCCTTCGTGCAGCACCCGGCACAGTGCCTCGTAACCCACGAACCTAAGGCCGGACACCCGCTGACAGTGGGCGTGACAGGCTTCACGGCTAAGGATGAGCACTACCATATGCAGCTTGAGCCAGGCGTCACGGACGTGTTTATGACTACGACGTCCGAGCACAGCGCCCAGCCCGGCGGCTGGACCCGCACGGAGGGCGAGGGCCGTGTCTGTGTCCTTACGCCGGGCCACAACGTGGAAGTGTGGTTGGAGCCTGCGTACCAGGTGCTGCTCGCCAATGCGCTGCGCTGGTGCGCGGGGACGACCAACAGCTAGGATCATCCCGTCGATCAGCGTAGGGGCTGCCGAGATCGCGCCCCCGGGTTGTGGGCATGAGCTGTCCGACGCCAGTGGCGATCTCACTTCTGAAGAGCGCGCCTCCGAGGTAAGTGCCGGGGACTGCGGAAAGCCCCGCACTGAGAGGGCCCTGCCGTTGACATCCGGGCGCGCCTCGTATATCGTGGAAGCCAGACTGGTACCCGAAGAAGGGAGGTCATCCTAGTGAAGGTCATCGCAGCGGACATCTACGACGTCGATCTGCATCGCTGGAAACCGCCGATCATCCTCCGCCTGATCACCGATGAGGGGATCTACGGGTTGGGGGAGTTCCCACTGGCCTATGGCACTGGGCGCCAGGCCGCGATCGCAATGACGAAGGAGATGGTGGAGCACTTCGTCATCGGGGCTGACCCCATGCAGATCGAGGCGATGTGGCACACGCTCTTCCGCCGCACGTTCTGGGGGCAGGGGGGCGGTCCGGTCGTTTATGGTGGGATGAGTACCATCGACGAGGCACTGTGGGATATCAAGGGCAAGGCTCTGGGACGACCGATCTATGACCTGCTGGGCGGCAAGGTGCGCGACAGCATCCATGTCTATGCCAATGGCTGGTACAGCGGCGAGTGGGCGCCGGGGAACAACCGTGCTCCCGCCACCATCCAGGAGTTCGGTGAGTTCGCAGCCGAGGTCGTGGCCTTGGGCTACGACGGGCTCAAGTTCAACCCGTTTTTTGCGCCGCGCGGCGAGAAGCGGCCCGCGCACGAACGGATGCTGGAGCCCTGGCGCGCTGACCTGGGCTATGCGCGAGTGAAGGCCGTTCGCGACGCGGTTGGCCCCGATGTGGCGATCATGGTCGAGTGCCACGGCTGGTTCGGCCCAGCCTCGGCGATCGAGATGGGGCGCCGCCTGGTTGACCTCGACCCCTACTTCTACGAGGAACCCGTCGACGCGATGAATGTGGCCTGCATGAAAAAGGTCGCGGACAACGTCCCGCTCAAGATCGCGGCAGGTGAGCGTCTGTACACCCGCTACGGCTTCCGGGAGTACATCGAACAACAAGCGATCGATATCCTGCAGCCCGACATCGGGATGGCGGGGGGGATCACCGAGGTGAAGAAGATTGCGGCGTACGCCGAGACGTATGACCTCTATATCCAGCCGCACAACTGCCACGGTCCCATCGCGACCGCCGCCGCGGCCCAGATCGACGCCTGCACGACCAACTTCCTGGTTCAAGAGATGGTGCCGTTCCGCGAGTCGATCACCTACGAGTTGGTGAACGAGCCGCTGGATACGCGGATCAAGGACAGCGCTATGCCGGTGCCCGAGGGCCCGGGCCTGGGTGTGACGCTCAACGAGGAGCTGGTGGCGCGGTGCCCGCGAATCCATATCGGCGAGTGAGCGAAAAGGCGGGGGGGAATCAGAGAATGCAAGGCTCGACGAATGACGGACTAGACATGATGGGGACCGGACAGGTGAAGATCACGGCGATCAAGGCGGTGGCGCAGAAGCGCGGCACCACGCTGGTCAAGGTCGAGACCGATGCCGGCGTCTATGGCATCGGTCCGTGCCATGGGAGCGGGCCGTTTGTCCGGGCGACCATCGCGGGACTCGAGGGTCCGCGTCTACCGCACCTGGGCCTCATAGGCAAGGATCCCCTCGCGCTCGGTGTCCATTTCCACAACATGCTCTATGCGTACCCACAGCGCGGACGCGTGATTGGGGTGCTGAGCGCGATCGACATCGCGCTCTGGGACCTGGCGGGCAAACTCCTGGGCCAGCCGGTGCACGCGCTGTTGGGCGGCCCGTTCCGCGACCGGATCAGACTCTACTCGCACTGCCGCGGCGGGGATTTCCTGAGCAAGTCCGAGTGGCGCGACCGTGCGCGGGAGCTGAGGGATGATCCTCACGGTTTTACGGCGTACAAGATCGACATCCACCATGTGCTGGGGGTGCCTATGCAGCAGTACAGCCCCGGCATCGGCCCACGCGAGGCGCGGGATGTGGCCAGGGCCTATGAGCTTGCGCGCGAGGCACTCGGCGACGACATCGACATTATCGTCCACTGCCACAACGAGTTGGACCTTCCGAGCGCGATAAAGGTGGCTGAGGCGGTGGAGCCGATCAGACCGCTCTACCTTGAGGACCCGATCATGCCGGAGTTCTCCGACGCCTGGGTCGCGTTGCGGCGGACGACGCGCGTCCCTCTGATGGTCGGCGAGAACATCGCCCTGGCAGAGGGAGCGCTGCCGTTCCTGCAGGCGCAGGCCGTTGACTGCTTGCAGCCTGATCTGATCAACTGCGGAGGCATCTCGGCTGCGAAGCGCATCGCCGACCTGGCGGCGTTGTACCGCATCCCTGTCTCCTGTCACAACGTCAGCGGTTATGTGTTGAACATGGCCTCACAGCAGCTCTCGGCGGCGATCTTCAACTGCCCGCTCATGGAGTGCACGCGTAATGCCAACGACGCTCCGGAGGCCACGGGGGAGAAGCTTGTGATCGAGGATGGGCACATGAGGGTGGCATCGCGCGCGGGGTTGGGGCTGGAGCTCGACTTCGACTATCTGAAGGCGAACCGGGCCGACGGCGAGCCCTGGTGGGATCAGGAGACCTGAGCGCCTTACGCAACCACCGGCTGT
>JALOOJ010000276.1 GCA_025454475.1 Anaerolineae bacterium
CGACATCATCCACGACCTGGGCACGCACCTCGCCGACATCGACCACCAGGAGATGATCTATCTGGCGCGTACGCTCGATGACCTCTACCGGGCGAAGCCCTCGGGCAAGATCGCGATGGTGGGCGTCCTGGAGGCTGCGACGGCCTGCGAGAACGAGGTCGACCGCGTCGACGTGCTCTATGGCTTCGGCATCCGCGTGATGGGCATCACCTACTCCGAGAGCAACGCCCTTGGCTCCGGCCTCAAGGAGCCCAATGACGGCGGCCTCACCACCTTCGGGCGCCAGGTCGTCCGCCGCATGAACAAGATCGGCATGACCATCGACGTCTCGCACTGCGGCGCAAAGACCGCCGTGGACTCGATAGAGGCCAGCGAGAGACCGGTGTTCGCGACCCACTGCGGGGCGCGCGCGCTCTGGGACATCAACCGCCTGCTGCCGGACTATGCCCTCAAGACCCTCGCCGAGCGGGGCGGCGTGATCGGCATCGAGGCTGCGCCGCATACGACGCTGACGCATGCCCACCGGCTCCACTCGATCGACTCGATCATGGAGCACTTCGAGTACGTGGCCAACCTGATCGGCATCGACCACGTCACCTTCGGGCCCGACACGCTCTTCGGTGACCACGTGGGCCTGCACCACGCCTTCGCCGCGCAGCTCTCGATCTCGGCAGCCAGCAAGCACGGTCCCGACTTCGAGGAGGTGCCCTACGTCAAGGGGATGGAGAATCCCGGCGAGAACTTCCCGAACATCATCCGCTGGCTCGTGAGCCACGGCTACAGCCGCGACGAAATTCGCAAGGTCGTCGGTCGTAACACGCTGCGCGTCCTGGAGGCCACCTGGGCCCGGTAATGAAGTCCAAACACTATAACGGCTATAAGTCCTTTCAGTATCTCGATCCGGGCACCGACTACCGCCCCTTCGAGCTCGCGGCGCAGTATACGCGCGTGCCCGCCTTTGTCGTGCCCGTCACCGAGGTGCAGGAAGCGCTCGTCCAGCAGATCCTCGAGGAGGAGATGATCGTCTCGCTCCACGAGCACACGAGCATCATGCCGCTGGACGTCACCGAGTCCAACGAGTACGCGCGCCAGGGACGCGAGCGCACCGGTTTCGAGGGCCTGGCGCTCTCGGGCCTCGACGTCGTCTTCGAGAACTTTATGGACGGCACCGCCACGATCACGTCGAATGCCGGCTGGAAGTGGACCGATGTGATCCACGACCTGGGCATCCGTCGCAGCGACTTCGATCACCAGGACATGCTCTTCGTCGCGCGTAACCTCGACGATGTTTGGCGCGCCAAGCGCGAGGATCGCATCGCCCTCGTCGCCAGTTTTGAGGCCGCCACGCCCATCGAGAACGAGGTCGACCGCGTCGACGTGCTCTACGGCCTGGGCGTGCGCGTGATGGGCATCACCTACTCCGAGAGCAACGCGCTTGGCTCGGGGCTCAAGGAGCCCAACGACGGCGGGCTCACCACCTTCGGCCGCCAGGTCATCCGCCGCATGAACAGGATCGGTATGACCATCGACACCGCCCACTGCGGCGACCGCACGGCGATCGACGTCGCCGAGGCCAGCGAGGTTCCGGTGCTGATGTCGCACGTCGGCGCCCGCGCGCTCTGGGACACCAACCGCATGAAATCCGACGCCGCGCTCAAGGCAGTCGCGGCAGGCGGCGGGCTCATCGGCATCGAGGCCGCCCCCCACACCACGCTCACGGCGGCCCATCCGCGCCATTCGATCGCGTCGGTGATGGAACACTTCGAGTATGTGGCCGAGCTGGTCGGGCTCGACCACGTCAGCTTTGGCCCCGATACGCTCTACGGCGACCACGTGGGCCTGCACCATGCCTATGCCGCCCAGCTCTCCATCGGCGCCACGCACAAGGGGCCGGCCTTTGACGAGGTCCCGTACGTCGAGGGGCTGGAGAACCCGACCGAGTGCTTCCCGAACATCATCCGCTGGCTCGTGAGCCACGGGTACGAGCGGGAGGATATCGCCAAGGTTGTCGGCAAGAACGCGCTACGCGTCCTTGCAGCAACGTGGGCCCAGGCCTAGCCTGGGCCAGTCGCGCCCGTCCGGATGGGGGATCCGGACGAGCGCGGGACACCATCGACCGTAGGGAGGTGATGTCATCACACCAAAGTCGCAAGCTACACCAACACAGCATTCCGTCGCAGCCACGTGAACATGATCCAAGGAGGAGAGAGTACGATGAAACGCACGAAGGCGTCTATGATCGCGAGTTTGCTCCTGGCCCTGATGTTGCTGGCCTCCGCCTGCAACCAGGCCACTCCCACCGCAGCGCCGGCCACGGCGCCTGCCGCCACAGAGACAGAAGCCGAGCCCACCGCTGCGCCCGCAGAGGAAGAGGCCGAACCCACAGCCGAGCCCGCCGCAACGGGCGCCCCGGTCCCCGAGATCGAGGTCCTCTCTGAGACCCAGGCCGCTGATCCCATCGAGTTCGAGATGACGCGGCTGATGGTCGAGAATATGAAGAAGCTGGGCATCCCCGCCGTGCACGTCCCGATGCCCTGGATGCAGTACTCCGACATCGTCTGGTTCGAGCGCGATACCTGGCAGATGACCGGTTGGCGGATGGTTGGGCGTCCGGAGCGTATGGACCCCGATGAGTTCATCGTCAACCTGTTCCACTCCTCGACAGCCGAGTCGGGCTACAACTTCGTCGGCTACAACAACCCCGAATACGACGCGCTGGCGATGGCCCAGCGGGGCATGACCGACAAGGAAGAGCGCCGCCAGGCCATCTACGACCTGCAGGAGATGATCGCCGAGGATGCCGCGTACCTCTATGTGGCGCACCCCAAGCTACCGTTCGCCTATCGCAATGACATCTGGGACCCCGCCACGATCGTCGACGCTCAGGGCATCGGCATCAAGAACTTCTGGACGTGGATTCAGGCCACGCCGCTCACCGATCAGAAGGATCTGATCGTCAACACGAGCGAGGATGTCAAGTCGATCAACCCCTTCTATATCTCCGGCGACTCCGACTCCCGCGTGACCGAGCTGATCTGGGATCGCCTGATGCGCGTCGGGCCCGACGGCCTGACCGTGCCGTGGGCGGCTGAGTCGGTCGTCTGGGAGGATGAGCTCAACATCCTCGTGACGCTGCGCTCCGGGCAGACCTGGCACGACGGCGAGCCCGTGACCGCCGATGACGTCATCTACTCCTTCGAGATCCCCACGACCGGCGAGGCGCCGATGTACGCGCCGTTCGTCGCGAAGATCGCCTCAACCGAGAAGGTTGATGACCTCACCGTCCGCTTCACGCTAAGCGAGCCGTGGGTGGCCTTCGAGACCGCCTCACTGGCCAAGCTGAACCTGGTCCCCAAGCACATCTGGGAGCCGCTGATCACGGACCTGCTCACGGTCGACGACAATGCCGAAAGCGTCCAGGAAGAGACACCCATAGGCTCGGGCCCGTACGCCTTCGCCAACTGGAAGGCCTCCGAGGAGGTCGTGCTCAACCGGTTCGACGCACACTTCCAGCCCCCGGTGGCTGATCGCTGGATTCGCCGCATCATCCCTAACGTCGAGTCGGCCCTGGGCCAACTCAAGAGCGGTGAGATCAACTTCCTGATGGAGTGGATGGGCGACGGCACGATCCTCGCGGACGCGGCGGCCGCCGATCCCAAGATCACGGTTGTGGCGACGACGGAGCTCGGTTTCCGCTTCTACGCGGTCAATATGCGGCTTGAGCCGTTCGACGATGTAGCCTTCCGCCGCGCGTTGGCCCACGCCATCCCGGTGGACGCCATCATCGCGAACATCTTCAAGGGTTACGCTGAGCCCGCTGACTCCTACGTCTCCAGGGCCATCGACTTCTGGCACAACCCGGATCTTCCCAAGTACCCGTACAGCCTCGATACCGCTCGCGCGGTGCTGACCGAGGCCGGCTATACGTGGGACGCCTCCGGCGCCCTCTTGATGCCCGTAGAGTAGCCTCAGAAGGGGATATGGAGGGGGCACACCCCCTCCATATCCCCACCCAGAGTGGGAGATACCACCCATGAAGACCGGAACCTTGCGCTACCTTGGAGGCCGCCTGCT
>JALOOJ010000277.1 GCA_025454475.1 Anaerolineae bacterium
TGCCACCCCGGCAGGGTAGCGATGGTGTGAAATTGCTTCATTGGGTTTCTCCGTCGTCCCGGGAGAAACGCAAATCCCCTGTAGGGAGCTGCGCTCCCCGGGGGGTTGTTTGCGGTCGCCTCAGATCAGCCCGCGCTCCGCGAGCGAGGTGCCCTCGCCTTCCCCGACGATGAAATGGTCGAGGACCTTCACATCGATCATGGCCAGGCTGTCCTTTATGCGCTGGGTGACGCGGAGGTCCGATGAGCTCGGCTCGGTGACTCCCGATGGGTGGTTGTGCGCGTTATGTGCCCCGTTTTCTTATGTGCCTCAAGCAGGTGACCCAAGCGTGGCTCAAGGACTCCTGATCGGGATCAAGGCACATAACGACAGGTCGAGCGCAGCATGACATCGCCTTTCCTCATCCAGAGGGGTGATTGTCATGTTGGAACGTTACTTCCGGTCGTTTAAGGCGATTGACCGCGTCAAGGCTCTGTGGCTGGGGCCGCAGATCGAACGCTACGTCCAGTCGCTCGACGAGCAGCACGTGAGCACTGCCACGGTCCGCCAGCACGTGCGGACGCTTGCCCACTTCAACGACTTCGTCCTCGCCAGAGCAGTTACGCTCCTAAACGAGCTTCCCGATCATGTCGATGCCTTCGTTGAACGGTGGAAGGCCGAGCACGGCGGCTGGTGCAAGAGTGCGCGGGACGTCGCGGCCGTCGTTGCGCAAAGCCGTGTGCCCGTGGAGCGGATGCTCTGCGTGGCCCTGCCCGACTACGCGCGGCCGAGCAACAAGCCTGCCCTGCCGTTTTCCGTCTCAGCCCCTGGCTTCTTTACGTTTCTGGTAAACGAGAAGGGTCTACGCCCAGCCACGATCCAGAGCTACATTTACACGCTGCGTCTCTTCGCGGCGTATCTGGCGCGAGCTGGCACCGCCTTGGCCCAACTGACGCCGGCCTGCATCACCGACTTCCTCAGCGAGCGCGCCAAGACCCTACACAAGACCGGCATGCTCAATAGCGCAGGGGCCTTGCGCGTCTTCCTCCGCTACCTGCACCGCGAAGGCATCGTGGCCACGGATCTCGTGCGCAGTGTGCCGCGCGGTCGTGTCTACCGGCAGGCATCCATTCCGCGCGCCATCCGCTGGGACGACGTCGAGCGGTTGCTTGCCAGCATCGACCAACGCCCCGATGCGGGCAAGCGCGACTACGCTATTCTGGCCCTGCTGGCCAGCTACGGACTGCGCGCCAGAGAAATCGCGGCTCTTAGCCTGGATGACTTCGACTGGCCGCATGCGCAAATCAGTATCCCGATGCGCAAGGGCGGTCATTCGACCCGCTACCCGCTTTCGACAACGGTCGGCGAAGCAGTCATCCGGTATTTGCAGGTTCGGCGAACTGATGTGGCACATCGCGAGGTCTTTCTCACGGCCAGGGCACCCTACGCTCCAATGCAGCACCCGGCGGTTTCAGCCATGGTCAGTGTCAGGATGCGCAGCGCCGACATCCATGTGACGCGGGGCGGGTCCCACACTCTGCGACACGCCTGCGTGCAGCATCTCGTCGAAGCCGATCTTCCCTTCAAGGTCATTGGCGACTACGTTGGCCATCGTGCTCCTGCTTCCACGCTGATCTATGGCAAGGTGGCGGTGCATAAGCTGCGTGAGTTCGTCACTGCGGATGCGGAGGATGTGTTATGAACGCCCGCTGGAATGGCTTTCACAGCCCCCTTGGGCCTCACATCGAACAGTACCTGCGGGTCAAGCAGGCCATGGGGTGTAAGTTCGCCAACGAGGATCGCCAACTGCGATTGCTCGACCGATTTCTGAGCGAGCAAGGCATCGAGCGCATCGAAGCGATTGACCCTGGATGCCTGCAGGCATTCCTGGCTTCCCGCCAGCGCACCAACCCGCGCAGCTACAACAACTTGCTGGGCTACGTCCGGCGCTTGTTCGATTGGATCGTCAGCCAGCAGATACTCCCGGCGTCACCCGTTCAGGCCAAGGCGCAGCCTCAGACGGCCCGCCGGCTTCCGTTCCTGTTCTCGCCCGAGACCATCCGGCAACTGCTAGCCGTGTCCAAGGCGTTGCCGGACAACCCGCGCGCACTGCTACGAGGTGCCACCTACGAGATGATCTTCGCCCTGCTGGCCGCCTTGGGACTGCGCGTTGGCGAGGTCGCCCGCCTGCAATGGGGCGATGTGGACCTGGAACGTGGGGTCTTGGAGATCCGTAACACCAAGTTCGGCAAGGACAGGCTGGTGCCATTCGGTCCCAAGCTGACCGCCAGACTGCGCGGCTACCAGGGCGCGCGGGAGGCACGGGGCTATGCCTGCACGAGCGCTAGCTTCCTATTCTCCTGGAACGGTGTTACGCCCATCAGCACGAACAGCATCCGCAATACATTCCGGGACGATCTGTTGCCGCAACTGGCCCTGGATGTTCCGGCCGGCGTTTTCGGTCCACACGTCCATGGCCTTCGCCACTCGTTCGCCGTGCACACGCTGTTGAGCTGGTATCGCCAGGGCATCGTGCCTGCCGATCGTCTGCATTACCTGTCGACCTTCCTGGGGCACGTCAACCCGGCCAGTACGGCGGTGTACCTCACCATTACCAGCGAACTGCTCGATGCGGCCAATCAGCGCTTCGAGGCTTTCGCCCCGGTGTTGGCCGAAGGGGTGGCGCCATGAAGGATCAAAGCCTCGCATCGGTCATCTATAGCTACTTCCTGACCTATCTGCCTCGGGACAAGGGTTTGCAGTCCAGCACGATCCGTAGCTATCGAGACAGCCTGCGCCTGTTCCTGATCTTCGTAGCTGGCGTCAACCGGCGGGGGGTGAGCGAACTGGACTTGGAGCACATGGACTACCCAGCGGCCCAGGCTTTTCTGCGCAACATGGAAGCGGAACGTGGCAACGCCATCAGCACGCGTAACCAGCGCCTGGCCGCGCTGCATACGTTCTATGAGTACCTCGGCCGCACGGTCCCCGAGATGCTGCCGTCCTGTGCGAAGGTTGCGGCCATCCCGATGAAGCGCTGTCCGCTGCCAGAGATGAAGTTCCTGGCACGCGATGAGGTCGAAGCCTTGTTCGCCTGCATCCCCTCTGGGGACCGGCTTGCGCGACGGGATCGCGCCCTCTTGATGCTGCTGTACAACACGGGCGCACGCGTCTCGGAAGTCGCCCAATTGACGATGGGTCAGCTCGCTTTGCAGTCACCTGCTCAGGTTCGGCTGCTGGGCAAAGGCTCGAAGTGGCGAACCTGTCCCCTGTGGCATCAGACAGCAAAGGCCTTGCAGGCCATGCTGGACGAACGCCCCTCCGACTTGCCGCCAGATGCCCCGGTGTTCGTCGGGACGGGCAACATGCCGATGACTCGCTTTGGCATCTACAAGCGCATCCGCCACTACGCCCAGATCTGGGAGACCTCGGCCAAACCCGCTTCGCAGATTCGGGTCACCCCGCACGTCTTCCGGCACACCACTGCGGTTCACCTGCTCGAAGCCGGTGCGGAGCCAAATGTCATCCGCGGCTTGCTGGGACACGTCAACTTGGAGACGACCAACCGGTATGCTGAGATCACCGTCCGCATGAAGGCTGATGCCCTGCAACTGTGCGAGCCCGTGGCGGCAACCCCTGGGCACCCGCGCAAATCCACATGGCAGGACGATGCCACCATGCTGGACTGGCTGTCTTCCTTGTAGCGTGCCCGCTAACGGGCTGGCGGCCGTCCCTCCGTTCGCTCGGTCGTCCAGCCCCGGAACAATCATCCCTCTTGCGATCCGGGGGAATTCTTCGCCCCGGCAGGGTTGCCGTTATGTGCCCGCGGGCCGGTCAGACATCGCCCTTCTACGCCGAGATCACGTCCTTGAGGCACATAAGAAAATGGGGCACATAAGGCCCACAACCACACGTCCGGAGTCACCGAGCCAAGCTCATCGGACATCCGCGTCACCCAGCGCATAAAAGATACGCTGGCCATGCTCGATGTGAGGGTCCTCGACCATTTCATCATCGGGGAAGGCGAGGGCACCTCGCTCGCGGAGCGCGGGCTGATCTGAGGCGACCGCAAACAACCCCCCG
>JALOOJ010000278.1 GCA_025454475.1 Anaerolineae bacterium
CAGCCCGCGGGCGCTGTTGACCTACGCGTTGGTCAACAGCGCCCGCGGGCTGCGCGGGCTGCCGGGGCCAGCCCCCGCAGCCCGCGGGCGCTGTTGACCAACGCGTAGGTCTCGATGACGGCGTCGCTGATGGCGCGCCCACCGTCCGCGGTAGGCAGGTAGAGTCGGTCCGCCACCGGGCCGCGGTAGTCCGGGCCCGTGGCCAGGCCCGCAAGGCCGTTTTTGATGCCCATCAGGCAGCCGACGTTGCCCGAGTTGCAGTCAGTGTCCCATCCTGCGGTGTTCACGATCATCAACGTCTTCTGGAAGTCATCGTCGCCATAGAGCAGGCTCAGGATAATCAGGCCGTGGTTGGGTACCATATGGCAGTTGCCACCGTAGATGTGGTAGCCGTAGTGCGTATCCAGCCACCTTCGCGCCTCGCGCCAGTCGGGCTCCTGGCGCCGTAGTTCGCGCAACTCGGCGATCATCCGGTAGATGACGGAGTTGACCGGGATGACACTGACGCCGGCGTCGAGCAGGGCATCCAGGTCCGCCTCGACGAAGGCTAGCGACTCCATTGCGGCGAGCACCTGCGCGCCGTATATGGCCTCCCCGTCGTGGCTGACACTTGCGGCGCGCTGCGCCAGGTCAGCGGCAAGGGCCGGATCGCCCGGAGCAACCATCGCCCATCCGTCGATGAAGATCTGGGCGCCGATCTGTTCGGCGACGACCTGGCTGTTGAGCGCCATCGAGCCGCTCTGAGGCGCAGGAATGCCCTCCTTCAGCCGCAGGTAGGCGGTGTGTTCCGTTGAGTTGCCCATGCCTCCCCACCATAGCACCGTGCGTTCCTCGATCAGGTAGTTCAGCCAGGTCCGGCCAATCTGAGTGGGCGTGAGATCGCGGCGATCGCCGTAATCGGCCAGCGCGCGGATGAAGGTAAAGGTGCCTGAGATGTCGTCGTCGGTGACGATCAGCGGTTTATCTAGCCTCTCGTGGACGTAGTAGTTAATATCGCCGAGCCTCTCGGTGATGGCCTCGTGGGTCCATCCCTCAAACGGGCGACCCAGGTAGACGCCGATGATCTTGCCGAGCACGCCGGCATAGACGCGCTCCGCGTAGTCGGGGGGAAGTGTGTCCATAGGTGGCTCCTTGTCAGTTGGGCAAATCACGAGACGTCAACATGCATAGTACATACGACCCTGTGAAGGTCTGCGGACGTTCGCAAGGCTGGGGACCGGGGTGGCTAGAGCGCGACAACCTTCCCCGTCCGGGCCGATTCGTAGAGCGCCACTGTGCTGCGCAGGAAATCCCGGCTGCACGAGAGCGGGACAACAGGTCTGGCGCCGTCAAGGACACAGGCCTCCATCGCGCGCACCTGGCAGCGATAGGGGTCGATGCCCTCAATGGGGATGGCCTCGGTTGCGCCGCGAAGCGGCGTGTAGATGATCTCCGAAGGTGCGTCGTCCATGCCCGGCTTCCAGGGATGGGGGATTGTGATCGTTCCCTCGTCGCCGATCAGCACGGTGCCCTCGGTGAAGGGCATGCGGAAGCTCGAGCTGATCTGAGCGCTGACGCCCGATCCGAAGCGCAGTTGGCCGATCATCGTCACATCCACGCCGGTCTCACCGATGACCTGCTGCGCCCAGACGTCGACAGGGGGCCCACCTGCCATCGTGATGGCCATACTGTTGGGGTACACGCCTACGTCCCAGTGCGCGCCTCCCGCCAGGTCAGGGTTGAGACGGATGTTGGTCGACTGGTCGGGCGAGAGGTAGAAGCTGAACCAGCTCCGGATGAGCTGCAACTGCCCGACGCACCGGTCCGCAAGCATACGCTGCGCCATCAGCGTCTGTGGGTGATGCAGATACATGAAGGCCTCGAAGACCGTTACCGAGTTGCGCCTGGCTGCTGCCTCGATCCGGTCGAGCTCAAGCAGCGTCGGCACGATCGGTTTCTCGCAGAGCACATGCTTGCCGGCGTCTGCGGCCTTGACCGTCCATTCAGCGTGCAGCGAGTTGGGTAGCGAGATATAGACGACATCGATCTCGGGGTCGGCGAGCATTGCATCGTAGGAGCCGTAGGCCTTGGGAATGGACCACGTGTCGGCGTAGGCTTGGGCCTTGTCGAGGTCGCGGCTGGCGACGCCGACGAGTGTGCTGCGCTCGGCCCTCCGGATCGGGCTGATCATCGCGCGGTTGATGTTGGCCGTCGAGATGAGGCCCCAGCGAAGTGAGTGAGTAGGTTGGGTCATCGTGTCTCCTCAGAACGTGCTTTGATTTTCCAGGAACAGAACGTACGTCTTGCCGCCTAGGGCGTTGGCCTTGCGCGCGCGCCAGGGCTTGGCGATGATATCGAGCAGCCCGTTACCGGTGATGTCGCCCAGAACGGCAGCATGCCCGCCTAGGTTCGCGTCCAGGATCACGTGCTCCCGCCAGGCACCGCCAACGCCGTCCAGGTTCTCCAAGATGAACCATCGGGGTGGGACTTCGCCGCCGACAGCTTCCATCTCGCAGGTGAAGATATCGAGATCGCCGTCCCCGTCGAGATCGCCGACGTGGAGGCTATGGTAGGCGCCGCGCCTTGGCTCGCGGTTGAGGTCAGGGACGTAGACATCGTGGCGCACCCAGCTCAGCCCCACGCCATCGGCGTTCTCCATCCACCAGATTTTCCCGCCGGGGATCTCAGCGTCGGTGAAGACGATGTCGCTGACGCCATTGCCGTTCATGTCGCAGACGACGTTGTATGTAGCGTCAAAGGCAAAGTAGGGTCGGAAATCGGGCGGCGGCGGAGTGTTTGGACCGATAGGGTGTTGCGCCCATACGGTGCCGCTGCCGTCCACATTCTCGAACCAGATGTCGGTGCGCACCACGTCGAGATGCCCATTGCCGTTGAGATCCCCTACCGAAAGCCCCGCGTGTACTGCCGGCCCGATGGTGTGCACAGGCCAGAGCATCGTTGGGTCAGCGGGAATCTTGTACCACCGAGCGTCGCTCTTGTCGGACATCGTCAGGATCTCCGGCCGACCGTCGTCGTCGAGGTCGGCTGCCACCACGTCGTGGACACCCGTGAGCGCCGGATCGAAGACGAAACGAGTGAAGGGCACATCGGGATGGCGACTGTTGCGATACCAGGCGCCGCCCGCGACGAAGTCGACCCATCCGTCACCATCGACGTCAATCGCGACGCCGCCCACGTCGGACGGCGAGTCGACGCCGAGCAGATGGCGGCTCCACTGGTCAGCTCGCTGCATCTTGTACCAGTAGATGTCGCCGTATTGCTGGCCCACAATGTACTCGAGACTGCCGTCGTTGTCGAGATCGGCCAGGGCGGTCTGGGCATAGTAGGCGGTCGGCAGGGCTGTATCGATGAGGTGCGGGACGAACCTGAACGTCACGGGATCACCTCCAGGGTCTGAACGGACATCGGCGCGACGCTCTGTGGGCCCAGATCGACGTGACTCCCGTTGATCGCGATGTAGCTGATCTCCGCCTGCATCGGGGCGGTGAATAGGTTGATCAGAAAGAGGAGCCCGCGGTCTCGGGTATGCAGCAGGGCGGTCCAGATGCTGGGGTTTGTGCACGTAACACGGCGCTTCAGCCCGAGTCGTTTGCTCAGAGCGAGGAGCATCTCCGACTGCTCGTGCTTCCGATGGTCCCACGCGAGCCCTAGCACCACAAGACTTCCGCCGTTCTCCGTGCTCACTTGCCAGGCGACCGACCTACCGGTAGTCTCATCGACGGCACAAACCTCCGCACCGCTGGGTAGTGGATCGGCATAGAAGAGGTCGTTCTTGAGCACATTGGTGGTGCGTCGGCGTCCCCAGACCGCGACTCGGGTCACCGCCTCTCGGCTTCGATGCCACGAGGGCGCGCCAATGAAGTCTGCGAGCACGGTGCACGGGAAGAGCGCCTCGTCCAACCGTGGCAGCAGAGGCGCGATCAGCGTCCGCCCGCCTCGCTGCAGGAAGCGCACGATGCGCTCCTGCTGCGCACGCGCCATGCTGTCCGATGCTGCGATGAAGACCGGCGTACCGACATCGTCGATCCAGGCGTCGCTGTCGAGGT
>JALOOJ010000110.1 GCA_025454475.1 Anaerolineae bacterium
AGACCGCCAATCCGAAAGCAAGGATGCCGCTAGTGGCGAGCACAGCGACGGAGATCCACGGGTTCAGTACCGTCGGCGAATCATAGGCCAGGCCCAGGAATGCTTGCATAGCGTGTGATGCAGGCATGAGCAACGAGAAGGGAAGCACGGATCTCGGCAGGAAGCTCAACGGCATCATCATTCCCCCCAACAGCATGGAGGGCAGGAAGATGAGCTGCGTGAACAGCACGACTGCTCGCGAGTCGCCGGAAACGACGCCGATCAGCGACCCAAGCCCAGTGCAGCTCAGCACTGAGAGCAGCGTGATAAGCACGAATGCGCCCCAGTACACCGGCGCCGCGCCGCCGAAAAACGGCGTGCCCGTAGCCACCACAATGGCTCCCACGATCAGGGCATGGAACGCCGTTGTGAGTGCCGGCATCAGTAGGATTGCGCTGGCGGGCACACCGTTGATCCGGTAACTGCGGTAGATACCGGCCTCACGCGACTCCACGAGCGGACCGGGCAGCCCGAGCAGCGTGCTTGCCAACGCAGCGAAGATCACCATGGCCGGCACCATCGTCTCAGTAAACCCCGGGTTGATCTTGGTCATCACTAACCCCATCATCGCGTAAAACGCCAGGGGAAACAGGTAATTCATCAGCAGCTGGTTCGAGTCCCGCATACCGGTCTTGAACTCGAAGGCAAAGTGGTTGGCAAAGGCCTTCATGCGGCACCTCCATTCGCCGTGATCTCCAGGAATCGCTCCTCCAGCGAGGGTCGCTCCACGCGCAGGTCGATCAGCCGATCCTGTCTATCGTCAAGGTACCCCAGGATAGCGCTGACCGTTGGGCCGGGATCGGTTGAGAAGTAGATCGCGTACTCGTCGGCAACGCTACGTTGGTGCACGGCAGGGAATATGACCTCATCCGCGCACAGCAATGACCGCTCGCTGCGGACCGACACCTTGGTGAAACCCGCGCCCGTTGCCGTGAGCTCTATTGGGGTCCCACTGGCAACGAGCTTCCCGCGCAAGAGGATAGCGACACGGTCCGCCATCTTCTCGGCTTCCGCCATATCGTGCGTGGCTAGCAGGATCGTCGTTCCGTCCGACTGGAGTTCACGGATGAGTGAATGGAGCTCGGTCCGCGACTGCACGTCCAGGCCCGCAGTCGGTTCGTCCAGGAACAAAACGGGCGGGCGATGCGCGATGGCTAACGCCAGCGCCAGCCGGCGCTGTTGACCGGTAGATAGTCCCTCATACTGGCTGTTCCGCTTCTCAGCCAGGCCCAGCCGATCCAGAAGATCATAGCGGGGCTCAACCCTGTGGTAGGCACAGAAGAACCGCATAGCCTCGTCGGCCCGCATATCCCCCGGCAGGCCCGACACCTGAAGCTGCACGCCGATCAGGTTCCGCAGCTTCCGGCCATCGTGCGAGGGATCGACGCCCATAATGTCCAGTGAGCCGGATGTGGGTGCGCGCAAGCCCTCGAGGCACTCCAGCGTGCTTGTCTTGCCGGCGCCATTCGGGCCCAGTAGCCCAAAGACCTCTCCGCGCTGAACCGCAAAGCTGATGCCATCCACTGCGACAAAACTGCCGTAGACCTTCCTGAACCCATCTACTGTCACCACATCGTCTGCCATGCATCCTCCCCGTAGCTAGCTCTCAGCATCTTCTGCTCTTCAGAACCCATCTACCATCACCCGCGATCCACCGGCCCATCGTGGCAGGCGAGCCAGCCCTCGGCGGATCGCCCGTGAACCTCGCACGCTCCACAGAGCCCCATGCCACAGCGCATATGAGCCTCCCAGGAGAGCTGGTGCGGGAGACCGTAGCGCTTGCATTGGTGCTCGACGGCCCCAAGCATGCCGATAGGGCCGCACGCGTAGACCGCATAGGGCCTTTCAGCCCGCAGCGCCTCATCAACGGCCTGCGTCACCATCCCTTGCGAGCCTGCACTACCGTCCTCTGTCGTGATCCGCAGCATCGCGCCCACTGCCGAGAAGGACGCCGCCAGCAGCACATCGGCTGACGTTCGTGCGCCGATGCAGACATCGACCGTACACCCAACGGCGCGGGCCCGTCGTGCCAGGAACAGCAGCGGTGCGACCCCATAACCGCCTCCCACCAGTAGAATCCGCTTACCCAACGGATCGTCTGGGAGCGTGAATCCATGTCCCAGAGGCCCTCGAACCCATACAGAGGCCCCCAACCCCAGGCCATGAAGGGCTTCACTGAACGGCCCGACCGAAACGACGGTCAGGGCCAACGGAGCCTCCGCAGCGATGCTTAGGGGTTTCTCATCTACACCTGGAAGCCATGCCATAACGAACTGGCCCGGCTGTGCAGACAGCGATCGGTCCAGGATCAGCGTCTTGGTACGGTAGTTCTCAGCGCGGACGTGGACCACAGTGAATACCTCGTGCATCACGTGTCAGTCCTCATCGAACAATCCTACGCAGATGTGCGGCATCCGTTGCACCTCAGCGCCTAAGGGTATGCAATCAGTCCGCGTATCGCCGCCGGGTCACCGTAGCCGGCACGCCCCAGAAACTGCTCGAGCTCGACGGCAATCTCACCGAGCGCAGTGACGCCGCGGTACCAGACCGCAGTTCCCACGCCCACTACCGTGGCGCCAGCCATCAGAATCTCCGCTGCATCGCGGCCCGACATCACGCCACCGGTGCCGATGATCGGCACATCAACAGCGCGGGCGACGTCGGCCACACAGCGCAACGCAATCGGCTTGAGCGCTGGCCCGGAAATGCCCCCAACCCGATTTGACAGCACCGGTCGCCCGGCGTCGGCATCGATCACCATGCCGGGCATCGTGTTGATCGCCGTAATGGCGTCGGCGCCTGCCTCCACGACAGAGGCCGCGATGCGCGAGATCGCAGGCACGTTAGGGGCCAGTTTGACACTGACCGGTATCGGGCCAACCGCCGCTTTGACGGCCTCAGTCACCTCTGCGGCGCTCCGACCGTCGGCGGCGAAGGGCGTGCCGAACTCGTCGGCCACGTTGGGACAGGAGATATTCACCTCGATGATGTCCGGCCCCGCCGACGCGACAATCTGCGCAACCTCGCCGTACTCAGCAATGGTCCCCCCAAAGATGCTCGCAATAAGGGGCACACCTAACGGCGCCAGGCGAGCTCGAGCATCCATCAGCAGCGCAACTTCCCCGCCCGCGCCCGGGTTGCTGAGGCCGATCGCGTTGATGACTCCGTGGCCCCAGTCCACGGCGACGGGGTTGGAGTGACCGTCGCGAGGCCTGGGACCACAGCTCTTGCTGGTTACTGCGCCGGCACCGGACTCCGCAGCGCGCACCAGCAGCGACGCACTCGTTCCAAGTATGCCCGAGGCGAGCACAATGGGGTTGCGCAACCGCAGCCCCAGAAGCTCACACGTAAGATCAACACCCATGCCCCATCCTCTCACCCGGCTGCAAGGTAGGCCTTGACGTGGCGATAGGTATCGGCATCGATCTTCCCCACCGCCTGTAGCGTCTCCAGAATTCCCGCCAGCGTGAGCACGGCGTGGAGTCGATGGCCGGTCTCAGCCAATCTCTCTCGCCCGCCCTGCTCGCGATCCACAAGCACGACGACATCGCGCACCTTGAGCCCGGCAGCCTCCAAGCTTGCGATCGCCTGCAACAGGCTTCCTCCGCTCGTGACCACGTCCTCGATAGCCACAGCCGTCTGCCCCGGGTCGAACGCACCCTCGACCGCCTGGCCCGTCCCGTGGCCTTTCACTTCCTTCCGTGGATACACCAGGGGGCGTCTGAGCTGCATCGCCAGCGCTGCCGCCGCCGGCAGTGCCGCATAGGGCACTGCCGCCAGCCGATCGAACGTCAGGGAGCTCACAACCTCGGCATACGCCGCGACCACCTGCTCGAAGAGATCAGGATAGGAGATCGCGCGCCGAAGATCCACGTAGATCGGGGAGATCTGCCCGGAGGCCAACGTGAACTCGCCGAAACGCACACATCCCGCCTCAAAGAGTGCCACCGCCAGACCCGACTGTGTTGTCCCTCCGCGCCGATGCAAGTTGATCCCTGACCGCAGCGCTTGAGCAGCTGCCCGCGGGTCTTGTGCCATCAGCACACCCCGCGACACCGGTACAATGACACCGCTGCCACCCGCATCGAGACCCGCCGACAGGGCTGCGGAAAGATCCCCACCCTGGGCGCCGATGCCCGGCGCCAGAATCCAGCGGTCCGGAGCCAGTCTTCGCACGGCCCGCAACGCCGCTTCCTGAGTGGCGCCCACGACAAACCCCAGCTTACCCGCGTCGCCCCACGCCTGCGCCTCACGCGCGATGTGCTGGTACAGAGGCGGCGTGCCATGGTTCTGAACCTCCGAAGCAGAGGGGTTGGAGGTATGGCATAGAAGGAACACCGCCTTGCCCTTGTAGGAGAGAAAAGGTTCGACGCTGTCCCGACCCAGATAGGGGCTCACGGTGATGGCATCTGCGCCGAGTGCCTCGAACGCCGCACGGGCATAGGCTTTGGCCGTACTCCCGATGTCACCCCGCTTGGCGTCCAGCAGGACCGGGATGCCATCCGGGACAGCGCCAATGACCGCCTTGAGAGCGGCCCACCCATCAGCCCCGGCCTGCTCGAAGAACGCGATGTTGGGCTTGTAGCAGCATACCAGATCGGCCGTGCAGTCGATGATGTCGGTGCAGAAGGCGCGCAGCCGTTCGGCCTCAGGCAGACCCTCATCGTCCTTCGGCATCTGTGCAAGGTCGGGGTCCAGCCCCACACACAAGAGCGAGTCATTCCTACCAATCGATGACGCCAGTTTCTCTATGAAGCTAGCCAACGCATCCACCTCCCGCGACTATGCTTATGAGCATTCCGCCGTTCGCCCTTGCCCACCCGCTACGCCCTACCCAGCACGGCTGCCAACAGCGCCATCCGCACGTACATCCCATTCTTCACCTGCCGGAAGTAAGCTGCACGTGGATCCGAGTCGACAGCCGTATCGATCTCACCTACCCGCGGCAGCGGGTGCATCAGCGCCATGGTTGGCTTTGCTCGCTGCATGATCTCCGGGGTGATCTTGTAGCAATCCTTCACCTCCTCATACTGCGCCGGATCGCTGAACCGCTCCTTCTGCACCCGCGTCACATACAGAACGTCTGCATTCTCGATAACGTCAGCGACATCGTGAGTTTCGCGCACCTTCATCTTCCTGTCGATGAGCACATTCATAAGTGCCATCGGCAGCCGCAGAAGCTCGGGCGACACGAAGCGGTAGCTGACGTCGTACTGCATCAACAAGCGCGTCAAGGAGTGAACCGTGCGCCCGTAACGCAGATCTCCAACCATAGCCACCTTCAGCTTGTCGATCGTCCCCAGTTCCTGGCGGATCGTGAAGAGGTCCAGCAGGCCCTGTGTCGGGTGCTCGCCCGTGCCGTCTCCGGCATTGATCACTGGGACGCTCGCCGCATCAGCGGCGATCTGAGCCGCTCCGACCTCAGGGTGGCGCAACACGATGACATCGGCGTACTGCTCCAGGGTACGGATGGTGTCGGGCAGACTCTCACCCTTGCTGACGCTGCTGAACTGAACGCCCTGGGTGATGGGGATCACGCTGCCGCCCAGTCGCTCCATCGCCGCGATGAACGACGCGCTAGTCCGTGTGCTCGGCTCGTAGAACAGACACGCCAGCACGCGCCCTTTCAACAGGTCGCAAGCCCCCCGTTGCTCGACCATCTCGATCATCTCGCGCGAACGGTGGAAGATATACGAGAGCCGGGTACGGTCGAACTGGTCAACCGAGATCACATCCTGTCCGGCAAACCCGTTATTGTAGGCGCCGTTGCCGGGTGCCTCCACATGGTCAAACAGCTTGGGCAAGTCCTTGATCATCTCCATCGTCCACTCCCTCCTTGGCTGATCGATAAGAAAAAGCCCGCATTCGCGGGCTCCTCTCTCAACACACAGATCCAGTACGGGCAGTCGGAATCACTGCTCCATCCCGAACCACGGTCTCCCCTCTCAGGCACACCGTGTGTACCCGTCCTCTCACGCGCATTCCGGTAAAAGGACTCCATCCGCATTTGGTATGGAGTCCTTCTTGACTGATCACAAAGGTATCGCCGACATCCACTTCTATCCAGGTATGGGGTTGATTGGGGAGCCCGAAGATCCGCCGTGGGTTTGCCGCCATCAGCTCGACCAGCCGGTCCATGCTCAGCCGTCCTTCGACCACAGCCGTCAGCATCAGCGGTACGGCGGTCTCAAGACCTGGTACGCCTGGCGGGCTAGCCGTTGAGGACTTCTCGACCAAGGTGTGCGGGGCGTGATCGGTCGCAACGCAATCAACCGTCGTATCGATGTGTGACCAGAGCGCATCGACATCCGCCTGCTGTGCGAGCGTAGGGCGCATATCGCCCAGCGTCCCTAGCCGTGGCAAATCCGCCTCGGTAAGGAAAAGATGATGCGGAGTCACTTCGCACGTCACGGCCAGACCCTGGTGTTTCGCGTGCGCAATTAACGTGATCTCCGACCTACGGCTGACATGGCAGAAGTGCACTGAACGCCCGAAGGCGGCCGCCAGGCCGATTCCCACGGCAATGCTCGGACCCTCAGCGTGAATGGCAATGGGTTTGTCTTTTGGCCAGGCACGAAAGCAGGCGAGCAGCGTCGCGAGTCCCTCTATCCGCAGCGGCCCATACGTCTGATCCATATAGATCTTCAGTGCGACGGCGCAGCTCCCCAACGCCGGGAGCTCGTCCACGTGGTTCGCGGACGCCCCGGCATAGTAGGCGACATCACACAGGCTCTCGCGCTGCGCTTGCAACTGGGCTGCCTGCAACCGGGCAAGCGTCACCAAAGGAGGATGGGTGTTGGGCATTGCGAGAATGGTCGTGAACCCGCCTGCCAGTGCGGCAGCGGTACCGCTGCGAACATCCTCTTTGTGCTCCCCTCCGGGGACCCGAAGGTGCACGTGGACGTCGGCCAGCCCTGGTAACCTCGTGAGTTCACTCACGCAGTCTGCTCCCTCATCACCTTGGCTCTGATACTGGGGGGTCTGGGCTGTCCAGACCCCAAGCATCATACCACAGGTCCCCTCAGAGGCAAACGTCGACGTCGCCAGGGATATCGCATCTCGCCATCGGCGGAATGTATCCCTTCGTTTCGCAAAGGCCGCAACTATGCGTCACATTCGGGGATGCCGACGCGGAACGCAATATCCCAGCATCTATGTTGCAACCCGTTCAGGCGCCTTCCTCCGGTCCCTGATCGTACGGCGTGTCAAACGCCTCAGAGAAATGCTTGATGTCCAGAACGGGCGTTCCATCCCAGGCATCCAACCCCATCACCGTCAGAACGTTACCGTCGACGCCCATCACACGCGCACAAGTCACCCCGATGGGATTCGGCCGACCAGGGCTACGTGTAGCGAAGACGCCGCGCAGCGGGCGTTCGAGATCACCGCGAGGATGGACTTGCAGTGTGCTGTGGGAGGCTCGCTCGAAGTAGGTCAACACCAGGATGTCGCTGCCAGGCGCCAACCCGAGTAGACCATCTCCATACTCTTTCCGGACCACCAACCGCACCGGCGCTGCCCGGAGCCCCTCAATATCATCGGCTCGGGCTGGGTCAGACAGTGGTCGTTCAACGTAGCCAATTGCCTGCAGAGTGATCAAGTCACAGGCATCGGCCGCCTCCGACATCATGCGCCACTCCTGTGTGCAGTATCCACCGCGGCCCGGATCGCGTCCCAGTCGGTGTCTCCAGGTATTGTGCAATCCGCCCCGAGGATGAAACGGTCTGGCGCCTCTGCAACAACGTCCGTCACCACTTTCGAGATCCCGGCGACATCGCCGTAGGCGATCACGCCGTGGCGATCCATCCCTCCCATGAAGGGCCGTCCAAAGAACTCGGCTGCTTCGCGCGTTGTCATGACTCGGTCGCCGAGCGCCAAGCTGCAGTTCACGACATCCAGCGGATAGTCAAGGAACGGCGAGAGGTCATCATATCCGCCGCAGTAGTCACAGACGTGCAAGATGTTGAACGGACACGCCGCGTCAGCCTCCTCCATCAGAACCAGGTCGTAGGGCTTAACATAAGAAGCGAATATGTCCGTCCCCGCGAAACGGTGCGCCTCGCCGCCCTGTGTCGAGGCATAGAACCCATCCACCCCCAACCCGATGCAGCCGCGGACGAAGGTCAACAGGCTCTCGGTGATGATCTCCAGCCCGATCTTCACCGCCTCCGGGTCCGCCTTCAGATGCTCAGTGATGAGCTGATCGCTCGTCGTGTGCCCCGCGCTCATAAACGGTGAGTAGAGCGTCACCAAGACTAGAGCTTCATTCTTCGCTGCCCGTACCAGTCCCTCCACAACTTTCAACGGCGCCGCGTAGAAATCCTCGCCATACAACGGCATCTTGGCCCAGTCCTCGGGCCGCTTGATCTCCGGGATCGGTGGGAAGGAATGCTCATACTGGATCTTCACGAAGTCCATCCCGGTGTGCCTGAAATAGGCCAGATGCCGGTCAACCGCGGCCTGCCCCTCCCGATAGGCCGCCCCGAAATGCATAAAGAACGCCGCGGGCACATAGCGACTCGAATGCCGCGGCTCCAATAGACTGAGAAGCACATCACGTTTGGTCATCTGGTCCTCTCCTATGCGCCGGTTCAGAGCGTCTGCTCCGTCCTTGAGATGATCTCATCCTGAACATCCTCACCCAACTGGGTGAAGTATGCGCTGTAGCCAGCCACCCGCACGATGAGGTCCTGGTACGCCTCCGGGTTCATCTTCGCGGCCCTCAGGGAGGCCGCGTCCACGACGTTTACCTGCAGCTCCTGTCCCCCTAACTCCATATAGGTCGTGACCAATTCGCGCAGCCGGGCAACACCATCATCGGTTTGGACCGATTGCGCAGCGAACTTCACGTTGCAGGTATTCCCGGCGGGCCAGTGGTCGATGTTGTTCAGTCGTGCCACGGAGGTCAGCAATGCCGTTGGGCCATGGCGATCGGCACCTTGACACGCCCCAACACCATCGACCAGCGGGGCGCCCGCGCGCCGGCCGTCCGGCGTTGCGCCAGTCCAGTGGCCTGCGTGAACATGCCCGTTGACCGGCCACACACCGCAGGTATACCGTCCACCTCGCGAGTCCACAAGCATCCAACAGAAGTCAGCATGGATGGCATTCACCTGATTTGCGAATGCGTCCACCTCGGCAATGCCGTTACCAAAGCGCTCGGTGCGCCGTGCCAGGAGTTGACGCAGGGCTTCATACCCCTCGAAATTCGCCAGAAGCGCCTTGTGCAGCTCCGCCCAGCTCACCTTTCGCTCCTCGCAGACCCAACGCTTGACAGCAAGCAGCCCATCATAGGCGTTGCTAGGCCCGTAGATGGCGATTCCGGGCAGGTTGTAGCGGGTGCCGCCAAAGACCAGGTCCCTTCGGCGCACCAGGCAGTCGTCCAGAAGCGAAGACATTAGCGGACAGTAGCCGTGCTGCTTCTGGACCTCACCGGCGATATGCGTTGCCAGAACGTTGAGACCGGCCAGGTAGATCACCTGAACCTTGTAGGCTTCCCACAGATCCTCGAAGGAGGTGAAAGCCTCGGGATCACCGGTGGGCAACCCAATCTGCTCACTGGTCATCAGGGATCGTCCGTCGTTCAGTGCCAGTTCCAGCGCTTTTGCGGTGTTGATGTGGCCCCCCGCCGTCACGCCCTGCTGCATTCCCGGAATGCTGGCCTCTACACACCCCACGATGCCATAGCCGACGGCATCTTCGGGCACGACGCCGTGAGCCTCCAGCGCAGCGATGATGATGGTATCGTTGAACAGCGCAGGCAAGCCAAGACCCTGCGCGAGCACCTGATGGACCTGGTGCCAGAAGCCGGGATCGATTCTTGGATGCCAGCGCACGGAGAGTGCGGGCTGGTTGAAGCGCAACGCCACCGTCGCATCGAGGCAGAGCCGTGACAGGGCATTCGACTGATCCTGGCCATCTGCATCCTGCCCGCCCAGCGTGAGGTTCTGGAACACAGTCTCCTTGACGCCGGAATCCACGTTCTCCATGAACTTGACCCAGAGGCTAAGCAGCAGCTCCCACGCGGCATCCTCCGTCAGGACACCCTCCGCGATATCGTGTTTGTAGTAGGGGAGCATGGTCTGATCGAATCGCCCTGCCGATATGGACCAGCCGTACTGCTCAATGTGCATCGCCAGGTGCGTGAACCAGAAGCTCTGCAGTGCTTCTTGGAAATCGCGGGCCGGCTCAGCCGGCACACGGCGACAGGTCGCAGCAATGGTCCGCAACTCCGCGCATCGCGTCGAGTCACCCTCGACTTCGGCCATTTTCTCCGCAAGGTCCGCGTAGCGCTCCGCCCAGCGGATGATGCCGCGAGTAGCGATGATCACACTCTCCAGGAAAGCCCTTCCCTCCCTATCGTCTGCCGGTGCCGCATCAAGCAGAGCAGCTGCCTCGGAAGCAATGTCACGGAAGCCACGCCGCAGCACCTTCTCGTAGTCCACAATGACATGCCCAAAGCCACTCGCCGTCCCTGTCACGAAGCCAGCCGCCATCTCCCTTTCAGCCCGCCGCAGGCGGGCGGGGTGGGCGCCTTTGGAGATGTCACCGATCGTGCGCCCCACCCAGTAGTCCCAGATGTCTGGAGGCGTAATGTCGCGTGAAAGGCCGTTCAGATGAAACTCCGGGTACACAGCACGCCCACCCAGGCGACTTGCGCGTTGGCCGACAATGAGCTCCCCGGGCCGGATAAGGATAGGCACCTTGTCGAAGACGAGAGCAAGCGCGTGCGCGCGGCGCAAAGCGGCGGGTTGTCCTTCCGTCTCACGGTATGACTGCGTCACCAGATGGGCACGCTCGAAGCACCAATGCGTGCTCGTAGCGAAGAGCTCGTCTTTCAGTCGCCCTATCCGTTCTGGCACAGGAAGCGTTCGGTACGTCGGCATCGTTCCCCTCTTGGTCTCCGCGGAATCTATGGCGTGTTGGTGCCAACTGCCACATCCGCGACGGTCAGAATCGTTGTTGGGTCGAGCCTAGCCTTGGCTTCAGACCCTACGGCGTCGTCTGCGTCTAGGGACTCAGCGCCCGTTCTAGCCGCCCCGGATCCACACGGGCGAACTCCACGCCCACTGATCATTGGCCTGCCGTACGCGGAGATAGTAGGAATCGTCTCCATCGGCTCCCGATACGGCATCCCGGAACGCGCCGGCCCACTCGAGCTCCCGCCAAAGGGGCGCGCGATGAAAACGATAGCAGGGGGAGTCGATCTCGCCCAGCCGACCTGATCGAGCCCCCTCAAGCAGCTCCCGAAGCGCGTAGCGCTCGCGGCGCCCATTGAGATCAGCCCAGACTTCGCCATCGAGTGGCATCTCGACATCCAGGCACACTCCCTGCATCGCCGGGGTAAGGTTGTTGGGGTTACCATACGTGACCGTGGTAAAGCGCACAGCCGAGTCCCCGTCAGGCTCCCAATGCGACGTATGCCGATGTGCCTCGGCGTCGGGGTCGGCCTCCTGAGGTGCGACGATCTCCGGCCCGCGAAACCGCGGCTCCACGCCCAAGAGGCGACCCTCAGAGATGCCGTAACGCACATCCCAGTCGGCCCTGACGCCCCGCGCCCCCCATCCGACCTCAAGCAACAGCTTTGTCCGCACGGATTCGTCCGTTACTCCCTCCTCGAAATCGACCTGCGAGAAACGGCGGAGCAGTGCGCCGTTCTTGATTACGTCCACACAATCGACGGGCGCGCCGCCAATCACCTGGAAGGCAATCTTGCGGTTCGGCGCGCACGGCAGCACTGCCCCCATCGGGGCGTCGTTGACCGTGAACTGCATCTCGATGCGGTCGCCCGTCAGGGCATAGGTCCGGCGGGCCCACAAGGCCTCCCAGATCGCATCGCGTGTCTTGTCGCTGGCCCAGACGCCAGCGCGACCATGCCCGTAGCTTCCTGGATGCGCGCTGTGATGATCCGTCGACCCGATCACACCAGCGATATGTCCCCGCGACAGCCCATACCGCCACGTGCTTCTGTGATCCGACGGACCCATCGAATGCAGGAAGGGGCGCGGTCCTTCATCGGCCTCGCTGCACCCGTGCATTGAGACGATCTCCACCACTGGCGCAAGCTCGGGCTCGAACGTTTCCCAGTTGATACCACGCGTCCCTTGCTTGTAGCCGATGTGGTGTGGGAACACCATCACGCCACGCCCGAGGTGACGCAAGCGGCTGTGAAGGTCGACAAGGTCGGTAGCCTCAACAATGTCGCCTTGTGCTCCGTTATACAGGATGGTGCGGTCGCCATCCGCGCCGCTATGCATCTCGAAGCTGAGAAACGTCACAAACTCGCCGTCGCGATGGAAAGCAGCGGTTGTCCGCTGGACATCATCCCAGACCTCGCGCAGCCGGGCAAACCCCTTGCGGTGAAAGTCGATGATGTACCTGATGTTGTCGTCAGGCGCGGGCATATCAGGCCACAGCGCGTGACCTGTCACGGAGCAGAAATCGAGCTGCTCTCGCGCGTTAAGGAAGGCGTCTTCCAAGCTCCCGTGACCGTAGGAGATGCCACAATGGTTGTGGAGATCACCGTAGTAGGCCGTCAGACCATCGTAGACTCTCATCATACCTCCCAGGAACCGCTATCATCTGCATCCACCGTGCTCAGCACATATCGCACCAGCGGATCGCTGAGGTCGCGCCCGTAGCCCACCCTGTATACCGCAGCCACGATCGCCAGCGTCTCGGCCCGTGTTAGCGCAGCCCGCGGCCCCGCCGTGGCCCACATCAGCATGGCTGGCACCGTACCCGACGCACTCGCAGGCAGACTCGGCGCCAAGTTCGGCATCTGGAAGTCACGCACCTGTTCCAACAGCACACCGCCCTGCCTCCTGTAAAACGTGATACGCCGCCGTTTCGGGTCCTCTGGCGGCGCATCAGCCTCGGGGCGCTCGACCTCCCACACCAGGGCCGTGATGCCGTGACATGTCGCCGGTGACTCCAGGATAGAGCGGAAAAGCTGTCCCCCCACGCCCGCACCTCGTCGAGAGGAATCGACTGCCAGATAAGCGAGATAAGCAGTGCCCTGGATGGGTAGGGCCAGGGTAACCCCAAACCCTTGCACTACCCCTTCCTCAACAGCGCGATAGAGGGCTATTCGACCGCGGCGAGCGTCGTGCACCAGTGCGTCGAAGGGCTCGCGCTCCGTCGGCGGGAAGCTGGCGATGTAAATCCGCTCGATCTGAGCGAGTGTATCTGCGTCGAGCTCGGCGACTTCGACGCGACGGCAGTCACATCTCATCCAGGGCCCCCCGGGCGATCGGTCGGAACACTGGTAACCCCGAAAACCGCATCTGTACCGAGGAGTGTAGAGCATCTACGGCAATTGGCCACCCCACACATACAACGTAGACCGGACAGGTGTCATGCCACGGTAGGGCCACGCATCCATTGCGGCGTCCTGCCTCTGGTGTTACACTCATGCCAACAAAGGGACAGGCTCCTATGCTCAGGAGGGCGACGGCGTCCGGAAAGATCGCCCGCATGACGTCACATCGCATTGTGAACCATCCCATTCTGCCCGCCGACCAGGAGTTCGAGCCGGTCGCGTTCTTCTGGCAAGGCACGGCCCTCACCGCCCGTCCCGGCGAGATGATCGCCTCGGCCCTCTTCGCCGCTGGCATCCGCGTCTTCGGGCATCATCCCAAGGACGGTGCACCGCAGGGTCTCTTC
>JALOOJ010000279.1 GCA_025454475.1 Anaerolineae bacterium
CCAGCCGATGTCCGAGCAGGCGTTCTATCAGGCCCTCAATCCGGCAATCGTGGCGTTGCGTTGTGGCCATACCAAGTTCCACCTCGAGCGAAACTTCGACACGCCTTTCTACTATGGATTGGATAGGCAACTGCCCCTGGTCCTATTCGTCGAGGGTACTCGTGCCTGGGTGCAAGCGGACCTCAGTCCCGAGAACGCCATACCCGCGGGATCGGAGGTGCTATCGATCGATGGCGTCGCGACGGCAGAGACCATCACACACCTCGCTGATCAGGTCTCATTCGCTGACGGCATGTCGATCGGGGCCAAGTTCCTGGAGCTGAGCACATACTTCGGCGCGTACTACAGCACTTTTTTCGGCAGCGCATCACAGTACGCCATCACCTATCGCGCGCCCGCCTCGGATGAAGGTGTAACAACCGTCGCGTCAGCGATATCGGACACGACGCTGACTGCGTGGTGGCAGGCCCGGCGAGCGCAAGTCGCCCCCCTCGAACTGGCTTACCCCGATGAATCGACGGCCTTGCTTACCATTCGCTCGTTCTGGTTTGAGTCCAAGGCCATCAAGTTCGAGCGCTTCTTGCGCGATGCCTTTGAGGAGATACAGCTCAAGGACGTGCAGCACCTGATCATCGACTTACGGGACAACGAGGGCGGGAAAGATGCCTACGGCGCGCTGCTCTATGCCTATCTGACCGACGAGCCCTTCCGCTACTACGACAGGATCACTGTGACCCAGCGGAAACCATTCAGCTTCCGGGAGCACGCCAGGCTGCCCTTCTACTTCCCGCTGTACCGCTTGCTCATTTCCAAGGAGCCCGGTGGGGACTTCGTCTGGACACACCACCGCAACCTGCGTGAGCAGAAGCCGATGCCCAACGCGTTCCTCGGCGACGTGATCGTGCTCGTCAACGGGCGCAGCTTCTCGGTGACCTCCGAGTTCGCAGCGATCGCGAAGGCTAACGGGCGGGCCACCTTCATCGGGCAGGAGACAGGTGGCGGCTACCGTGGAAACAACAGCGGTTTCTTCGCCATTGTGACACTGCCCAACTCGCGCCTGGTGGTTGGGATTCCCCTATGGGGCTACTACACGGCGGTCGCGGACCCCACCGAGAGCGACGGCGGCATCCGGCCCGATATCCCAGTCCTGCGCACCATCGAGGATGTACTGGGCGCGCGTGACGCGGAGCTCGAGCGTGCGCTCCAACACATCTCCGAATAGCCCGTGTCTGAGTGCCGGGGACTTTGGGCGGCAGAACATCTGAGCGTCCCCGGCACCTGCTGCGCAGTGCACGACACAAGTCATCGGTGTCCTGATCACCATCCCTACTCACCAATCTCTCCGTTTCCTTGTACCATCCCCCGCCCTCGCTATAATCATCCCCATGGCCACGAACGACACGACACCGCTCCGGCAGCAGTATCTGGACCTCAAGGCCCAGTATCCGGACACGATCCTCTTCTTTCGCCTTGGCGACTTCTACGAGACCTTCGACGAGGACGCCGAGATTGCCTCGCGCGAGCTGGACATTTTCCTGACCTCGCGCCCGGTCTCCAAAGACGTACGGGTCCCGATGGCAGGCGTGCCGCACCACGCGGTCGAGGGCTACATCGCCCGGTTGATCGAGAAGGGCTACCGGGTCGCTCTCGCGGAACAGGTCGGCGAGCCCGGTGGGAGCGGTCCGATGGAGCGCCGGGTCGAGCGCGTCGTGACTGTGGGAACGTTGACCGAACCGGCTATGCTCGACGAGCGCCGCCCCAACTACCTTGCCGCCGTCGTCATCGACGGTGACCGCGCCGGGATCGCCTATGCCGAGATCTCAACCGGCGAATTTGCCGTCACCCAACTCAACGCCGATTCGGCGCAGGAGATCCTCTCGATCGTGCGCCAGGAACTGGCGCGCCTGAGTCCGCGGGAGATTCTCATCCCCAAGGTGGGCTCGTGGAAGGACCGGGATCCCGGAGATCACGGTCAACGTCCCGAGCAGGCGCTCGAGGGCGCAGTCGTGGCGGTGCTGATGCCCTGGCCCGGCTACCGCTTCGAGGAGTCCGCGGCCCGCCAGGCGCTCATGGAGCACTTCCAGGTGCGCACGCTCCAGGGGTTCGGGTGTGAGGGCAAGCCGCTCGCGATTCGCGCGGCGGGCGCGGCATTGAGCTACCTCCAGGAAACTCAGCAGGGCCTGATCCCGCAGATCACGGGGCTGCGAACCTACGCCACGGACCACTTCATGGCGATCGATGCCTCCACCTGGCGCAACCTCGAGGTGACCGAGACGCTGCGCCGCGAGAAGACCGGATCGCTCCTGGGCGTGCTCGACCAGACGGTCACGCCAATGGGCGGGCGACTGCTGCTCAAGATGCTCGCCCAGCCGCTTCTGGACATCGCGACCCTTGAGGCACGCCTCGATCAGGTGCAGGGCCTGGTCGACCACGGCGTCGTCCGGGCCAAAGCGCGAGAGATGCTCAAACGCGTGCCCGATCTGGAGCGTATGGCCACACGTGTCCTTGCGCAGCGAGCTGGCCCGCGCGACCTGGAGGGCATCCGCACGGCGCTGAACAGTGTCCCGGCGCTTGCCGAACTGTTGCAGCAGGCAGGCCTGACCTCGCTGCTGACGGGACTCAACCCTGTGCCGGAGGTCCACGCCCTCATCGCCGAGGCAATCGTCGACGATCCGCCCGCGCAACTGAGCAGCGGCGGGCTCATCCGTCCAGGGTTCTCGAGTGAACTCGACGGCATTATCCTGGCAAGCAGGGATGCACGGGAATGGATCGCCGGTCTGGAGCAGAAGGAGCGCCAGCGCACGGGCATAAAGACGCTAAAGGTCGGCTACAACAAAGTCTTCGGCTACTACCTCGAGGTCACCAAAGCCAACGCGGCAGGCGTTCCTGGCGACTACATCCGCAAGCAAACCCTGGTTAACTCCGAGCGCTACATCACGCCGGATCTGAAGGAATACGAGAGCCTCGTGCTAAACGCCGAGGAACGGATCGGCGAACTGGAGGCCCGGCTCTTCGCCGAGATCTGCCAGCGGATCGCGGCCTGTGCGCCCACGCTCTTGGCGACCGCCGGGGCGCTCGCGCACCTCGACGTGATCGCGGGCCTCGCTGAGATCGCTGTTCTCCGGCGTTACGTGCGCCCGACCTTCGAAGAAGCCCCGACCTTGCACGTGGTCGGGGGGCGCCACCCCGTCGTCGAGCAATCCCAACGGGAGCCATTCGTGCCCAACGACCTGGAGATGGATGCCGAAAGCCGCATCCATATCGTGACCGGCCCCAATATGGCGGGCAAGTCCGTCTTCCTACGCCAGACTGCGCTAATCATCCTGATGGCCCAGATCGGCAGCTTCGTCCCGGCGGATGAGGCGCGGATCGGCGTAGTCGACCGCATCTTCACCCGTATTGGGGCATCCGACGAGCTTGCGGCGGGCCAGTCTACGTTCATGGTCGAGATGGTGGAGACAGCCAACATCCTCAACCACGCGACCCCACGGAGCCTGTTGATCCTGGACGAAGTAGGACGCGGCACAAGCACATACGACGGCATGGCCATTGCCTGGGCCGTAGTGGAGTACCTCCACAACCACCCCGAACGGCGCGCCCGCACCCTCTTCGCCACCCACTATCACGAGCTGATTGAGATGGAGGAGAGCCTGCCGCATGTGCGCAACTTCAACCTAGCGGTGGTGGAGGAAGGGCGAGACGTCATTTTCCTGCACAAGGTCGTGCCGGGCGGCGCCGACCGCTCCTATGGCATCCATGTGGCGCGGCTGGCAGGCATCCCCGCGCCGGTCGTCCACCGCGCCGAGGGCTTGCTGGAGCAATTGGAGAGCGGCGAGTTCCGCCCCGGGATGGCGGAGCAGGAGATCGAGCCGTTCCAGCCGATGCTGATCGCGAAGGAACACCCGATTGTCGAGGCGCTGCGCCAGCTCGATGTGAACAGCCTCACCCCCCTCGACGCGCTCACGACGCTCTACGCCTGGCAGAAGCAGGCACAGGGCGCTCAGGGTGCGAAGCGCAAGGG
>JALOOJ010000111.1 GCA_025454475.1 Anaerolineae bacterium
CACACGCACGAGGTCAAGGCCAAGATGGGCCTCGTCCCCCAGGAGCTGGCCCTCTACGGGTCGCTCTCGGCGCGCCAGAATCTGATGTTCTTCGGGCGCATCTACGGTCTGAAGGGCGGGGAGCTCCGCCGGCGCGTTGATGAAATCTTGGGGATGATCGGCCTTGCCGATCGCGCCGATGAGACCGTGAGCAAGTACTCAGGCGGGATGAAGCGCCGGGTCAACATCGGCGCAGGTCTGCTGCACAAGCCCGAGGTCCTCTTCCTCGACGAGCCGACGGTTGGCGTTGATCCCCAGAGTCGCAATGCGATCTTCGAGAGCGTCGAGATGCTGAACCGGGCCGGGATGACCGTCATCTACACGACCCACTATATGGAGGAGGCGCAGCGTCTCTGCCACCGCATCGCCATCGTCGATGAGGGCCGGCTGATCGCCCTTGACACGCCGACGGCCCTGATCCGGAGCCTCGGCGGGGGCGTCGTGATGCTGGGAGTCGCCGAGGGCACGCCCGAGGACCTCACCGAGCGCGTCGCCGGCCTCCCCGCGGTTAAGTCCGCGTCGCGCACCGATGGCCAGGTAAAGATCGAGACCCGGCGGCTTCAGGAGGCCCTGATGGGCGCGCTGGACCTCACCAACCAGCTCGACGTGCGTGTCACGTCGCTGGAGATCCTCGAGCCGAACCTGGAGAGCGTCTTCCTGCACCTGACCGGCAAGAAGCTGCGACAGTAGGGCCAGAACGAGGCAACGACATGAACGCACTCCATATCGCTCTCAAAGATCTGTTGCTTTTTGCTAAGGACCGTGGGCAGATCGTCCAGCTCTTCCTCGTGCCTATCGGGTTCATCATGGCCTTCAGCGCCGCCTTCGGCGCGAGCCAGAAGCTGCAGGAGCAGGTTCTCACTGTTCCGCTCGTCAACCTCGACCCGGGCGGCGAGACGTCCGAGCAGCTGGTGGAGGACCTCAACGCGGGCCGAGGCATCCGGACCGAGCCGCACGACGCAGCGACTGTCGAAGCCGACCTCGCAGGCGGGACGATCCAGTTGGCCCTCACAATTCCCGCCGACTTCAGCGCCGATGTCAAAGCCGGCACGCCGTCATCGCTTCGCCTGGCCTACGGCCCGGCCGCCTCACTGTCCCAGGTGGAGGCCGTGCGGCTGGTGGCCAAAGGTGTCGCCGCGCAACTCTCGCTCGAGACTCAGCTCGTCAACGGCCTCAGCCAGATGGCAGCGATGACCTCCGACGCGCCCGAGGAGTATCAGGTCTTCACCGCCGAGAGAATCCGCGAGCAGGCCGCGAGCCAGATCGAGCGCGCCGAGACGCAGCCGCTGCTTGCCCTCACTGCGAAGTGGCCCGACCAGATCACGCGGGGTCGCGAGAACTTCGAGCCCTCGACCTTCGGCGCGGCGGGTTTCGCGATCATGTTCGCCTTCATCGCCGCCCAGGTGACGGCGACCTCGATCTTCGAGGAGAGAAAGGAAGGCACCTTCCGCCGCCTGCTGGTCTCGCCCATGGATCGCTGGGAGCTGTTGATCGGCAAGATGCTGCCCAACTTCTTGATCGCCATCCTGCAGATGGTAGTCGTTGTGGCGGCCAGCATCGTGCTGCTGCCGGCGATCGGCCAGACGGCCCCGACGCTGGGCAGTGCGCCGCTGGCACTGGCCCTCATCACGATCCTCGTGGCGCTGTGTTCGACAAGCCTGGGCGTACTGCTCGGAGCATTGTGCCGGACCGAGGCCCAGGTGGGGGGCGTCAGCTCGGCGGTCCTCTGGGTCGCGGGAATGGTGGGCGGGGCGTTCATCCCTTCCTTTGTCCTCGGCGACTTCCTCAACACCATTGGGAAGGCGGTCCCCCACTACTGGGCGCTCCAGGCGTTCAACGCCGTCACCTTGCGTGGGCTGGGCATGATCGATATCCTGCCGCAGCTCGGAATGCTGGCTGCCTTCACCGCGGTCTTCTTCACCGCCGGCCTGCTCAAGTTCAAGTTCGAGTAGCCTCTGCGACTCGCACAGTGGTCAGGAGGAAACAGATGATTCGACACACCCTAGCCATCGCCTGGAAAGACATGCTGATCGTGCTCAAGGACAAGGGCGCTCTGGCGGTCTACTTCCTGATGCCGCTGCTGTTCGCCAGCCTGATGGGCATCGCGTTCGCCAACACCAGCGGCAGCGGCGAGACCGCTATCGAGATCGCCATCATAGTCGCCAACCAGGACCGCGGCACCTATGGTCAGATGGTCGTCGACGGCCTCAAGCAGGCCACGGTCCTGGCCGTGACCGAGGAGAACGACCCGACGGCTGCCGACCGCCTCGTCGCGGAGGGCCAGGCCGCTGCGGCGCTCATCATCCCGGCTGACCTGAGCGACAGGATCGACGCCGGCGAGACCGCGGCGATCACTCTCATCAAGGACCCCGCCCAGCAGGAGGCCGCCAACATCGTCGCCGGTGTGACGAACCAGGCCATGGCCGAGATCGGCATGCTGGCCGAGTTGCGGTACGGCGTGCACGCCGTGACGTCGCAGTCGCCGGGCTATGACAAGGCGCCGCCTGAGATGGCGGCAGCGGCCGAAGCACAGACCCTCGGCGTGATCTGGACCGCCGTTCAGCAGATGCGGCAGAGCCCCGTCATCGCTGTCGAGGAGACCGCGGTCGCCAACACGAAGGAGCTGGAGGACTGGAACCCTATGACCTACAACGTCCCCGGCTTCACCGTGGCCTTCGCCTTCTTCCTTGTCGGCACGATGGCCAGCACGCTGCTAGCTGAGAAGGAGGAGGGCACATTCCGGCGCCTGATGTCGTCGCCGATGCCCCGCGGCGCCGTCATCACCGGCAAGATCCTGGCCTATGTGGGCATCGTCTTCCTGCAGGTGATCGTCATGTTCACCGCCGGCAGCGTCTTCTTCAGGATGCCGCTCGGCGAGGCACCCCTGGCGCTTGCGCTCCTGACCCTGGCGTTGGCGCTGGCGTCGGCCTCGATGGGCATTCTCTTGGGCACGTTCTGCCACAGCAGCAAGCAGGCCGACCAGCTCGGGATGGTCCTCGGGTTCGTACTGCTCGCGCTTGGCGGCACCATCTTCCCGGTCTGGAAGGCCCCGGGGTTGATGGGCATCCTCTGCCGGTTCACCCCCAGCGCCTGGGCCATCGAGGCCTACATGGGGATGTTCGCTGACGGCTGGACGCTGGCCCGGATCACGCCCAACATCCTGGCGCTGTTGGGATTCGCCGTGGCCTTCGCCGCCGTCGCCATCCGGCGCTTCAGGTTCGAATGACCCGTCCGCAGGCTGTGTCCGTTCACAATTACACAGGAGGGGAGCAATGAAGACAGGAAGGCTGATCGGAGGAATCGCTTGCTTGGTGGTGGCTGCGGTGCTCGCAGTGCTCATCATCGCCGTGCCCGGCAAGGTGATGTACTACGTCGACGAGCGGAATGTGCCTTGGCTGCCCGTGGGAGTCATCGCGGTCGCGGGTATCATCCTCGTCGCGACCGCACCTGGACGCCCAAAGCCTGCCGAACGGCCCGAAGTTGTGCCGGACCCCGAGAGGGCGGCTCTGAACAGGCAGCTTGAGACGATCGCCTGGGGCTGTTTCCTCGTCCTCTTTGGCGCCTACATGCTGGTCCCGCATACGGGAATCTCGGAAGGCGTCTGGTCCATCGTCGTCGGCCTGATCTTCCTGGGCCTCAACGCGGCCCGTTACGTGAAGGGCATCCGGATGAGCGGGTTCACGACCTTCCTGGGGATCCTCTCCATCGTGGGAGGCATCGTGCAGCTCCTCGTTCCCAAACTTGCCGATGGTCTCGAGGGCGCGTTCCTGTTGATCATCCTCGGCGCCTTCCTGATCCTCAAGCCGTGGGCCGAGAAGCGCCGGCTCTTCGGCAAGGCCGAGGAGGCTTGAGCACTGGCGCCCGCGTTGCCTCCGCCGGAGCGCGGGCGGCCCACCCGCTCCGCCTCCGGCGTGCCGGTACCAGAAAGTGCCGGGGACGCGCCGCGGACAGCGGCAGAAGGCCCCCGGCACTGCGAGCGGCTTGCCGACAGATCAGTTCTGGAGTGTAATGTGGCTATGACCCACCAGATCGCCACCCGGCGTGAGAATGTCGGTTTCCTGATCGCCAGCTACGCCATTCTCGTAGCGGCAGGCGTGGTGGGTCTCCGGTTCGGCCCGCCCCTTACGCCCGCCCTGCGTTGGATGATCGCCGGCCTGCTAGCGGCGATCGCCCTCATCCAGGCGGGCATACCGGGTACCAGAAAGCCGCTCTGGCGAGTTCACCTCTACATCATCATCCACGGGGGACTTGTCGCGACACTGATGTTCCTGCAGCCGGGGTGGACGATGTACCCTGTGCTCTTCGTGTCCCCCATCATGCAGGCGATCCTGGCCTTTCCGCGGCGACAGGCGATCGGCTACCAGGCCCTCTTCACCATCCTGACAGCGGCCTCGTTCGCCGTGGGTATCAGTGTCGGTGAAGGCCTGATGGCGCTGTTCCTCTACGGCGTCATGTACTCGCTCCTCGGCGGTTTTGCCGGCCTGCTGTCACGCGCCGACGCGGCCCGCCGCGAGAGCCAGATGTTGCTCGAGGAGCTGCAGTCCGCTCACGCCAAGCTACAAGACTACGCGCTCCGCGCCGAGGAGATGGCGGTGGTCGAAGAACGCAACCGCCTGGCGCGCGAAATGCACGACACGCTGGGGCATCGACTCACGGTCACTTCGGTGCAGCTTGAGGCCGCCCAGCGCCTGTGCCCGATTGATCCGGGGCGGGCTGAGAGCCTGGTCGGCACGGCGCGAGAACAGGTGCGGGAGGCGCTCAGCGAGCTCCGGGCTACCGTTGCCACGCTACGGTCACCCCTCGAGGCGGATCTCCACCTGCGTAGCGCACTGCGCAGGCTGATCACCCAGTTTGAGGAGGCCACCGGACTGACAATCAACCAGGCGCTCCCCGAAGAGCTACCGCCGATGCCCGAGACATACCGGTTGGCGCTCTACCGAGCTGCTCAGGAGGCGCTAACCAACGTCCAGAAGCACGCCGAGGCCCAGCAGGTATGGCTTGTCCTGACGGTCGGCGATAGCGCTGTGACGCTGCTGGTCAGTGACGACGGTCGCGGAGCGACCTTGAGCCGCGATCACAGCGGCTTCGGGCTCCACGGCCTGCGCGAGCGGGCCGAACAGCTTGGTGGGTCGCTGCACTTCGAGCCGCGGCCTGGAGGCGGCACGCAACTCGCCTTCGGCCTGCCACTTAGCCAGGAGCACGCCCGTGCCTGATCCAATCCGCGTCCTGCTCGTCGATGACCAGCGCCTGATGCGCGAAGGGCTGCGCATTCTGCTGGAGCTCGAGCCGGACCTGGAGGTCGTTGGGGAGGCGGGAGATGGTGAGGCCGCCCTGCGGCTCTACGCTGAGCTCCGGCCCGACGTGGTCTTGATGGATGTCCGTATGCCGGGCATGGACGGCGTCGAGGCCACCTGGCGCCTGCGCGAGCGCTGGCCCGAGGCACGCGTCGTGATCCTGACCACTTTCGATGATGACGAGTATGTATTCGAGGGACTACGCGCCGGTGCGCTGGGCTACCTGCTTAAGGATGTCTCCGGCAGCGACCTGGCCCAGGCCGTGCGGACCGTTGCCGCAGGCGGCGCGCTCATCGAGCCCTCCGTCGCGCGCAAGGTCGTGGCCGAGTTCGCCCGCGTCGCTCGACCTTCGCGGGACGCAGCCATCGGGCTGCCCGAGCCGCTCACCCATCGCGAGCTGGAGATCCTGCGCCTGATCGCGTCCGGGCTGACCAACCGCCAGATCGCGGAGCGGCTGTACCTGGCTGAGGGGACCGTTAAGAACGCCGTGACGGCAGTTCTCGACAAGCTGGGAGCGCGCGACCGCACCCAGGCAGCGATCCGGGCACGGGAGTTGGGCTTGATCTGAGACAGCCTGCGCATCGTCGACTTGGCGTCTGGTTCCCCCGGTGCGCCTCCCGTCCCCGCGTACACTCGCCACTCCCCGGCGCACCCGGCTGGGTGCCCACTCCGTAGCGCTCTCTCCTCCCTGACACGGCCCAATCAGCCCAGTTGCGCCCAACAGGACGCAGCCTATAACATGCCGACGCAACGACAACGTCCATCGAACTACGGAGGGCATGCTATGGCCAAGTACACAAGCTTCCACTTCAGTCCGCTGAACAACCGCTCCATGCTGATGCCGCGCATTCCCAAGGGGACGAAATACGCGCCTGCCAGGATGATGCGCACTCCCCCAAGTGAGATCGTCCCGATCGACCCGGCGCACCCATACGCCCAGCCGAATACGGGTCTCTTCCTCAGAGAGGCAGACATGGGGACGCACCGGCGGGCCTACGCGATCTATGTGGCCCACGACATGCCGTCCAAGGGTCCGGCGGCTCTCATCTTTCCCGACAGCGGTGTCAAGGCGGAGGCGTTCCTGCGGTCAGGCCACTGGATTGCGTTGGCTGAGAAACACCATATGGCGCTCATCGTGCTTGAGAGCGAGGCGTGGGACATCGAGGACATCTCCAGCGAGTTTGACTACGCGCAGAAAATCGTCGACCTGGAGTACCTGGCGCGCGTGACGGTGGACATTTGCGAGGCGTTCATCTATCCCATCGGCTTTGGCAAGGGCGCAGCCGTCGCGACGGCGTTCGCCCTCACCTTCAGTGCGACCTATCCGGCCTTCGCGGCGGACGGTGACTGCGCCGTGGATCCGGAGCTGCTGGAGGTCCTGCGCGGGCTGCCGTCGGACGGCATCGACACGCTGAAGAAGACCGACGTCGCCCTGCCGGGCTTCATCATCGACAGAAGCGGCAAGGCGGAAGCGACTGCCACCTATATGAGGGAGATCATCCGTTCGCGGGACGAAGGCCTGTCCAACGGCTTCGCGCAGGTCTACCTGGAGCAGCCGCGGCGCGGGGCCTACTTCGTCAATGACCAGCCGATCTCGCAGGTGTGGATCGCTGACGCCATGAGCGTTGGCGGGATGAGCCGCGAGGCGCTGGACGAAAAGATGCTGGAGTTTGTGCTGCGCTACGCCAGGTGGGGCGGCTTCGGGAACAACCATCTGCGTCCGCGCAGAAGCCTGGAGGAGGTGGGGGTCGAGCGGGTGCACCGGGAGATCGACGGCCTTGATCGGTACTGGGACGTCTACGTGCCATCCTGTTACCGGCCTGGCGACGGGAAGACCTACCCGCTCGTTGTGGCGATCCACGGCTACTCCTGCAATTCCGAATACTTCGAGCAGACCAGCGACTGGTACCGGCTCGGCGAGGAGCGGGGCTTCTTCGTGGTGTTCCCCTCCGCGTACCCTCAGGGGGGTGTACTGGCAAGGCTGCAGCTTCCCCGATGGGCGTGCGGCACGCTCAAGCGCGAGGGGGACATCAGCGAGATTCCGTATTTCGAGGCCCTTCTCGACAGTGTCACCAGCACCTACGCCATCGATGCATCGCGCATCTACGCCGTTGGCCACTCCAATGGCGGTATGATGGTTCAGGATCTCATGCGATCGATGCCGGAACGCTTCGCGGCGTTCAGCCCAACAGGGTCGCTCGGCGCCATGCAACCCGGTGGCGTCGAGCCCTTCGTCAATGATCATCAGCGTCCGGTGTGGTTCATGATCGGCGAATACGACCTGTTTTCGGGCGATCTCAGTGAGGGCTCGGTGGCTTGGGACACGCTCGCCGCTTGCTGTAACGCCAACCGCATGGTGATGCAGCCGGACAACTGGTACGACAACGGAGCCTACCACACGCTCGTGATGTATGACAACGCCCACGCGCCGATGGTGCAGTTCACGGTCATACGCAACTGCCCGCACACCTACACAGCCGAGATGGCACAGCTCACGTGGGACACGTTCCTGTGCCACTTCACGCGCGAGCCGGACGGCACCGTCAAGTACCACGGCTGAGCCGGCTGAGAGAGCCTTCGGGCGGCAAGACGGGACCGGCCGGACATCGCGAATCCAGTGGCTACGCGATCACAGTCTGGGGTAGGGCGACACAGTACGGAATCCGTGGCGGGTTGGCGAAACCACGATCGCCCGTACTGTGTCGCCCTCTGCTCCGGGTTTCGGAGCCGGAGGGCGAGCCATTCCCAACACTGTGCCTGCACGCGCCGTTGAGTGTGCGTCCGGCCCTGTCTGCTCGACAACGTCCTGCTGCGGGAATGACTCGCCCCTACCCAGGCCGCGGTTGCGCCGTCAGGGTAGGGGCGACACAGTACGGAATCCGTGGCGGGTTGGCGAAACCACGATCGCCCGTACTGTGTCGCCCTCTGGGACCGCCGAGAGCGCCTGGCGGCGCGGTATGCCGCGCTGGTCGCAGGTCACCTTGCCGCCCGGCCGGGTCGCCCCGCTTCAGAGCGCCCGCTCTGAAGCGGCCTGCGCCGCCCGAACGCGCCCCAGACGGCTGCGGCGCCCAGCCCAACCAGCGCCGCACTCGCCAGGAATGTTGACCGGTACCCCATGGACGCCGCCATCACCCCACCCGCCGATGACATCGCCATCGTCCCCAGCCCGCTGAAGAGGTTGGCCACGCCGGCAGACGTTGTGCGCCAGCCCTCCGACACCGACTCCTGGACCACGAGGCTCCACACCGACCTCGTCATCGCCGCAATCACGGTCAGAGCCACAAATGCCGCCGATGCCATCACCCAGTCAGCAGCCAATCCAAGGGCGACGATGCTCAGCGCCACACCTGCCGCGCCCACGGTGATCGTCAGGACGCGCCCCCAGCGCTGAACCAGCGCCGGCGTCACGAGCGGCGCGGGGATACTGAGCAGGTTCGAGAGCGCCAGCGCGCCGCCGATCCGCGCCGTCGAGACGCCCCACGTGCCGTCGAGATGCACACTGAAGAACGCGCGCGCGGTGAACTCCCCGCCCACCCGCAGGGCGCAGATCACCGCTATCGCCGCCAGCACGCCCACGGGCGCCCTCGAGCGCGCGGTCAGCCCTACCCAAGCCGTGGTGGCCGCCGGCGCGGCACCGGGTGCGTCAGGTACGCAGGCCAAAGGAGCCTCCTTCCGAGGCGCATCCTCCTGCTGAGGGGTCGACGGCAGCAGCCGAAGCACCCAGAACACCGGCGCATACACCAGCAGCCCCACCGCCAACGCCATCCCATAGGGCCGCGGGTCGATCAGCGATGACCCGAACACACCGCCCCACCCCGCGAACAGGCCCGGGAGCAAGCCGCCCAGAAGGCTGCCGATCATCGCACCCAGCGGACGCAACGAGATCACCAGCGCGAACGCAAGCGGGCGCTCCTCCGGCGAGGTCACCGCTGTCAGATACGGTTGGCTGCTCACCATGTACAGCGCCAGCCCCGCCGAAGCCACCAGCCGCACTGCCAACACCCACGGCGCCCGCCAGGTTGCAGGCACCAGGTCTCCAAGCGACAGCAGCAGGACACCGGCGACCCACGCCGCCGAGCCATAGACCATCGACCGCCGTGCGCCCAGCTTGCGACTCACTGCCGCGCCCGGCATCGACGCCAGCGCATAGCCCAGGTTCGCGGCGGCCGCCGAGCTCCCCACGAACTCGGGGCCGTACCCCAGCCGCACCAGGTACAGCGCCAGCACCGTCTCCGATAGCCCGTACCACGTGACGCCCTGGGCAATCGACGTCGCCAGGACAACCCACGCCTCCCGCCGGATGCGCCTCAGCCCGCCAACGGCACTCATCGAAGACCACCTCAGGGGCAAGCCTACCGCCGTTCGCTCCCACGTGCAAGCAGTCCCCCAGGTGCCGGGGACTGCGGCAAGTCCCCGGCACCATTGGCCTAGCGCCGCCCCACGCGGCGCGCCTGTCTGGTCCGGGTGCAACCTTCGTAGGTCCTCCACGTACTCCATAGCGTGAGCCAATCGCAAGCAGGAGGACCAAAATGACTTACCGGACAGTCGTCGTACTTGTCGCTTCAGCGATACTGTTTGTCACTCTGGCGTGCAGCGCGGCCGACCTGTCGATCGGACCGGGCCGGACGGTGCGGGGATCGGGTACCGTGATCGAGGAGTCCAGACCTATGGACGATGTCACAAGTGTGAATCTCGCCACGATCGGAACGCTCCACATCGAGCAGGGCAGTGAGGTCGCCCTGCGTATCAGTGCCGAGGACAATATCCTCCCGCTGCTCAAGACCGACGTGCGAGCCGGTGTACTCACCATTGAGACCGAGCCCGGCACCAACATCCGCACAACGCGCCCGATCGACTACTACCTGACCGTCGTCGACCTGCGCGAGGTGGGGCTCTCATCGGCAGGCGACGGTGAGGCCGGCGATCTCGACCTTGAGGACTTCACGATCCGCGTCTCCAGCTCCGGCAAGTTCACGATGGGCGACCTGACCTGCCAGGATCTCACGGTGCGCGCGTCCAGCTCAGGCAAGGTGGAGATCGACAGCGCCGAGGGGGCCGCGCTGGATGTCGAGCTCAGCAGCAGCGGCGACCTGACGATCGGCGCCGGCGACTTCCAGAGCCAGACCGTACGGCTCTCCAGCTCGGGCAGCTACCACGGGCAGAACGTCCGCACGAGCGAGGCTACACTCAGGCTTAGCAGCAGCGGCTCGGCGACAGTCTGGGTCGAGGACACACTGGACGCCCGGCTGAGCAGCAGTGGCGGCGTCCGCTATGCCGGCACTCCGTCGGTGACCTCGGACGCCTCGTCATCGGGCACGGTCAAGCCGCTCAACGACTGACGAACCCACTACCCCAACCCGCCCCCCGGCGCGCGGGGCGCCGGGGGGCGGGCCGGGGAGTGGGAATCCGGCTACGCCATCTCGTACTGCTCCGCATGGCAGTGCGCGCGTGGCACCTTCAGCGCGTGCAGGGCGCGGGTCACGCCGCGGATCATTGGCAGCGGGCCGCAGATGAAGTACACCGAGTTGGGCAGATCAAACGGCACGTGACGTCCGAGGACGTCCTTGGTGATGTAGCCCGTCTCGCCCTCCCAGCCCTCAGGAGGACGCTCCAGGACGTGCACCAGCTTGAGGTTCAGCCGCTCTTTCATGGCCTCGAGCTCCTCACGGAACGTGATGCTCTCCCACGTGGGGTTGCCATAGAAGAACGTAAGTGGCTGCCTATCACCGCAGTCGTCCAGCGTCCGCAACATGCTCATGACCGGCGCTGCTCCGATCCCGCCCGCGATGAAGACGTAGCCCTCGCCCGGGTGGTCCTCCATATCGAACGTGCCATAGGGACCATCCACAAACACGCGCGCACCTTTCTCAAGTGCGCCCACCTTGCCGGTCCAGTCGCCCAGCTCGCGGATGGCAAACGAGATCCGCCCCGGGTGGTGCTCGCTGGATGCATACGAGAACGGATTCTCGGCAAACGTGAAAGGCGTGCGGCCTGTTGAGAGCCAGGCCACCTGCCCCGACCGGAAGTCGTGGCCGGGATGTCCGTCGGGCTCCAGCACCAATGACCATGTATTACCGCGCTCCGCAATGACCTCCGACACCCGATATGGCTTCCGCAAGAGCATCAGCGGCTTGGCCGCGCGGACGTAGAGCGTTATACCAGCCCATACGACACCGTACGCAATCCACAATGCACGCTGAAGAGGCAACGCGGTGAAGTACCCAACGGTATGGATGTGGTACATCGAGGCGCCGATCACACCGGCGGTGAACACGTTATGGAGCACCCGCCACACCTCATACTTCAGCCGCAGCCACTGGCGCCAGACTGACGTCGCGATCAACAGCACTAGCGAGATGAGGGCGATGGGCCCGGCGCGCAGCTTCCACGGCGCCGAGAGCAGATTCAGCGCCACGAGGTTGTAGGGATTCTGCACGATCAGCAACACCGGGTGCGCGAGAACCATAAAGAACGCGATCCGCGATAGCCTGTGATGCACCTTGTAGATCGCATCAAGCGCGAAGAGATCGGTCAGGAATGGGAGCCTCCCTGTCGGGATGAGCTGCACGCCCATCAGAGCAAACCCGACATACCCGATGGCGACTGCCGCATCTCGCCAGAACTGCCGCGCCGCAGGCCGCGGCGCCAACACCATGATGAGCACCGGCGCGATCAGCACCAGGCCATAGGCCACCACCCAGATCGCCCGCTTCAACGGAGACTTCATCACCACCTCCCCTCTCGCTGCTGCTCGCTTGCCGTTTCCGTCAACCCAGTCTATGCTGGGTGCCCAAAAGGGGCAAGCGTTCTGCCCCTCCATCCCACAGGATCATCCGAAGGAGGATGCCAACCATGACCTGGGCGAAGACCATCACCTTGATCGTGGCTGTTGCGCTGCTGGCCGGCGGGGCAGTCTGGGCCTATCGTCTCTTCGAGGCACCGGAGCCCGTTGAGGCCGTGACTGCGAAGTGGGAGAGCTCGGGGCACGCTGACGCGACATCGGAGTCGTTCACCCACTGGAATGAGGACGATCCCGCGGAGATGGGGGTTGCCTGCGCCAAGTGTCACAGCACCTACGGCTACCACGACTACCTTGGTGCCGACGGGTCAGCCTTCGGCGTTGTAGACGCCCCCGCCCCTGCGGGGGGTATGCTCTTCTGCACGACGTGCCACAACTCAGCGAGCTACGCGCTCACAAGCGCCATTTTCCCGGGCGGTGCCGAAATCACGGGCCTCGGCTGGGAGAGCAACTGCATGCGCTGCCACCAGGGTCGCCAGTCCACCGCCAGCGTGAACGCCGCAATCGCGGGGATCGCCGACGACGCCGTCACCGATGGCCTCGGGTTCATCAACGTCCACTACGCTGTCGGCGCCGGCACTCTGATGGGCGGCGACGTGGCTGTCGGATACCAGTACGCGGGCAAGTCCTACGTCGGACGCTACCCTCATGTGAAAGACTACGACACCTGCATCGAGTGTCACGACCCGCATAGCGCCGCCATCGAGCCTGATACCTGCGCTCCTTGCCACGCGAACGTCGTGACCTACGGCGACCTCTTCGATATCCGCGCTAACAAGGTCGACTACGACGGCGACGGCGACACCGATGAGGGCATCCTCGGCGAGATCAGGACGCTCCACGACGCGCTCCTCGCAGCGATCCGCGCCTACGGCACCGACGTCGTCGGCGCGCCGATCGCCTACGTCCCCGCGCAACCCTATTGGAGCAACGCTGACGGCGCCCGCTACACGTCATGGACGCCGCGGCTCGTCCGTGCCACCTACATCTATCACTACGTAGCCGAGGACCCGGGCGGCTTCACGCACAACGCGAGGTATGTCGTCCAGATGCTCTACGACGCCCTCGAGGACCTGAGCGTTGCGGTCCCGGTCGACCTGTCGGCCTACACGCGCCCCTAGCCGCCGACGTGCCGGACGCTGAGAGAGACCGCGTGCGCCGTCCGGATGTGGGCCGGCTCGCCTGAGCCGGCCAAGTCCGGCGCCCGTCACATCCCGCCCGGGTCGCCTTGGGCCTTGACATCGACGCTGGACCAGCCTATACTGCAGATGACTTTCGCCTTTTCCCCTCATCGACTCTCTCCCTCGCCGCGCTTTCCGCGTGAGTCGGAATGGAGGAGTGACGATGTGGCCCACGCTCGAGCAGACGCTTGGCTCATTCGAGGCCAGCAACGTGCGGCTCTGGCCGGTTCTGGTTGTGGCGTACGTGCTGGGCATCGGGATGCTGACCCTCGTCTACAGGCGCACCCGGACCTCGGGCAAGATCATCACGGCCGCCCTCGCGGCC
>JALOOJ010000112.1 GCA_025454475.1 Anaerolineae bacterium
GCGCACAGGCTGAGCTGCAGGGTAACCGCATCTACGGGAATAGGTCGGACCTCCGCGGCGGCGGCGTCGCCCTGAACGACAGCCCGAGCACGCTGACCGCCAACCTCATCCTCTCCAACACGGCAGAGTCCGTTTTCAACGGCGAGGGATACGGTGGCGGGGTATACCTGTTCGGCAGCAACGCCGATCTCGTGGGCAACGTCGTGCGCGCCAACTTGGCCGGCAGCGCTGGCGGCGGCATCTACTTCTACGGTTCCACGGCGCGCATCGTGCACAACACGATCGCCGCGAACCCCACCGGAGACAGCCCCACCGGAGACGGGAGCGGCGTCTATGTATGGGCTGACAGCACCGCCATCTTCACCAACACCATCATCTCGGGGCATACGTGGCCGTTCATCGTACGGGCGGGGAGCACGGTGGTGCTCAACAATGAGCTGCTCTACAACACCTCGAACTTCGGCGGCGACGGTACGGTGATCGACAACCGGCACCTGGTCGGGAACCCGGCGTACGCGCCGGATGGTTACCACCTAACGGAGGGTTCGGCAGCGCTGGACGAGGGTATACCCACGGCGGTGTTGACCGACATCGACGGCGAGGCGCGCGCACAGGGCGACGCGCCGGACATCGGCGCAGACGAGGGCCCCGCGACAGCGCCAAGCCCGTGCGCCGCGCAGGTAGCGAGCGTGCCCGCAGTCACCTACCCCAGCGTACAGGAGGCCGTCGATGCGGCGAGCGCGGGGGACACGGTCAAGATCGCCGGGACTTGCACAGGGACAGCAGAACGGGCCACGGTGCGGCAGACCGTCTACATCAGCAAGACGCTGACGCTGCGGGGCGGCTACATACCTGGCGACTGGACCACGCCCCATCCCGACCTGTACCCCACGATGCTCGACGCTCAGGGGATGGGTCGAGTCGTGTATGTCACCGGTGGTGGCGCGGTCGTACTGGAGGACCTGCAGTTCACCAATGGCGTCGACGGCGCCGCGGGCGGGGGCATCTACAACGAGGACGTCACTCTGACGCTCATCAACACGGTCGTGGTGAGTAACACGGCCGGCAACGTCGGAGGCGGAGTGTTCGTGGCGACAGGGACCGTCAGTCTCCTGGGCAGTGAGATCCTCAGCAACACGTCGGGCATTGACGGGGGCGGTCTCTATGTCTGGATGGACAGCGCTAGTGCGACGATCGACAACACCAGCCGTATCGCATACAACGTGACCAATGGCTCAGAGTTCTGGAACGGCGGCGCCGGCATCTACATCCACGAGGGGCGCGTGCTCCTGGCCGGCGGGGAGGTCAGCCATAACACTGCCGTCCGTTCCGGCGGCGGCATCTTCGTGAACGACCCGCCCGCCGTCTACACACAGACCGCAGGGAGCCTGGTGGCGCACAACACGGCCAACAGCGGCGGCGGGCTCTTCGTCGACTTCGCACGGGCCGACCTGTTGGGAGGGCAGATCACGCAGAACACAGGTGGGGGTGGCGGCGGAATCTACACCTACGAGGGCCGGATCCTGCTGAGCGGCGCCGAAATCGTCACCAACACGGCCACCAGCGGCGGCGGCCTGCTGCTCTTCGAGGGCGGAGGCGTCGCGACTCTGACGAGTGGGCGCATCGCCGGAAACAGCGCCAGCGTGCGCGGCGGCGGCGTCTCGGCCTACAATGGCACGCTGGTTCTGGGGGACGCGGTGGTGGCCGACAACATAACCCCCGGCGAAGGTGGGGGCATCTACCTCCACACCGGGAGGCTGGAGGGTGACCGGGGACGGCTGTTGGGCAACTCAGCGGCGCTGGGAGGCGGGCTGTACACGGCGACCGCCGGTGCCGTGGTCGCCCTGGACAACGTGGTGATCGGCGACAGTCCGGCTGGCGGGGGGATCCACGTGGCGGGCGGGCAGGTGAGCCTGCGACATCCCACCCTGGCACGGAATGGAGCGATCGGTCTGAACGTGGTGGGCGCGACCAGCGCCGTGACGCTGACCAATGCCATCGTGGTCAACCATACCGTGGGTGTCCAGGCGTCGGGCGGCGCGCCGGTGGCCGTGGACGGCGTACTATGGAACGCGAACGCCACAAACGTGAGCGGTGCCTCGGTCACGGTCACGCACGCGACAGCCGGAGCGCCTGCCTTCGCTATTGACGGCTATCACCTTACCGGGAGCTCCGCCGCGATCGACCAGGGTGTGGTCACCGGCGTCGCGGAGGACTTCGATGGCGACTACCGCCACATCGGCGCCGCACCGGACCTGGGCGTCGACGAGTTCGCCGGCACTGTGTCCGGGGTGATGAACGCTCAAGTGGACATCGCGCGATACGGCGACCTGCGCGTCCTGGCATGGACCGTCGACGGCGATGCCGACCCGGCCACCAGCGCCGATCGGCGCATCGCGGTGATGACCTGTGGGGTCGAAGACTGCAGCATCGAGGTACCCACCGCGCTGCCGGCCGGAGCAGATTCCCCCAGCCTCGCGCTGAGCGACGACGGTACGATGAGCCTGACCTTTGTGGTCCGCGACGAGGCCGGACTGGGGAACCGGAGCGCGCTGTGGGTCGCCGATTGGGGCAACCATGGCGGGACGTTCAGCTGGGCCGCCGCGCCCGTACGCGATAGCCGGGGACTGCCGGTGTACGCGGAGGATCCTCAAGTGAGGCGCGGGGCATCGGGCGAGACTCTGCTGCTCTACCGTTACTTCGGGCCCTACGGGTCGACGGCCTATTCTGGGCGGACCGCGCTCTCCACGGTCAGCGCCTACACCTTGGCGAGCCCACCAATGGTCGTCAGTAGCATCGCCACAGCCGACTGGCTGCCGGCACTGGCCATCAACCAGACGACGAACCAGGCTGTGATCTTCAGCGATCCACTGTCTACGCCAAGCGGAGTGAATTCCAGCGAAGCTGCGGCGAACGCGGGCGCTGACGATAGGGCCACGGCACAGCCGACGTTGGTACAGTCGGTGCTGGAGGCCGACGACGAGCTGACCGCTTTGACGCTCGACTTTGGTCCGGACCCCGCGCTGGATCCCACGCTAGCTGTGTCGCAGCAGCATCCGCTGCCGGGGAGTAGTGTCACGGTGACGGCAACAGTGCGGAACGTCGGACGAGAGCAGGCCAACGATCTCACTGTGGCTCTGTACAGAGGCGATCCGGATACGGGTGTGCTGCTGGGGACACAGATCGTGAGCGGGCCGCTCGCGATGAACGAGACGCAGGACGTCACCTTCAATGTGATGGCAGGGAGCGGCACCCAGGCGCTGTCGGTGGAGGTAACCACAAGTGGGGAGGACTTGGGTGACGCGAACAACGTGGCGACGGGCGAGTTGGGCGCGCTGCCCGCACCGGGGCTCCCGTTCGTGGCCGTGCACTCGCTCACGGATCGCACGCTGGATATCGCGTGGCTGGCGCCAGACGTACCAGGTGTCGCAGGGCACCGGATCCTGCGCGGCACTGTGTCCGGCGGTCCGTATGAGCTGGTAGGAGAGACTGAGGACACGACCTTCGTCGACCGGATGCTGTCACTGGACACGCCGTACTTCTACCGCATCGAGGCCTTCGACGACGCGGGGATTCGTTCACCGTATAGCCCGGAGGCCAGTGGGGTACTCCCGCGGTACGGAGTGTACCTTCCGCTGATCGTGCGCACGGTGGGAACCGATTGACGGAGTCGTACCACCGGCTAACCAAGCGTGTGTGGCTATGGCGAACCGCGGTCACAGTCCCTCTGACTGGCCTCCCAAGATCGTGGCCTGCGCTGGCGCAGTTGTGCTCCAGGGAGGGCGGGCACTGCTCGTGCGCCAGGCGCCCGGTCACCCACTTGCCGGTCAATGGAGCATCCCTTGGGGCATCATCGAGCCGGATGAGCCGCCGGAGGTCGCGGCCGTGCGCGAGACACGTGAGGAGAGCGGTGTCGTCGCCGAGGTCGAGGGCCTGCTTGGAATCCAGAACCTGAACCAGCCGGGTTGGATCGCCATCATCTTCCTTTGCCGGCATACCGGTGGCATACCCGTGCCGGACGGCGGCATCGAGACGGACCAGGCTGCCTACTTCTCTCTTGAGGAGATGGTCGCTCTCGATGAGCTCCTCGAACCGTGGTGCGAATGGCTGGTGCGCCGTGTGCTTCTAGGGGAATGCCGCATCATCCCCCCCGTGTCGGACAACCCCTATCAGCCGCGGCTCGCCTTCTTCTAGATTCCCTCCTGCCGCACTGACGATGTAGCTGGCGGCGGGCCTGGCATCAGCGGACCTGGCCCCAATGCTGGAGGAGCTAGCGGCTCGCCCAAGCCGCGCAAGCTCCTTCCGGAACTGCTCGCGTGCCCGCAGGAGATGGCCCGCCTCCTCGAAGCGCACCTTGGCCCCAACCACCATCGCTAGCCACAAACAGAGGAGGTAGAGGCTCTGGCGGACAGCTTCAGCTTCACGCCAGCATTTCACGAAGCCGATCCGGCTCCGTAACCGGAGGCAGACAGGCCCGGTTGCGGCACACATAGGCCGTGGCGCGTCCGCTGACTTGCTCGCGGTGCGCCAGAAGCCCCGGAACCGGGCCAGGCCCTGCCACCACGAGCCGATGCGGTGCATAGGGACCCTGCGCGACACCAACCAACGCTCGGGTGTCCTTCGCCGTGACATCACCGACAATGGCAACCTCGACCGTCGCCGCTGTCGCGCTGTCCAGCGCCACCAGCCACTGACCGAACCCCAGCGGATGTTGCACCAGCAACGACTGCATCGAACCGAGGCTGCGAACGGCGATGTCTTCATAGCACGCCTCGTCCCACAATCTACCCAGCTTCAGCAGGACTGTCGCGGCCATGGCGCTGCCCGAGGGTACAGCATTGTCCTGATTCTCACGTGGACGGATCACCAGACTCCCCGCGTCGTCAGCGGTATCGTAGAACCCCACGATGCGCTCACCGTCGTCGGACCAAGCCCCAAAGTGGGCGATCATTTCATCCGCCAGTTCCCTGGCTGCTACAACCCACCGGGCCTCGAAGGTCGTCTCGTACAGCGCGATCAGTCCCTCGACAAGGTAGGCGTAGTCCTCAAGCAACCCCTGGACGCTGGCCTCGCCATCGTACCACACATGGCGCAGACGCCCGTCTGCCGCCCGCAGGCCGCGCAGGAGGAAGTGGGCGTTGCGCTCTGCGAGCTGTCGGTAATCGTCCCTCTCCAACACGCGTGCCGCTTCGGCGAACGCCGCCAGCATCAGCCCGTTCCACGATGTCAGGACCTTTTCATCACGACCAGGGCGCGACGCCGAGCCGTCGGGTTCTGACCGGCTCCGACGACCCCGTGCCGCGAGCAGCAGGCGCCGCGCCCCGGCGAGCGCCTCACGCTCTCTGACCGTGCCGCCAAAGGTCAGGATCGACTTGCCGTCGAAGTTGCCGGACTCGGTAACGCCGTACAGCGACATGAGGCGCGCCGCCGGCCCGCCCAGCGCGCTACGGATCTCCTCCGACGTCCAGGTGTATGCCTTCCCCTCCTCACCATCGGTATCGGCGTCCTGCGTCGCGTAGAACCCACCCTCTGGCGAGGTCATCTCCCGCATCACATAGTCCAACGTCTCCTCGGCCACGACCAGAAACAGCCTGGCGAGGCTATCGAGACGGCTGTCTGGATCCCTATCCCCTGTGACCTTCTCACTCATCGCCTGCCCGGCGTGCAGGTACACCCGCGCCAGCAGCGCATTGTCGTACAGCATCTTCTCGAAGTGCGGAGTCACCCAACGAGCGTCAACAGCGTAGCGGTGAAACCCGCCGCCAAGCTGATCATAGATGCCTCCCCGCGCCATCGCCTCCAACGTCTGCGCCACCATCGCCAGCGCACGTGCATCTCCGGTCACGTGGTGTCGGCGCAGAAGGAACTCCAGCGCCATCGACTGCGGAAACTTCGGCGCGCTGCCCCATCCACCATTCTGGTTGTCGAAGGATGCTGCCATGGCTTCGTACGCGCTCTCAGCGGTGTCTGGATCAACAGACATACTGTCGCCGCCCGGCAGTACCTCGTGTCGCAGCATCGATACCAGCTTCTGGCCTCCAGCCACCAACTCCTCGCGACGGTTCTCCCACGCATCGGCAATGGCATGCAACACCTGCAGGAAGGAGGGCATCCCATAGCGCGGCGTCTTGGGGAAGTAGGTACCCCCGTAGAAAGGCTCGCCCTCCGGCGTGGTGAAGACCGACATCGGCCACCCACCGCCCCCCGTCAACGCCTGGACAGCGCCCATATAGATGCGATCGAGGTCCGGGCGCTCCTCCCGGTCCACCTTGATGCTGACGAAAGCCGCGTTCAGGAATGCAGCCGTCTCCGCGTCCTCAAACGACTCGTGCGCCATCACGTGACACCAGTGACAGGCGGAGTAGCCAATGCTCAAGAAGATCGGCTTGCCCTCCGCCCGGGCCTTCGCCAACGCCACCTCACCCCACGGATGCCAGTCTACTGGATTGTCCGCGTGCTGCTGCAGATAGCGGCTCGCCTCGCCGGCTAGATGGTTTGCCACCAGAGCCTCCCTTTAGATGCCGCCTGCGCGGCAGATAATCCCTATTCTTATGTATCATATCACACAAACCGGTGGCTGTAGAGCGATCGCCGCACTATCGGTCCTGGTGCATGTCAGACCACCACGGAGTAGGACGCGATATGGCGGAAGCACAGATTTGCCAAGTTGACGCATTTGACGACGATTGGAAAAGTGACCCGCCACGCACGCAGTGGTGCGCGAATCAGTGTTAACCCTCAGAACGGAGTTGACATGCGAACCGTGTCCGACACGCAAGAACCCAAAGAGAGACCTCCGCTCCTGATCGACGGGACGCGCTTTGCCGACCCTCAAGGGCGCCACGTGCTCCTACATGGCATCAACCTGGTGAACAAGGACCCTCACGCAGGGTATCTTTACGACGAAGGACCTGAGCTGTACGCTCGAATGCGAGAGTGGGGCCTCAATGTCATTCGCCTTGGCGTGATCTGGGATGGGCTGGAACCCGAGCCGGGTGAATATGAAGAGGGGTATCTCAAACGCCTTGACCAGCAGATCACCTTGGCGAAGGCGCACGGTCTGCACGTCTTCCTCGATATGCACCAAGATCTCTACAGCGTCCTGTTCTCTGACGGTGCCCCGGCGTGGGCCACCCTCACCGGTGGTGCTCCGCACACCAGTCTTGGGGGTGTCTGGAGCGACGCCTACTTCACGAGTCCAGCGGTACAGGCGGCGCTCGATGCCTTCTGGGACAATGCGCCTGCGCCCGATGGTCTCGGGGTTCAGGAGCACTATGCGCGCGCCTGGGCTCATGTAACGCAGCGCTACGCACACGAGCCTGCGGTCATCGGTTTTGACCTTATGAACGAACCCTTCCCTGGCTCGGCTGCGGTGCAGATACAGGCGATGATGTTCACGAAGGGGGCGGAGCTGATTGCTGCGCTGGGCACACCGCCAAGCGGCGGGGCAAATGCCTTCAGCCACATAACCGCTCCCGCGGAGTCACTCGCTGAGCAATGGCTGACGCCGGATGGCCGTTCGGCGATCCTCGAGCTCCTACGCGATGTTGGCCTCTATACGCAGGTCATCGATGCAACACGATCGCTGTACGCCGAGTTCGAGGCATCTCGGCTGATGCCAATGTACCGTCGGGTGGCGCGGGCGATTCGGGATGCCGGCAGCACGCAAGCGCTATTCCTCGAGACGACAATGGGATCGAACATGGGCGTGTACAGTGCCATCACGCCACTCGAACTGGATGGCGTGCGCGACCCGGCCCAAGTCTACTCCGCGCACGGCTACGATCTGGTCGTCGACACGCCTGACATAGCGCAGGCCAGCCCGGAGCGCGTGGAACTCATCTTCCGCCGGCACGGTGAGACGGCGCAACGTTTGGATATGCCCATGCTCGTCGGCGAGTGGGGCGCATACGGGAGCAGCCCGGGCACACTCCCCGCAGCCTGGCACGTCACCCACCAGTTCGAAGACCTGTTGTGTAGCGAGACTTACTGGGCGTACCAACCGGGCATCGAGCGTTTCCCGTGCTTCCGGGCCATCCAGCGTCCGTACCCGGAGCGCGTCGCGGGCTCTCTTCTCAGCTATCACTTCAACCCAAACACGCGCGTTTTCGAGGCTGCCTGGCAGGAAAACGGTCAGATCACAGCGCCGAGCCTCATCTATCTCCCGGACTGGTTCACGCCAGAAGGGGCTGAACCTGAAATAACACCTACGGGGTCCGGGTGGCGGGCCAGCCCGGTCTCCGCCGGTTCGCACAACCGTTACCTGGAGATCGCCCCCACGGGCGAGCCCTGTACCCGCCATATTGTCGTGAAACAGAGGGTGCCGTGAACCCCGAAGGTATGACGTCCCTTCCGCAGTTTCCCGAGGGATTCCTTTTTGGTGCCGCAACCGCAGCTTTCCAGATCGAGGGCGGATGGAACGAGGACGGTAAGGGGCCATCGACGTGGGATACGTTTATGCACCGCCCACGCTACGCTCAGCACCAACGGGCTGCCGAGGTCGCTGTCGACACCTACCACGATTTCCAGACCGACCTCGGCCTGATGGTCGAGTTGGGGCTCAACGCGTACCGGTTCTCGCTCTCGTGGTCGCGCATCCTGCCGGAGGGGAGGGGAACCACCAACTCGCGGGGATTGGAGTACTACAGCGGCCTGGTCGATGCGCTGCTGGAACGAGGAATCACCCCCTTTATCACGATCTATCACTGGGACATGCCCCAGGCCCTTGCGGACCTCTGCGGCGGCTTCATCGGTCGCGACGCCGCGATCTACTACGCCGACTACGCCGAGGTCGTCGTGCGGCATCTCGGCGACCGCGTCAAGCACTGGATCACGCTCAACGAGCCCTGGGAACACGCGATGTTCGGCCATTTCCTGGGCGAGCACGCCCCTGGGAAGCGCAGCCCATGGGCCTACTTCAGGGTTGCACACCACGAGTTGCTGGGCCACGGACTGGCAGTAGAGCGCATCCGTTCGCTTGCTCCTGATGCTCAGGTGGGCATCACGCTGAGCCAGTTCCCGGTCTATCCGATGCAGGACACGGCGCGGAACCGGGCCGCTGCGCGATTCGCGGATCTTTTCGTAAATCGCTTCTATCTGGACGCCCTCTATCGGGGAGTGTATCCTGACGACCTCTGGAGGCGACTGTGGCCGTTCAAGCCGCCCATCAGGTCGGGGGATATGGACATCATCGCCCGACCGACCAACTTCCTGGGCGTCAACTACTACAGCCCGATGTTCGCCTACCACGACTGGCGCATCCCGTTCTTCCAGGCGTGGATTGAACGCCAAACGCCCCCAGGGCCTGCGTACATCGAGGATGAGCTTCTGGGACCCGGACCCTATCCCTCGGGACTGCATGAGCTGGCGATACGCTACCGCGACGAGTATGGCAACCCGCCGGTCTACATCACCGAGAATGGCACAAAAGCCGACGAGCAGGTGAAGCGTGACGCAGCAGGACGAATCATGGAGGTGCATGACCCATACCGTCAGCGCTATCTCGAGCTCTATCTGGATCAACTGGCCCGCGCCATCGGAGACGGGGCGGATATCCGTGGCTACTTCGTCTGGTCGCTGATGGACCTCAACGAATGGACATCCGGCTACACCTACCCCATGGGCCTGATCCATGTTGACCACGCTTCACAGGAGCGTGCGATCAAGGACAGTGGGTACTGGTATCGGGATCTGATCCGCAGTCAGGCGAGATAGGGAGATCAATGCGCACTTACGTCGCCGTCACTATCGCTCTCATCCTGCTTCTGGGTTTTCCCTCCCCCGGCCTCTCGAACCCGGGCTCTCCACAGGTGACCTACGCTGGCCCTGAGGGATCGGTCAAGACGGCACTGGACCTCGCCAGGGTCGAGCTCACGACCGACCTGGCAGCTGCCGATGCGATCGTGCTCAACAACGTCGTTCCTGACCCCGCTGCCATTGCCGCACGGGTTCGGGCCGGCGCCGGGCTCGTCCTCATCCTGGGACCTGATATCCTGCCGGAGCACCTTGCCCCCCTGCTGGGTCAAGACGTCGGCCTGGATCTACAGAACGAGCCCATCAGCCTCAGCGTCGATGAAACGGTCGTGGACGGTATCGTAGCTGATGTGCTGTGGACCAGCGCACCTCAAGTACGGGAGCGAATGGTCCTACGTGGCGTACACCTGGATGCTCTGGTGACGGCCTACGAGAGTGGCGATATGCTACTGGGCCGGACCGCGCTGGGCGCGGGAACGGTTTATGTGTTTACGCCCTTTCTGGACGAAGCGAACACACAAATCCAGGAGTGGCCCTACTACAACTACACGATCTACAACCTGGTGACGCGCGCGGCGGGCGACGATCCCGTAGCCTTTGCCCGGTATCCTGCCTCGCCGCTGCCGCATGCCCGCGAGCGCACAATCCTCTACATCGCTATGGGGACGATGGCCGTTCTCACCTGGAGCGCGTTCTTCCTCGTCCGGCGCTACAGTAGGGCGCACCCTGAAGCCCTCGACACGTTTGTCTCGGGCCGCGAGGAGTTCCTCAAGCGTGAGGCCAACACCGACTGGGAGCAGATCGGGTTCCATCGCACCATCGGCGGATTCATGTTTGCGCTCATGAGCGGTCTGTTGCTCTTTGTGCCGATGGTCGTCTACCAGAACATGATCTTACCCGTCTACATCTTGCCATCGGCGCAGGCTATGGGCATGTGGGGACGCGTCGCGGCGCTCTTCCCCTTGGTATGGAGTTTCTTTGACATGGGCACGAGCGTCGCCCACATGAAGTACTTCTCCGAGTACCGCGTCAAGAACCCCCGCAAGGCCATCCAGTACGCTCAGTTCTACGTCTGGTGGCAGGCGCTCACTGGCTCCGTGCAGGTAGTCCTGGTCACCGTGTTCGCCTCCATCTATATGCCTGATACCGCCTACGCCATCCTCATCTGGGCCATCGTGTCGCACACGATGATCCAGATCCCCGGCTTCTACCGCATCTTCACGGACTCGCTGTCGGCTCTACAGCGCGCCGACTACAACCAGATCCTCGATATCGCGATGACGATGGTCATCCCGATGATCGTTCAGCCCATCGTCATCGGCCTGATGGTCTGGTGGGGACGTAGCAATCCCGTCTTCGGCGCAGCGATGGGCGGGCTACTGGGCATGGGGGTGGCGGCTTACGCAATGGAGGTCGTGTCCTTTGTGTTTGGGTGGTGGCTCTACCGGCGCATCGGCTACAACGCCCGGCTGCTCTTTATGGCGCACTTCGACTGGAGCGTCGCGATCCAGTCGCTCAAGTACGGCGTGTTTCTGTTCCTCTCCGGCATCTTCGGGGGAATCGGATCGTCGCTGCAGGTGATCGTGATCCAGAGCCGCATCATCAACACCAATGAAGTCCTGGGCAACCTGGGAATGGCCAACAACTTTCCCTACGCCTACACCGTTTTACAGACGCTGACGGCGACCGCCATGCCCGCGATCTCCGAAGCGATCTCCAACGGACGCAAGATACTCAGCCAGTACTACGCCGCTATGCTCTACAAGTTCGGCGGCTTCATCAGCGGCCTGATCTGCGCGATTCTGCTTGCGGTCGCCGATCGCTTCATCATCGGTTCGTCGGGCCAGGACTTCCAGCGCGCCGCCGTCTACGTCGTGCCGCTGCTGCTCATCGGCGCACTCAACTTCATCCCCTGGATAGGAACCGCGGTCGTTTACGGTGCGGACAATACCCGATTCCTGACACTGATCGCGGCGATCGATGTGGTTCTGGGACTGGGGGTGAGCTACCTTCTCGTGGATCGCTTCCAGGTCTATGCGCTCATCTACACCCCGCTTCTGACCGTTGTGGTCAACGCCATCCTCACCTATGCCATCAACCACCGCTACAGCTTCCCTCAGCGTTTCTATGTCTGGCAGACGCTTGGGGCCTCAGCACTGGCTGGTGGCGTGCATTACGTCTGGCTCCGCTGGGTCACAGGCTTCATCTGGCAGGGGGACGAGGTTACCAGCCTGATCATCTTACTCGTTTCACTGGTGGCCTCGTATCCGGTCTACGCGTTCCTCTACGGCCTCTTCGGTGGGTGGGACGACAACACACTCGGGGAGTTCGGACGTGGCACCAACCTGGCGAGCTTCATGCGCCCGATGGCCCGTCTCTTCTACCACGCCTCGCGCCTCGGGGCGCGCGTCAGCCCGCTGCACGATCGCTTCCCCATCACGATCTACGACGAGGCGCGCCGCGAGGCCGAGGCGCTGACCGAGGAGAAAGTTGCCCTGCTCCACAGCGCCTAGATCACGCTCCAACTCCAGCCAACACCTCCCTTTCGGGTAATCCGCCTACTGTGACCTGCGCTAACAAGCAATCAGCTCATACCATAGTCAACGACCACCATCACACGCTTGCCACACTCGGACAACCGTCCGAGAATGGCTCATGACCCCTGGCTCAGAAAGGATGAGTGACCTATGACCGATGTGAACCGCCTCTGGCAACACAAGCCCACGACCTCTCCAGGGCAGGCAACCATCACAATCGACGCCGCCCTGCGCGCGCCGTATACCGTCAGCCCGCGTATTTTGGGCAAGTTCTGCGAACACTTGGGCGCCAACATCTACCACGGTATGGAGGCGCAGATCCTGCACAACTGCACCTTCGGCAAGTGGCGCTTCAGCATCGGTGACAACCACCGGGATGGCGGCGTCCGGGAGGAGACGGACCGTGCCTGGGTCGAGCGGCGTATCGCTGCCCACGCCGAGCGCCTGGGCTGGCCCGATCCCCAGCGCGTCATCGACGCATACTTCAGTGGCGGTGCCTACGGCTGGTTCGAGGTCGGCCACGGCGTTCGAACCGATGTCCGACTGAGCCCCGACGCCGGTCCCTTCGGCGACCGTGCACAGCGGGTCGAGGTTCTGCAAGCATCGCCTGATGCGCCCCGCGGCATCGGGGTGTGGACCTACCTGCCGCTGCACCGGACGCGGATCTACAGCTTCCGCATCGTGGCGCGCGCGGTTGAGCCGTGCGACCTCGATCTCACCCTGACGCAGGCTGGGATAGGCGAGTCCACGGCAGGGGCGTCGGTCAGCCTGACCACCGATTGGCAGACACTCACCGGCACGGTCTCCTTCCCGGCGGATGCTCCAGCTGAGGCCCTCTACGAGGCTACCCTCACGTCCACCACGCCGGCGCACTTTGTCGTCGATCGCCTACTGCTCTACCCAAACGACGCCATCGATGGTGCAGACCCCGACATCGTCCATAGGCTACGCGAGGCGCACCTGCCCCTGCTCCGCTGGCCCGGGGGTAACTTCGTCTCGGGCTATCACTGGCGCGACGGCGTTGGCGCTGTCGACGCGCGCCCAACGCTGCCCAACCCTGCTTGGGAGGGATTGGAGTTCAACCTCTTCGGCACGGACGAGTTCATCGCCTTCTGTCGCGCCGTCGACTGCGAACCGATGGTTTGCGTCAACGCCGGCAGTGGCACGCCGTACGAGGCCGCGGCTTGGGTGGAATACTGCAACGGCGGCTCTGAGACGCCGATGGGGCAGTTGCGGGCGCAGAATGGACATCCGGAGCCCTATGACGTCCGGATCTGGGAGATCGGCAACGAGATCTATGGACATTGGCAGGTCGGCTGGACCACACCCGGCGGAAACGTCGAT
>JALOOJ010000280.1 GCA_025454475.1 Anaerolineae bacterium
GCCAACCCCGGCGATCGCCTGCTGCTCGAGGGCGGCGTGACCTTCAGCGAGCGGATCACGCTGGCCGAAGGGGTGACGCTCCAGGGCGGCTACGCAGGCTGCGGCAGTGGCTCCTCGTCGCGCACGACCATCAACGGCGCCGGCGGAAGCGGAGGCTCCGTGGTGCGCATCACCGCGCCCGCCGCCCAGGCGGCGGCGTTGACCATGGTCAACCTCACCGGAGGCCGCGGCGTCGGGGGCGGCATCTATCTGGGCCCCAACGCCTCGCCGCTCACGCTGCAGTATGTGGGTATCTACTCGAACACCGGCACGCCATCGGGCGGCGGGATGTACGTGAGCGTCAACGCCGTCGTGACCGGGACGGCCGTCACTATCCACGACAACAGCGCCACAGACGGCGGCGGACTGCGCCTCTACGGCGGCCGCGCGACGTTCACCAGCAGCACAATCTACGCAAATGCCGCCGATCGCGGTGCTGGGGTGTTCGTAGGCTACACGGCGCAGGCCGATCTGGCGCCGGCTCTGAATCTGACTTCCGCAGATGTCGTCCACGGCAACACGGCGCTGACCGGCGTCGGCTTCGGCGGCGGCATCTACGTGGAGGGGGGCCAGGTCACCGTCAGCGGATACTCGGATGTCCATTCCAACGACGCCGTTGTGGGCGGTGGCGTGTATATGGTGCCCTACGACGGGGACACCATCTGGGTCCGCTCCCTGCTCACGGTGACAGGCGACGGCGTCTTGATCTCCCACAACACCGCGACGCAGAGCGGCGGCGGCATCTATGCCCGGGATGGCACCGTCAACCTCTTCGACAGGGCCCGCCTGGTCGACAACACCGCCACCGTCAACGGCGGCGGCGCCTTCCTCGATCATAGCAATCTGTATGCCGACAGCGCCGCCATCGCCGACAACACCGCCGGCGGGGACGGCGGCGGCGTCTGCGCCACCATCGGCTCCCTGCTCGATATGGATCCGGGCACGACCCCCTGCTCGAGCCCGCGCTGCAGCGAGCTCAGCCGTAACACAGCGGGCATCCAGGGCGGCGGGGTTAAGGCGATTGGCAGCAGCGTGGACCTGGAACAGACGACGGTCGAGGACAATACGGCCGCGACCGGCGGCGGCATCTTCGTCAGCACTGCCGCGGTCTACTTGACCAACGTCGTCGTCGCCCATAACGATGCCACCAGCGGATCGGGCGATGGCATCCACCTGGCCAGCGGCGGAACCCTTTCCGGCGCGCACGTGACGATCGGATACAACGACGCCGGCGGAGCGAGCACTGGCGTCGGGGTCACGGTCGCCACGGGTGGCGACCTGACGCTGTCCAACGCCATCGTCTGGGGCCACGAGACCAGCATCAGCTCGCTGACGGAGAGCGTCACCTGTTCCGACATCCAGATGCCGGATACGGCGTATCCCGGAACGGGCAACCTCGACCTCACCCCGCTCTTCGTGAGCTCCTCGACCGGCGACTTCCGGCTCCGGCTCGCCGGGCCCATGGGCCTTCCCAGTCCGTGCATCGACAAGTGCGCCACCGGCGCGGCGCGCGACTTCGAGAACCAGCCCCGCCCGGCGGTCTTCTTCCGCCCCACGACGCCCTACGACATGGGCGCCGACGAGGCCTGGCGGGGGACCTACCTGCCGCTTGTGACTAGATAGGGGGCGCTGCGTGCGCAAGCTGATCGTCAGCAACCTGATGACACTCGATGGCTACTACGAGGGGACAGGCCGTAGCCTCGCCGCGCTCTTTGACTTCTGCCACCCGGACTATGCGGGAGACGAGAGCTTCGATGCCTACAACGCTGAGCGGCTGCGCGCCAGCGAGATCCTGCTGCTCAGTGGTCGCGATTCCTTCCTGGGCTTCAAAGACTACTGGAGCAGCTATGCGGACAACCCGAACCCCACCGCAATCCGACTCGAGATCGCGCGGCTGATGGGCACCATGCAGAAGGTGGTTGTCTCGGACAGGATCACCCGCGAGGAGCTGGCGCCCTGGGACGCCACGCGCATTATCAGGCTGGCGGACGCCCACCGGGAGATTGCGGCGCTCAAGGCGCAGGCCGACGAGGACGCTTCCGGCGCATTTGCTTCCGGCGGCGACATTCTCGTGCTCGCGAGCCGGACGCTCTGGAACGATCTGCTCGTCCACGACCTGGTCGACGAGTTGCACCTCACGATCTTCCCCCTGATCGCGGGCGAGGGCACACCGCTCTTCGTCGGACGTCCGCCCGTGTCGCTCAAGCTGCTTGACACGCGCACTTTCCCAGGCTCGGGCAACATTCTCGCCGTGTACGGGGTGGGGCGCCGGAAGCCTTCGGAAGACCTTTGAGCTCTTCCGAAGAGCTCAAAGGTCTACAACTCACCGAGCCTCTGCTACGCCGACAGCGCCTCCGCGATACCCCGGGCCCACGCGTCGATGGTGTCCCAGTTCCGGTAGTCACCGGGCACGGCCTTCATCTTCGTCATGACGAACCGCTCGAACCGGTTGAGCTTCGTCATGTCGAGCACGCCGGCGAATACCGCGACGTCCCGCGGGTGGAGGCCGTCGGCGATCGCCAGCAGCCCTTTGGGCAGCTTCACGCCTTCGGGAAAGGCGTCCGTGTCGCTCTGACCCGTCGGTCCGCTGGTGAAGAGCCACACGGGTCGCCCTGACGGCTCCGCCGCCAGGGACTTCAGCAGCCGCGACGCGTCCTTGAGCCAGTGAAACATGTACGCCCCGCTGCCCAACACCACCGCCCCGTAAGGGCTCAGGTCGCGGACCTGACGCGCCGGAATAACCGCCGTCGGCACACCCGCCTCGCGCAAGACCTTCGCGATCCGCTCGGCGATCCCCGCCGTCGCACCGTACTTGCTCGCGTAAGCCACCAGCACTTGCTCCATCTGAAACTCCTCTCTGCTAGCCTGAGCGTCTGCCCGACGTCGTCGGCGAGGCACGGTCCCTACCAGGTCGTCTGCCGGGGCCGCGCCAGCGCGCGACCCTTCCAGTATAGTCCGCCCGTGAGTCTCAGCCACCGCGGGAATGTCTCGCCCTCCGCTCCGCACCAGAGGGCGAGCCTGGCCGGTACACCTCGGGTTCGTCAAGCCATCCCGGCTCGCGTAGGGGCGAAAGATTCCCGCAGGACGACCGTGGCCATAGGGCGGGGTGCGAGCCGCAGACCCGCCACCACGGGCACGCGCCGTCCTGGGAATCTCTCGCCCTCCGGGGCGAGCAGAGGGCGAGCCATTGCGGACGGGCGCGGGTGCGCCAAGCCACCGCGGTTTCCGCAGTGGCTCTCCCCTCCCCGGACGTCGGAGGCCTCCCGTACGGGCGAAACATTCCCGCAGCAGGCGTCTGCGGGAGGGCCTGGTACGCACTGCGAGCCAACCCCGCCACGGCGCGAATCGCTTGCCCTGCGGGGGATCGCCGCCGGTCGGAACCGGTGACCCGGGCGGTGCGCCCCTCAGCTCGTGGCCCTACGTACGATGGCGGCGAGCCTCGCCTCTGTCGCCTCGTCGAGCCACGCCGATGCCATGAGCTGGTCCGGCGCGCCCTCCTCAAGGGCATGGTTTGCGTGCTCGGTGAGACCGAATGTCATATATGGGTCATCCGCGCGGAAGAAGCAGAGGACGGGGCCATCCTTTCCGTACCCCGGCATGCCGTACCACACGCGTGGCTGGAGCGCCGGCGCGCTGCGCAAGATGAGCGCGTGGATGCGCTCGCCCATCTCGCGGAAAGGTCCGGGCATCGCGGCGATCTTCGCGAGCACCGCCGCCTCGTCCTCGGCCTTCTTCGTTGCCTTCTTGTTGTCTGCGGCCATCTTGGGCTCCTTTCAATGGTAGTGAACGATAGCGACGTACAGAGTCTGATGAAAAGTGCGGCCATCAGGAGCCCATATCGGCTTGGATGCCGCGACTGCCGGGGATCTTACCGGTATGGGTGCTTCAGATTGCGGGGCTGTTCGCAACACGTGCCTGGCACTCCGGAAGCGTCGGACCTGGGACGGGTCAGGCGCCCCGCCCCAAGGGAAGGGGAGGCTACCCGCTTCTGAGCGGCCTCCCTGGCCCGCTGTACGATGAGACCGGCGCCAGCCTAAAGGACGCTAAGGCGTTAGTAGAGTCGCTTCAGGGTTAGCGCTTGCTCCGGCCCGCGCCTGACCGCCCGCAGTCCTTCGACGAGGCGTCGGCGAGCCCCGCGTGGGACTGCCCCCTGGCTTTCCTGAACCGGTCCGCCAGATCATCCCGCTTGCGTCCCTCGCGGCGATCCCGTATAGTCGGCGCACAACCCACCTGGGAAAGGAGAGCAACGATGTACCTTCTGGTCTTGGTGTTGGATGATCCGGCGCACCTGGAGGCGGTACTGGACGCCTGGACGCAGGCCGGGGTTCCGGGTATCACAGTGCTCGACAGTACCGGCGTACGGCGTCTACGGCAGCGAGCCTCCCCACAGGATAGGCCGTCATTTCTGGGGTTCAGCCGGCTGTTGCGCACCGACGAGTATTCCCACAACACGCTGTTTGCTGTGGTCGATGCACTGGAGACGATCGAGCGCGCGGCGGCGGCGACCGAGGCGATCGTTGGCGACCTCGCTGAACCGCACACGGGCGTCCTGTTCGCACTGCCGGTGGACCGCACCTGGGGCCTGCCCAAGCGTTCCCACAGCGTGAGCTCGGAGTAGCCCTATGCCCTGGCTAACGTTCGTGCTCAGCGCCGCTGTCATTGTCTTTGCCGCGTCCCAGTTGGCCCGCTACGGGGATGTGATCGCCGTGCGGACCCGGCTAGGCGGGATGTTCATTGGCACGCTGCTCCTGGCCGGCGCCACATCCCTGCCGGAGTTCCTGACCGCCATCAACTCGGTGCGCCAGGGCGTGCCCAACTTAACCGCGGGCGACTTCTTCGGTAGCTGCATGTTCAACATGCTCCTGCTGGCCATCCTTGATGCCGTCTTTCGCCAACAGCGCATCCTGCGGCAGGTCGCTCTCACCCATGCGCTCACCGCGGCGCTGGCGGCCCTGCTGCTGGGGCTTGTGGTGTTCTTCATGATGGCTGACATCTCCTGGAGCATCGGGTGGGTGGGAGTCGACAGCATCGTCATCATCCTGACCTACGTTGGCGGTGTCCGGCTGATCCAGCTACAGGGCATGCGCTCGGGCACGGCTATCGCCGAGCCCGAGGTCGCCGTGCAGGCGGGCACGCTTGGCCTGGGGCGCGCCGTGGTAGGCTTCGTCGGCGCCGCGATCGTGCTCGCGCTGGCGGTGCCCTACATGGTCTCGTCGAGCGCCCACATCGCGGAGATCACTGGCCTGGGGACGGGCATCGTCGGTGTCGTGCTTGTGGCGTTCGTGACCTCGCTGCCGGAGACGGTCGCTACCCTCATGGCGGTCCGCATGGGTGCTTTTGACCTGGCCGTGGGGAACCTGTTCGGCAGCAACGTGTTCAACATTTTCGCACTGGCGATGGTCGACCTCTTCTATCGCGATGGGCGGTTCCTCCAGGTCATCGATCCGGGGTTTGCGCTTGCGGGGCTGCTCGGGCTGCTGATGGTGTGCCTGGGCCTGATCGGGAATCTGGCGCGCCTGGAGCGCCGCGTGCTCTTCATCGAAGTGGACGCGCTGTTCCTCATCATCGTCTACATCGTCGGGATCTACCTGCTGTACGCGCGTGGCATCGGCATGTGATGCCGGCGGGCGCGGCAGCAATGGCGCCCCACGGACAACAGACGCCCTCGCAGGGTCTCCGCACCCTGCGAGGGCGTGGTATGGTCTCAGCGCTGGGCGTCGAGTGCAGCTACGAACTGCCGGACAAGCTCAGGCGTCCCGTCCGTCATTCCCGCCATCGTCTCTATGAGCGGGCAGATGCCGGACGTGATGATGTTCCCGTCCTGGATCACGCCGTCGCCGTTGACACTCTTGACGATGCCCTCGGGCATCAGGCCAACGACCTCGCCGTAAAGCGCGTACTGCTTGCCGTCCAGGACCCCGGCTTTGCCCAACAGGATCACGCCACCCAGCTGCGCGGCTATCGGCTTCCCCGAAGCGGCCGCTGCCCGGGCCATCTCAAGATGCTCAGCCGGTGGCCACGGTGGGGTGAACGGTACCCCCATGCACGGGAACATAAAACCCGCGTAGTCTTCGAGCACGACATCAGCCGACTTCAGATCCGGGACCACGGTCAAGTTGGCGTTGGAAAGGGGCTGCAGGGGTTTCCCCGAGACCGTCGTCAGGACAGCCTCATAGCCAGCGTCCTCAAGCATGCTGATCATCACGTTGATCTCCTTGGTCAGCATCAGCTCCAAGTCCGATGAATACTCCGGCGCGATGAGCAGAACCTTCTGTGGCGCTCGCTGACACCCCGCCACGAGTGTGAACACAACCGCGACCAACGCGATCCAATGACGGCGAGACATGGCCAACCTCCTCTGGGGTACCTGTGACGCACTGCCCACTCCATTCTGAGCGTACACGACAGGTATCAGGAAACTATCAGGAAGGTATCAGCGCTCGAGTCCCAGGCTGGCGGCGACGTGCGCCTGCGGGCGTCGGTGGTAGAATGGCACCGACTTCGCAATGTGACTGATAAGGAGATTGAGTATGGCACGAGAGTTCATGATCACATTCCCGGGTGGCGCGCGTGTTGACGCGCAGGTCGGCGATATGGTGATCCGCACGGACCAACCGGTGCGTGGAGGGGGTGAGGGGTCTGCACCAACGCCGTTCGAGCTCTTTCTGGCGTCGATGGGCACCTGTGCGGGCATCTACGTGCTGAGCTTCTGCCAGCAACATGGCCTCTCGGCCAACGATGTCTACCTCACTCAGACGGTCGAGACTGACCCCGCCACGCACCTGGTCAGCAAGGTGAGCCTGACAATCCACGTGCCGGCGAGCTTCCCCAGGAAGTACGAGGCGGCCCTGATCCGCTCGGCCGAGCTGTGCGCCGTGAAGCGCTCGCTCGAGACTCCCCCGGCGATCACGGTCGAGACGCAGTTCGGCTGAACCCCGCAAGTGCTCTCGGACACACGGAGAACGGGGACCCGTCAGGGCCCCCGTTGCGTCCCGAGTAGGCGGTTGCCCTCAGAAGGGTTGCCCTCAGAAGGGTTGCCCTCACCCTCAGAAGGGTTGCCCTCATAGGGTGATCGCCCTCAGAAGGCAGTGCCTGCTCCTTGAGCCGGCCAAAGTGAGGCGCCCTCGCGTATGGACATCCTGAACGCCGTTCTTCTGAGCTTGCTTGCCGGCCTGGCCACGGGCCTGGGCGGCCTGCTCGTCGCCCTCTTCCCCAAGCTGGACCTGCGCCTCTACGACAGCCTGATCGGCTTTGCCGCCGGCGTGATGACCGCGGTTGCGACGATGGGCCTCGTCCACGAGTCCCTCACTCAGGGCAGCACAGCGGTTGCGCTGCTGGGCGTGGCTGCGGGCGCCGCCGTTCTCCACGCCTTCGACCGCCTGTTGCCCCACGAGCACGAGGCGCTGGGCTTCACGTGTGTCAACCCGATCGCCTACCGCCGCGGCGTTATGCTCTTCTCCGCCCTGACGCTGCACAATCTGCCTGAGGGCCTGGCCGTCGGCACGGCGTACTCGGCGCAGCCGCGCCTTGGCCTCCTATTGGCTCTGGCGCTCGCGCTGCACAACATCCCGGAGGGCGTGGCCATCGCCGCGCCTTTCCGGGCCTGCGGCATGTCGCGCCGCCGCTATCTGGCGTGGACCTTCGGCTCCGGCCTTGTTGAGCCCGTGGCTGCCCTTGTCGGCGCGGTCTTCATCGCCTTCTTCCGTGAGATTCTGCCGTTTAGCCTGGCGTTCGCGGGTGGGGCGATGCTCTACGTCGTGTCCGACGAGCTGATTCCCGAGAGTCACAGCCACGGCTTTGAGCACGAGGCAACCTTCGGCTTCGTGTTGGGTTTCATGCTGTTGATGGGTCTGTCCCAGGCGATATAGTGCTTCGCTGAGCTGACGTTTGCGGTTCGTAGGTGCGACCTGAGCCGTTCCGGTGCCTACGCTGGCGCGACCACCAGACTGGGCGGTAGCAGAACCGCTGAGGCGGTTACTGCGAGCCAGGTTAACCGATCGCTCGGCATGCCGCCCTTAGGGTGCCGGCTGCGCCGCCTGTGAGACGGGGCGGGCACCGTCGCAGCAGCGACCGCCCCGTGCATCCCCCAGTACAACCTCCATCCCGAACTATTATGTCTTTGACTATTGACATAGTGACTATAGTCTGCTATACTTTAGACGTCGGTTGAGAGGAGGGGTTGTGACATGCACGGACGGCACGGACATAGAGGCGGAGGAGGGAGGGGCGCCGGCTACGGGCGCGCTGATCACCTGCTGGAGCCTGCGCTGCTCTGTTCGCTGCAGCAGGGCGCCACACACGGCTACGGGCTGAGCGAGCAGTTGGCCGAGTTTGGACTCGAGAGTGTGCCGCTGCGGCGTGTCTACCGCGCGCTCCAGGGCCTGGAGGGGGCCGGATGGGTCTCCTCGGACTGGGAGACTTCGCAGACGCAAGGCCCCCCGCGACGGGTCTACGCCCTGACGCTTGAAGGTAGGCAACTTCTGCATGACTGGATGGCGCATCTGCGCGAGAGCCGCGCCGCGATCGATCGGCTGTTGGAGGCATACGAGCGCTCGAATGGTCGGGCATAGCGTGAACGTGGAAGGGAGGTGAGAGTATGCCAAGGTTTGACGGGACTGGACCGCAAGGAGAAGGACCTCTGACGGGGCGGGGTGACGGCTATTGCGCCGTTGCCAGGCCTGATCAGGGGCAACCCTATGGGCTTGCAGGGCTTCGGCAGCGTCCGTTCGGGGGATTCCTCGGGCGGCTTGCCGGTTGGTCGCTCGGGCTCGGAAGGCGGGGTCGCGGCGCCGGGCGTGGTGCCGGCCGTGGGCGGCGCCGCTGGTGACGGGCTCTGCATAGCGCTGGAATGACGGGAACTCACACGTGGAGGTGACATATGCCGAGAGGCGATAGAAGTGGCCCCTATGGAGAAGGGCCGATGACTGGACGTGGCGTTGGGTACTGCTCGGGGAGCAATGCTCCAGGGTGCGACGTGCCGGGCCCCAGGATGGGGCGGGGTGCGTGGCGCGCCTGGGGAGGCGGTCGGCGTGGGTACCGCAACTGGTTCCACGCGACGGGCCTGCCGCTGTGGGCGCGCTGGGGCCCTTTCGACGGCACTCCTGTGCGGCCGCCCTACGACGAAGTGCAGGAAGTGGCGGATCTCAAGGCGCACGCGAGCCGGCTTGGCGTACAGCTTAGCGCGATCCAGGCGCGGCTGGACGCGCTGTTGGGCAAGGGCAAGGACGAAGGCGGCGAGTAGCTTCGACCTGGGCGTCTGGTGTTGGGCGCGAGCTTCGTGCTGCGAAGGCACGAAACCCGCGCCCTTTTTGTGCACCTTGCGACGGTCTGCGCCTTCCGAAGACACGGATGCGGTGCTACCTATTGACAATTCGTCACTAGCTGGTATCCTATGCGCGGAGGTGGACGATGTGGAATCTGCAGCGTCATTGTGGCGGTCACGGGTGCGATCGACGGATCGGGCAGTTCCTGGATCCGGCGCTGTTGCTGCTGCTCAAGCAGGCCCCGGCGCACGGCTACACGCTGCTGTCGCGAATGCCTGAGTTCGGGCTGGAGTTCCTAGCGCCAACCGTGATCTACCGCGCGCTTCGCGAGATGGAGGTCGACGGTTGGGTGGCGTCCACCCGCGACGAGGCAGAGACACAAGGGCCACCGCGGCGGGTCTACGCGCTGACGCCGCTGGGGCAGGAAGTGCTCCGCTGTTGTGTCGAGCATCTGCGCGGAACGCAGCAGGTGATCGAGTATGTCCTGGCCCTCCACGATGACCTGACCCCAGCAGGTGAGCAGGGCCCTGAAGAGCCAATACCTAGCGAAAGGGAGACTCCGATGCGAATTGTCATTCCTGCCAACGGTGCGGACCTGGACGCACCCACCAGCGCTGTCTTTGGGCGCTGCCCGACGTTCATCTTTGTCGATCCCGACACACTGGCCTTTGAGGCGCTGCCCAATGCGGCAATCGGCGCGTCCGGCGGCGCGGGGGTTCAGGCGGCGCAGACGGTGGTCCAGCACGGGGTAGGGGCCGTCATCGCGCCGAGCCTTGGACCCAACGCCTTTCGCGTGATCCAGGCCGCGGGCATCCCCGCCTATCGACTGGTGGGTGGGACGGTCCAGGAGGTGGTGGAAGCGTTCCAGGCCGGGCATCTGGAAGCTCTGGATGTTGCAGGGCCTGACCACGTGGTCTTCGGCAGAGGCCGAGGCCACGGACACTAGGGTCTCAAGACCATCGCTCAACCAGTCAAGTCAAAGGAGCTGTTGTGACCACGAAAATCGCTGTCTCGGTTGGCACCGACCAGGGCCTTGACGCCCCCATCAGCCCGCACTTCGGGCGTTGTCCCTACTTCGCCGTAGTGGAGGTGGAGGGTCAGGACATTCTGGGGGTAGAGACGGTTGCCAACCCGTTTTTCCCGAATCACGAGCCGGGGCAGGTACCCGCCTTCATCCACAGCCTGAACGCAAGCGTGATGTTGAGCGGTGGTATGGGCGGCAGGGCCGTGGCGTTCTTCAATCAGTATGGGATCGAGCCCGCGACGGGAGCCGCTGGCACGGTGCGCGAGGCCGTCACGCAGTACCTCGACGGCGGGCTGCGCGGCGCCGCGGCGTGTCACGAGAGCGTCGAACACGGGCACTAGTACTCAGTTAGCTTGGTTCGTAGTAACCGCTTTAGCGGTTCCGCCACCGCCCAGTCTGCTGGGCGCGCCTGCTGAGGCGCCGGAACGGCTGAAGCTGCACCTACGAATTGCAGACGTCAGCTTAGCTAAGCACTCATACGCAGGTAGGTTGGTTCGTAGTAACCGCTTCAGCGGTTCTGCTAGCGCCTGTTGAGGCATCGGAACGACTGAAGTCGTTACTACGAACTCAGACGTCAGCCTAACTGGCCACTAGAGCTTAGGCCAAATGGTTCGTAGTAACCGCTTCAGCGGTTCTGCCACCGCCCAGTCTGCTGGGCACGCCTGCTGAGGCATCGGAACGACTGAAGTCGTTA
>JALOOJ010000113.1 GCA_025454475.1 Anaerolineae bacterium
GTGCAGCGCCTGGTGGAGATTGGACAGCTAACCCCCGATGAGGCGCGTCACCACCCTCAGAAGTCGGTGATCTATCGCGTGATTGGTGACAACGCGGATTTGGCAATGGATCTTTTCAGTGTGGTACTCGCACCGGGCGAGGCTGTGCTGCTCTGCTCGGACGGGCTCAGCGATCTGGTGATGGATGATGTCATCTGGCAGGTGTGGCGTGATTCCGGATCCCCGCAGGCCACATGCGACAGGCTGACGGATCTCGCCAAGCAAGCTGGTGGCTTTGACAACATCACGACGATTGTCGTCCAGATTGCCCAGAAGGCCAGATAGCCCCAGGTTCAGGCAAAGAAGAGCCCAGCCGATGGTAAGTCCAGGGGATGTACTGCAGGACCGTTACCGGGTAGTGGCGCAGCTTGGCAAGGGCGGCATGGGTGCCGTGTACCGGGCCTGGGACATGCGCCTGAGCATTCCTGTGGCCCTGAAGGAAATGGTGGCGCCTGCGGATGCCGACCCGGCGTTACTTGGCAACCTGCGAGCACAATTCCAGGCGGAGGCAACGGTCCTGGCACGCCTGAGTCATCCCCATCTGGTTGGGGTCACCGACTACTTCCAGGAAGGGTTGCCGTCAGAAGGGCTTAGCGTCTACCTGGTGATGAAGTACGTCGAGGGTGAGAGCCTCGCTGACCGTATTGAGCGACTGGGTCCCGTGCCGGAGTCTCAGGCAGTGATCTGGGCAGGCCAACTGCTGGAAGCGCTCTCGTACTGCCATGACCAGGGCGTGATCCACCGCGACATCAAACCGCAGAACATCATTATCCGACCCGATGGCGCAACTGTGTTGGTCGACTTCGGGTTGGTAAAACTCTGGAACCCCAACGATCCCAGCACGCGGACGGCGGTCAGGGGCGTCGGTACGCCCCATTACTCGCCTCCTGAGCAGTATGAGCTATCGGCCGGTCACACCGAGCCGCGCAGTGACCTCTATAGCCTGGGGGCTACGCTCTATCATACACTCACCGGGCGGGTCCCCCCGTCGGCGACGCTTCGGGTTGCCGCGCCGGAGGAGTTTGTGCCACTCCGCTCGATCGTCCGAGAGATCTCCCCGCAACTGGCTGCGGCGATCGAGCGCGCTATGGAGCTGCCCCGGAGTCGCCGGTGGGGTTCGGCCGCCGAGATGGCGCGTGCCCTGGGGATCGACGTTCGGGGTTGGGGACCGGAGAGCACGTCCGTGCTGGGTAACGGAGCATCCGGAAGGGATCACACAGCCGTGCTACCGACTGCGTCGCCCGGTACTGGGCGGACGCTCGGTGCGGGGCGGGCGTGGGAGGCGCGAGGCGCCAAAGGCGAAGATCGCGGTCGGCGGCGCATCTGGTTGTGGATGCCTATCGGGATCGTGGTTGCGCTGCTATTGGTTGCCGGCACGGCCTTGGTCGCACTGGCCTTTGCGGGTATCGTGGATCTGGGGCTGCCTACACGGTGGACCCCGTGGCTTGGCGTCGCTGTACCGACTGATGCAGGTGTGCAGGATGAGGTGGTGGCTCCCACTGCCTCGCTGCTGCCTCCGCCCGAGATATTGCCGCCGCCCACTGCGACGGCAACTCCGCCGCAGCCCTCGCCCACAACCCGACCGATAGACGCGGTCGCCGGAGGGGCGAAAGCTACGGTAGCACCTTCTCCCTCGCCGACTCTGACGCCTTCGTCGACTGTGGCGCCTTCGCCGACTGTGGCGCCTTCTCCTTCGCCGACCTGGACGCCCTCGTCGACGGCCGTACCATCACCAACCGTAGGTCCAACGGTTACGCCAGTGCCCGCAACTGACGCGCCCACGGCAGTTGCATCACCGACAGCTGCGGCACCGGTCGCTGGAGGCGCAGTGGTGAGTTTCGAGACGTGGGGTGTGTGGAGACGCGGCGATCAGCCCTATGGTGAATTGACACAGACGCAGGAGCAGGTAAAGCAGGGCGGGTATTCGGCGAAACTCACCTACGAGTTCCCCGATGTGGCCGACGACTATGTTGTGTTTGTCCAGCCACAGGCGATTGCGGGGCAGCCCGACACGCTTTCTGCTTGGGTCTATGGTGATGGCTCGGGCCAGTACCTGAACCTCTGGATCAAAGACGCGCAGGGCGAGATCTGGTCCGTGCACATGGGGACCATTGGTGCCGCAGGATGGCAGATATTGTCGGGGCGGTTGGCGCCGGGACAGCCTTGGCCGTCAGGCCGCATCGGTGGACCCGATAACGGGGCCATAGATTACCCGGTGCAGTTCTATGCTTTGGTCCTGGATCGCCCTGCCGCGAATGCATCTAAGGGCACGATCTACATCGACGAAATCTCAGCGTCAACGCAGGGCGCTGGGCTGCCTGGAATGACGCCACGGTCGGCGGTGGCGCCACGGTCGGCGGTGGAACCCGCGATGGTTTTGGCTGCACCAGCGATCGAGACGCTGCCCGTTCGCTGGCTTATGTAGTATTCGACTCCGGAACGCTCGCGTACGGACGCGGGCGTTGGAAGGCCTTGACGGGGGGAGACATGCTGGAGACAGGGAGTGTTGCACAAGAGCGCTACCGCATCGTAAAGCTGCTGGGCCAGGGCGGAATGGGCTCGGTGTATCGGGCCTGGGACCTGCGTCTCAAGGTGCCTGTAGCGCTCAAGGAGCTGCTGCCGCAGCCAGGACTTGATGCGGCGATGTTGGCGGAGCTACGTGCGCAGTTTGAGCAGGAGGCAGGCGTACTTGCCAGGCTTAACCATCCCAATCTGGTGCGGGTCACGGACTTCTTTGAGGAGAATGACCGGGACTACCTGGTGATGGACTTCGTTGAGGGGCGCAGCCTGGCGGATGTGGTCATCCGGGAAGGGGCACAGCCCGAGTCGAAGGTTCTTGACTGGGGGCGTCAGCTTCTGGGGGCTCTGGACTACTGTCATACGCATGGCGTGGTGCACCGCGATATCAAGCCCCAGAACATAATCCTCAAGTCCGACGGTACCGTGATGCTGGTCGACTTCGGACTGGTGAAACTGTGGGATCCCAACGACCCGCGGACGCGCACCGCGATGCGCGGGATGGGTACGCCGGAGTATGCACCGCCCGAGCAATATGGTGCAGCAAAGGACCATACCGGTCCTGCAAGTGATGTCTACAGCCTGGGTGCTACGCTGTACCACCTGCTGACGGGACAAGCGCCACCCACCGCAACAGAGCGTATGGCCATGCCCGAGCAGTTCGTGCCTCTGCGCAGGCTTGCGCCCGCCGTGAGCCCTCGGGCGGAGTCGCTGGTGATGAAGGCACTGGCATTGTCGGTCAGTGAGCGCTGGCAGACGGCGCGCCAGATGCTGGAGGTGCTTGTGTCGGGGCCGTTACCCGCACCTGATCTCGCCCAGTTGCCGCAGACGCGGATGGCGCCAGCCCCACAGTCGGGGGCCCCACAGTCAGCGGGGGTGAGAGCCATGCAGACGACGCGGGCTCCACAGACAGGGGGAGGGTTTCCGTCAGGGCAAACTCCGCGCAGTGAAGGGAGGGGGGCCATGCTTGGGCCGTCACCTGCCGGGTCAGGCGGCCCGGCAGCCATGCAGAGCGGCACAGAAGCCGGCTCTGGGATGCCACTTTCCCGTCCTGTAGCCGGGCGCCGTAAGGGGTACTGGGTGGGCATCGTAGGCGCGGCCTTGCTGTGCATTGCCTTGACGTGTGGTGGTTATATCATCGGGCGCCCGATTATTGAGGGTATGCGGTCTCCAACGGAGACGCCTTTCGGAAGCGGGACGCCGGATTCGGCACGCCCTACCTCCACAGAGCAGTCTGTGCCGTCGTCGCCGACATCACCGCCAGAGGAAGCTGCTACTGCGACAGCTAAGCCAGATGCGGACCCCCTGCTCGTCGATCAGTTCTCGGTGACCCTGGCGAACGAGTCGCCTTACGAGGTATGCTTTGTCTACATCTCACCGGCTGATGCTGATTCGTGGGGCGATGACTGGCTGGCGTCCGACGAGACGATTCCGTCAGGCCAGGAGCGCGAGTTCGTGGTTGCGCAGGGATCCTACGATCTGCTGGCCCGAGCTTGTGATCGTGCGATCCTCACGAGCGCCTGGAAGTTCGACACTGCACAATACGTCGTAATATCCGCGCCTGGCCTCGTCCCCCTGCGAATGACCAACGACATCGGCCAAGATATCTGCTACGTCTTCGTTTCCCTAGAATCCAGCGACACGTGGGGAGATGACCGTATGGGCAGCCACGAGGTGCTGGGTGTGGACGAGACGCGCGTCTTCTTCATCGAACCGGGCACGATCGACCTGATGGTCCAGGACTGTGAGGGCACGACTGTGGCTGAGCAGTACGGTATCGACGCTCAGGGCGAGACATTCTGGTCGATCAGTGAGGGAACGGTCGCGCCGTAAGCCGAGCCGCCCACAATCGGCGCGCCCTAACGACACTAGCGTTTGTCCGGTTTCCGCAGCTCTCGAAGGACCTGAGTGGCGTTTTCCTGCTGGGCAGCGCTTTCCTGGGGCGTGATAGGATGGGTGCTGTAGCGCGCCAGAACGAATGCATCGGTTAGGCGCGCCATCGCATCCTGTCCCTCGACCAAGTGCGCTGATAGCGCCACCTCGTACTCGCGAGGGGTTTGGGAGCTGCGTCTCGGCCATCCTGCCTCTCTCGCGCGCTCAAGCGTGACCAGGTAGTGTTCCAGAACCTGGTCACGGGGTGTCCGCCTGCCGGTGCGCTGGTGCAGGACTGTGCGCGACTGCCGACGGCGAAGCCGCCGGGCCAGTGCCGGCACCGCTTGCTCAAGCTCACGGCGCACGCCGCGCAGCCATTCCCAGATGGCACGCCCCACGGCACACAACACCCGCCAGGGTGCCAGCCGACTGATGGAGCGTAGCAACTCCGGCCGATCCTGGACATAGCCGCGGATAAGCATCACGACGACGCCTGTCGACACTACCCAGAAGACGATCGAGCGGACAATCGCGGGCCATTCACTCCCCGAATCGCCAGCCGCGGCAGGCGGTGGTGGCCCGAACGGTGTGCTCAAGGGCTCAGGAGGCACGTAGGTGGACTCCCTGCCTGTTAGCAGCGAAAGCAGCCACACAAGTGGCAACAGGATGAGCATATATAGCAGTGCGACGATCTGGCTGATCATATAGATCGTGGTCGCCACGAGGTCCATGAAGCTGATGGTGTACCCGGTGGGCAGTGCAAACGCGATCAGGGATGCCAGCCCAATGAACAGGAGCGTGTAGCGCACCCACGTGGTAGGAAGGTGCTGGGGAGTCATCACCTTTTCGCGACGCCAGATCCCCGACAACCGAGCGTACTGGACCTGACCCAGCAGGGCCAAGCCCACAAAGAAGTAGATCAGGGCGCTCAGGATTGGACTCCGTATTCTGGGGTTGTCCATCTCGATAAGCTGCGTCAGACTCACTCGCGTGATGGAGGCTGACACCAGCAGCGCGATCCCGCCGAAGAGATAGCGGTTCACCAGGCGCGTAGTCGGCTCCGTCTCACCTGCGTACAGCGTTGGGTCAGCAATCGCGTCCAGGTCCTGGGCCGTTTGGCCTGCCATCCACCACGCCGCAACACCAACGGCGTAGGTCACGATGGTAGTGACATCAAAGAAGGTGAAGGGGTTCACGGTCCAGCTGCGTGCCGCGCCGAGCAACTCCTGCGGCGAGTTGGTCAAGAGCGAGGCCAGCTTCACGACCAGGAACGTCACTCCGAGCTCAATGATCTTGAACCGCGTCCTGTCCGCACTGCTGTGGAACCGTCGCAGCGCGGCGCGTTGGGTGGTGAACCCGGTGAGCGACATCATGACGGGAATGATCGCCAGGTGCGCGACGGGGCTCCCCGGTAGGCTGGGCGCAACGGCCTGCGCGATGGGCCATACGACGCACGCAGTGAGAGCGCCCACGGCGATGGGCTGAAAGACGGTGCGCACCCACGGAGAAGAAGCGTCCGGCGTGGGCTTGTCCTGGGGCTGGCCTCTATAGGTGTCGGTCTCGCGAACTACGATGTGCTGCCCGCGAGCCCCACGGTCTGTGCTGTCTGTCACAGTGTCTCCAGGTCGTCTTCTCGCCACACCTGATACACGGGCAGCAGCGGCTCGGAAGCCGGCAGCAGCGGCTCGGAAGCCGGAAGATGCAGCGGGGCCTGCAGGCCTCCGAGGGCTTGCGCGGGCATCACCAGGACCAAGGCGGTCGCGAATCCTTGCTGGCGCAGAAAGAGCAGCGTCGTATAGACTGCGTCGATCTCGGAGCCGGTGATCACGATGATGGTCGAGCCCCAGGGGAGTCCAACACTCTCCTGGCGCAGGAAATCCGCAAGGGACAGAGCCCCACAGTCGGGGGCCCCACAGTCGGGGGGAACCTGCTCAGGAGTCGACCCATGAGGGTAGGTCTGTGCGCGCGCGAGGAGTTCGAGGATGCCCATCAGGCTGTCTCGCCCGCGACGAGCAGGTACGGATAACTTCGTGACCTTTTCCTGGAGCGGGTCGTGAGCTATGACGGACAGGCCGACTGCCAAGTTTTCCCGGAGCACGATGTGGCTGGCGAGCGAGGCAGCGATGATCACAGCCAACTCCGACGCGACATAGAGCCGCTGGAAAGCATAGCTGCCCTGATCCATGTCGAGGCAGATGAGGGTGTCACGGGCAATCGCCGGCTGGTAGCGCTTGACCAGCAGCTTGCCGGCGCCTGCACTTGCCGTCCAGTGAATGCGGCGCGGCGAGTCGCCAGTCTGGTAGTCACGGACGCCGATGACCCGCGTCGGGTCGTCGAACAGCGGTGCCGGCGCCGGAAGCGAGGCTAAGGGCGAGTGAGTCGGAAGCCCGAGCCTCTGCAGAGGGACGACACGAGGATACACGATAATAGTCTCAGGCTTGTGCTCGCTCACCTGCTGAGGGGAGAATCCCAGGAGATCGCCGGTATGCCACACCATCGGGCCAATCGCGTAATAGCCACGTTTCTGGGCCGTCAGGTCATAGCTGAACCGACGCTCTTGGTGGGGTAGCAGAGAGAGCACACGGCGGAAATAGGGAGGGGTGATCATGTCGACGGGTAGAGAATCGTGCATCTCGACCCAGGGCACCGGGAGCCAGCCGTCGTTGCGCACTCGCAGCTCGACCGCGATGTTCTCACCGGGAAAGGCGCGACTCACGAGCCTACGCTCGGTCCGCAACTGGCGCGCGCTCTGCCGAGACCAGGCTCGTCCGAGGAGATAGGCAACCGCGAGAAGATAGACGAGGCTGAAGTAGGTGTCGATGCGCAACAGCGCTGCCAGGAGAAACAGTCCAACCAGAATCGGGATTAAGTTGGTCACATCGTGCTAGACGCCGGCTACGAATCCGCTGGTCCACCGCGGATCCTGTCACGTCCTCGCGGCTCAGACGCCGGATCCAGCCGTAGCGTCGTGCGCTCCAGGATCTCCGCGATGATGCTCTGCGCCGTCCGTCCGCGAAGATGGCTTTCCGGTCTGAGGATCAGCCGGTGGCTGATTGTTAGTGGCGCGAGCATCTTGATGTCGTCGGGGATCACATAGTCTCTACCGCGCAGCATTGCCCATGCCTGGGCGGTCTTGTAGAGAGCGAGCGACCCCCTTGGGCTCGCACCTAGCGCAATGTCCGGATGGGCCCGAGTAGCGCGCACGACACTCAGGATATAGCGCTCCACGGACTCGTCCACGTGCACATCCGTGATCACGTCATGCAGCGCCAGCAGTTCATCTCCTGCGGCCGCTTGGGCCAAGCCCTCGATCGGATGCCGCTTGCGCTGGCTGCGCAGGACGGAGATCTCGTCGCTTTCCTCGGGATAGCCCAGCGCGATCTTCATAAGGAACCGGTCAAGCTGGGCCTCTGGAAGTGGAAAGGTCCCCTCGTACTCGATGGGATTCTGGGTGGCAAGTACCAGGAATGGCGTTGGTAGGGCGCGCGTGGTCCCGGCGGTCGTCACCTGTCCTTCCTGCATCGCCTCCAGCAGCGCCGCCTGCGTCCGCGGCGTGGCGCGGTTGATCTCGTCCGCCAAGAGGATGTTAACGAAAACCGGCCCGGGCTGGAACTCGAACCGGCTTTCCTGCTGGTTGTAGATCTCCACACCAGTGATGTCGTTGGGAAGGAGATCGGGCGTGCACTGTAGCCGACCGAAGGTTAGACCCAGGCTCGCCGCCGCGGCACGCGCCAACATCGTTTTTCCGGTTCCTGGCACATCCTCCACCAGCACGTGACCCTGACAGAGCAGTGCAACCATGAGCAGCTCAACCTGCGCGTGCTTGCCGATGATGACCTGTTCGATGTTGCTGACAATGCGCCGAGCGTATTCTGCGACGGTCATCGTTCCCCTCATTCCGGGCAATCTGGGCTATCCAGGTTGGTGCCATTGTAGACGTGAAGTCGGCATCGGGCAACCGCAGTGCTTGACAATCCATCCCTTTCCGATACCATCTGGATGTCAGTATCGCATCGTGAGGGCAGCGAATCCTCACGATCGAGCGATCGAGCGATCGGACGATGATCGACGCGTACTGAGGCTTGGGTCCTGCGCGGCGGAGACCTCCGAACCCCGCCAGGTCCGGAAGGAAGCAACGGTAAGGGGATCACTTCGGGTGCCGCAGGGCTGCCTAATCCTCAGTACGCTTCGGCCATCGTCCAGGGTGTGGCGGTCGGGAGTATCGTAACTCCCGTTGTGTCCCAAGGAGGACGGTCTGAAAGCCGAAAGCGCGAGTTGGCGCTGGGGGCAGCGGTGGGTTGCGGTCCTACTGTCGCTGTCTGCCCTGATAGCGCTTGCAGCGGGGTACCGGGCGACATTGGTGCCGGTAATCCTGGTTGTCGATGGCGTGTCTTCTTCCCTATCCACCCACCAGCCCACGGTCGCGACGCTGTTCGCCGATCTGGGCATCAGCCTGCGCCCTGAAGACTGGGTCTCGCCGGATCCGGCTCTGGCACTCGCCCCGGGTATGGAGATCCAGATCGACCATGCCCGGCCTGTCGTCATTGTCGTCGATGGCCGCGAGTTGTTGCTCTACGCGCATGACGAGGCGCCCGCCGATCTCCTGGCGCAGGCAGGGGTCGCGCTAGATTACCAAGACCGCGTAACGCTGCAGGCGCCGATGGTTACTGATCCCAGAGATACACGGCTGCGCATCAAGGTTGACCGTGCCAAGACAGTAGTGCTGGAGCAGGGCGGGGTAAGGACGGATCTTTCCTCGCATGCAGCGACTGTCGGCGAGGCGATTCTCGATGCCGGCATCAAGCTCTATCGCGCCGACCGCATTTCCCCTGACCCGGCAACGCCTCTGATCTCAGGGCTTCACATCAGCCTCTCCCGCTCGATTCCGGTCTCCATCCTGGTGGATGGACACACACTGAGGACGCGCACTCACCGCAGCCGCGTGGGTGAGGTGCTTGCCGACCTGGGCGTGACGATCAATGGGCAGGATTACACGGTACCAGCGCTGGAGGCGTCGCTTGACGAGGGCAGCGAGACGGGTACCGCCATTGAGGTGTTCCGGGTCACCGAAGCCGTGATCGTTGAGCAGAGCCCCGTCCCCTTCCAGTCCGAGTGGCAGCCGGATCCCGACTCGGAGATCGACACCCAGGGTCTGCTGCAGGAGGGCGAGCCCGGCGTTCTGGAGCGGCGTATCCGTCTGCGCTATGAGAATGGTCAGGTCATCGAGCGCCGCGTTGAAGGCGAGAGCATGATCCTGGCACCCAAGAATCGGGTGATGGGCTATGGCACGAAGATCGTTGTGCGGACCCTCCAGACCGAAGCCGGCCCGGTAGACTATTGGCGTGTGCTGCGGATGCTGGCTACATCGTATAGCGCGGGCACCGCCGGGGTCTCGAGCAGCTCTGCCTACTACGGTCGCACGGCCACCGGTATCCAGATGCGCGACGGGATCGTCGCCGTCGATCCCACCGTGATCCCTCTCCGGAGTGAGGTCTATGTACCGGGGTATGGTGTTGGCTATGCCGGCGACACCGGCGGCGCCATCAAGGGGAAACGCATCGATCTGGGTTACAGTGATGCCAACCTCAAGCTGTGGTACCGCTGGGTCGACGTCTACTTGCTGACGCCGGTTCCCGATCACATCAACTACACCGGGCCGTGATGTCCGATCCTCGCGAGTTGCTTGGCCGTCACGACCTTCGTCCGCGCAAATCGCTGGGCCAGAACTTCCTCGTAGACCCAACAGCGCCGGCTCGGATCGCAGACTGTGCCGGTCTGACGACTGATGACACGGTGCTGGAGGTCGGCGCTGGCGTTGGCACGCTTACGGCGGCATTGGCCTCGCGAGCCGGAGCCGTGATCGCTGTTGAAACCGACCTCGCACTGCTGGACGTCCTTAGCGCAGAGACGGCAGCCTTCCCCAATGTGCGCATCGTCCATGGCGATATCCTCTTGCTCGACCCAGTCACGTTGCTGTCGGCCGAGCTCGGCAATTCGGCGAGGCCGCTGTGGGGACTGCGCTTGCCACACTATCATGTCGTGGCTAACTTGCCCTACTACATCACGAATGCCGTGGTGCGCCATCTTCTTGAGGCGCGAGTGCGTCCTGCGTATATGGCGCTGACGGTCCAGCGTGAGGTGGCTGAGCGCATCGTCGCGCAGCCGGGCGGTATGAGCCTTCTGGCGGTCAGCGTGCAGTTCTACGGCAGACCCGAGCTGTGCCTACGACTGCGGCGGGGAGCCTTTTTCCCACCACCGAAAGTCGAGTCGGCCGTTGTCCGCATCGCCACGTATGAGAAGCCGCTCTTCCCTGTTGAGGATGTACGCCGGTTCTTCCAGATAGTGCGGGCCGGCTTCGCGCAGCGCCGGAAGCAGCTCCGGAACTCGCTCTCGGCGGATCTGGCACTCGATCCTCAGGCAGTTGTGGAGGCGTTGCGGCGACAGGACATCGATTCTACCCGGCGGCCCGAAACCCTCTCGATGAAGGAGTGGGGGCAAGTCTATGCCGGGCTCGGCCCTCTGATGAACAGAGCCGAAGGGGGCTAATCGGAATACCTCATCACGGCAGAGGCGGATGGGAATCGCCGCCGAGGCCACGGTGCATCACACGCGTGCCCGGGCTGGGCCCAGCCCGGGCGGCGCGCCTAGCCAGATTGCGCCTGCTCGGCCCGAATGGGCGCCGGATATGCGAGCCGCGCGACCTCAAACGTTCCCGGTGGCCTCGATGTGCTGCAGCAATATATGCTCTGCGGTCTCCAGCCGCTTGAGCGTCCGCTCGCGGCCTATTGCCTGGATACTTCCAAAGAGGGGCGGCGACACGGTCTTCCCCGTGACGGCGTTGCGCACGAGGCCAAACAACTGACCCGCCTTGATGTGCAGCTCCGTCGCAAGCGCGCGCATCGGCTCCTCCATGGCATCGGCAGAGAACTGCACAAGCCCGCAGAATAGGCGCTGCACGGCTACAATGGCGGCCAAGCTCTCACCTACCGTCATGCCCTTGCCGGTAAGGGCGTCCACAGACGGGGGCTCGATCTCCTGGAAGACGAAGTCGGTGAGCGCGACCACGTCGCGCAGCGTCTTCAGCCGCTCTTGGACCAGGGGTACCAGGAGCCGGAGGGTGGGCACAATCTCCGTCGCCACCGGCGCCTCGATCAGCCCGGCATCTTGCCAGAAGGGGATAAGCTGGTCCAGCAGTTCATCCTCGCTCATGTTGCGGATATACTGCCCGTTCAGCCAATCGAGCTTGTCGTAGGAGAACACGGCGGGAGCGAGGTTGATGTGGCTGATGTCAAACCGCGCGATGAGCTCCTCGCGGGTGAAGATCTCCTGCTGGTCGCCATCACCGGGCGACCAGCCCAAGAGAGCCAAGAAGTTAACGAGCGCATCGGGAAGGTAGCCTGCGCGCCGGAATTCGTCGACAGCGGTCGCGCCGTGTCGTTTGCCCAGCTTCTTGCCATCCGCACCCAGCACAAGCGGCACATGAATGAAGATCGGCGGCTGCCAGCCGAAGGCCTGGTAGATCAGAATGCGCTTGGGTGTGCTGGGGATCCAGTCGTCACCCCGCATCACGTGGCTGATGGCCATCAGATGGTCGTCGATCACGACAGCCAAGTGATAGGTGGGAAAGCCGTCGCTCTTCAGCAGGACCTGATCATCCAGGAGCGCGTTTTCGACGGAGATGTCTCCACGGAGGACGTCATGGAAGGTAGTCATACCCTCGCGGGGTACTCTCAGCCGGATGACGTGGGGCTCGTCTTTGGCGACGGCGCCCTCAGGCTTGTCGCGGCAAAGTCCGTCATACATCGGGGTCTTGCCCTCGGCGCGCATTGCATCGCGGATCGTGTCCAGCCGCTCCTGCGAGCAGTTGCAGCGGTAGGCCCTGCCCATGGCCACGAGTTCCTCCGCCTTATCCTGGTAGATCTGGAGACGCTGCGACTGGATGTAGGGGCCATAGTCGCCACCCTTGCCCAGGCCCTCGTCCCAATCGATCCCCAGCCACTGTAGGCTGTCCTCGATGACCCTCAGGGCGTCTCTGACCAAGCGTCCCTGGTCGGTGTCCTCGATGCGCAGGACGAATTTGCCATGTTGCTGGCGGGCGAAGAGCCAGTTAAACACGACCGTGCGAATGTTGCCGATATGCGGATAGCCCGTGGGACTGGGAGCAAAGCGAACACGTACCGTCATGGATATCGATCCTCCTTGGCTAACCCACGGATTATAGACGGTTCTCGTCAGAATTCCAGACGGCGCTGGCGCATCGCGACGCTCTCCACCAGTCCCAGGCCGAGGAATGTCACGACCAACGCACTGCCACCGCTGCTGATGAAGGGCATGGGGAGCCCGGCTACGGGAATGACGTTGAGGTTCATCCCGATGTTGATCAGCAGTTGATAGAAGATGTAGGTAGCCACGCCCGTCGTGATTAGCCGCCCGGTGACATCCTCCGCGTTACCGGCGATGCGCAGAATGCGCCATAGGAGCAGCCCGAAGACTAGCAGGATCAGACCGGCGCCCACGAATCCAAGCTCCTCACAGACGACCGAGAAGATGAAGTCCGTATGCCGCACGCGCAGAAAGTGTAGCTGGCTCTGAGTACCAGTGGCGAAACCTTTGCCCAATAGACCACCCGACCCAATGCCGATCAACGCTTGCTGGATGTTGTAGTAGGCGCCAGGATCGCGCGTGGGATCGAGGAAGTTCTGCACGCGGCTCTGCATGTAAGGGTCCATGTTGGACCAGAGGAAAGGCAATGCGATCAGTCCCAGCACGCCGGCGCCAGCCAGGTAGGCCAGGCTCATTCCCGAGGTGAAGATCATCGTAACCCACGTCGCCACGTAGAGAGTAGCAGTGCTGAGGTTAGGCTGCGTGAAGACCAGGACGGCAGCCACGCCTGTCAGCGCCAACGACCCGAGGACCTCAACCAGACCGGGCGGGGACGGAGCGTTGCGTGCCAATAGGCCGGCCTGACTCACAATGAGCAGAATCAGGGCCGGGAAAGCCGGCTGGATCGAGGTTCCACCGATGTAGATGAACCGCCGCACCTCGCCGATCTCACTGGAGCCGAACAGCAGGGTAAAGACGAGGAGTCCAAGTGTGAGGAAGTAGAGCGGCCACTCAAGGCTCTCCAGCAGGCGGTA